>NZ_JBEPQT010000053.1:0-16596 GCF_040547985.1 Bradyrhizobium sp. LB14.3
AGGTAAAGGATCGGCAGCAGCGTCTCGATCGACTTCGACCGGCGCATGTAGGGCGGCAGGATCGACGGCGAGAACCGGATGCGGCCAGGATCGGCAGCGTCCGCTTCGCGATCGCGTACACGCGGCTGGCGGACGGCGACCGGACCGATGCCGGTCATCACCTCGCGCTCCGGCAGGTGACCGTGGCGGACCACGCGCTGGTGGCCGTCCCGGGTCTTCAAATCGGCATGCCGGCCTAGAAAGTCTGCAACCTCGGCCTCGACCGCCTGGGCCAGCAGGGCACGCGCGACTTCTGTGAGTTGATCGTCGAAGATTCCTGGCTGAAACGGTGGAGAAGTGGAGGCGTCAAGCACCCCCACGATATGCCGCCTTTCCGATTCCCGCCGTCACCAACTTTGGGCGATAGCTCTGCCAAAGATCATCATGCTGACATTGCCCAACGTTTTGACCCGCTTCGACTCGAGGTCAGGGTAGGCGTTCGGCACGATCACCAGCGGCACCGCTCCGGTCCAGGCGCGCGAAAAGCTTTCGATCTCGGAAGGATTCGTCCTTTTCGAATGGATCAGGATCATGTCCGCGCCAGCCTCCGCGCGCGCGCCCGACGCAGGGCCTCCGCTTCGCCGAGGCTGGCAATCAAGGCTTCGGTGCGGGCGATGACGAGGAAATCCCCGTCCGATCTCCGCGACGATCGGCAGCCTCGTGCGTCCGGCGATCGCCCGCAGCATGTCGAGATGCTGTGTCATTGAGATGAGGCTCATGTCCTGCAGCCCAAAAGGCGCAGACAGCTCAAAGCCGGACGCCCACAGTCCGTCAAATCCGGCTTCTTCCGCGAAAATCGCCGAAAATGGGCTGTGGGCGACCATGATGTGGACCAGGCCAGTCTCGGCCATGCGGGCGCGCAGGCTTTTGGCAGGGGACATCAGAATATCTTACAGGACAGGGTCGCGCAGGCGGCGATGATTCGGTCGCAGGCGCGGTTGAGGTCCTCGAGCGAGGAAGCATAGGAAATCCGGATATAGGGCGAGGCCATGAAGCCGCTGCCGGGCACGACAGCCACGGCGAAAGCGTCGAGCAAATACATGGCAAAGTCACTGTCTGTTTCGATCAGCTTGGCGTCCGGCGTGCGCTTGCCGATAACCCCCTTGCAAGAGGGGAAAACATAAAAGGCACCGTCCGGCACACGCAAGCAAGCCCCTTGGCCTGGTTCAGCTTGGCGATAACAAGGTCGCGGCGCTCCAAAAACGCGCGCACGAACTCTTTGATATGGTCCCGCCTCCCTGACAGCGCCTCGAGCGCGGCATGTTGAGAAATCGAGCTGGTGTGCGAAGAGGTCTGGCCCTGGATGAGGTTCATGGCCTTGATTAGCGCCAGAGGTCCGGCACCATACCCGACGCGCCAGCCGGTCATCGCGTCAGCTTTGGACACGCCGTTGACTGTTAAGGTGCGCTCAAAGAGATCCGGCGCGACTGCGGCCATTGTTGCGAAGTCGGCGTCGTAGGTGAGCTTTTCATAGACCTCGTCGGATAGCACATGCACATAGGCATGCTCGCGCAACACCGCAGCGAGCGCGAGCAAATCACCTCGGCTGTAGACAGCGCCGGTCGGATGCATGGCGAATTCAACATCAACCATTTGGTGCACGGCGTGATCGCCTTCTCCAGCGCCCGGGGGCGGAGCTTAAAGCCATCGAGTTCGCTGCAGGCGACGAGCACCGGCTTGCCGCCAGCCAGCGCCACCATGTCGGGATAGGAGACCCAGCATGGCGTTGGGATCATAACCTCGTCGCCCGGATCGAGGCTGGCAAATAGTGCGTTGAACACGACCTGCTTGGCGCCGCAGGCCACCGTGATCTGGTCAATACCGTAATCGAGGCCATGATCGCGACGGAGGCTCTCGCCGATCGCTGCCCGCAGTGGCTTGATTCCGGCGACCGCCGTATATCTCGTCTTCCCGTCGCGGATGGCTCGGATGCCAGCTTCACAGATAGCGGACGGCGTGTCGAAATCCGGCTCACCCTGGCTGAGCGGAATCACATCGGCGCCCTGATCGCGCAGCTCGGCGGCGCGGGCCGTCATGACCTTGGTTTGAGAGGGACGGACGAGCTTGAGCCGTTCTGAAACGAGAGACAAGACACAATATCCTTCGAGTTCGAATGAGCGGTTTCGTGGCGATCTATCCGAACGCGAACGACCAAACTAACCGGGTGATCGCGGCATTGGATAAAATCATCGAAGATTACGATAACTGTATCGCTTCTTCGTGCGGCTCTGTTGGGCCGTTCGCAGTGCGTTGCGTCTTCGCTTTCCCTCTCATCAGCCTGCGTTAGAAGTGCCAACTATCGCATCTTCGCAAGCTTACATCGACTTATTCGATTTAATCTCGTCCTGCCGTAGCAGTTCAGGTTTTAAGGTCGCACACAATCGCGAATATGCCTGATGACACAAGCGCCCAATTTCGGTAGTGCCAATGTCAGTGCCGATCTAAGAATTCGCGGGCGTGGCATCCGTAGGAATAGAAGTGGAACCGGAGGGAGGGATGACCCATATCGAACTGATGTGACGGCAAGCCATCGCAGGCGCGGTTGCGGCAAGCGTGTTGGCCAGCACAGGCGCGGTGCTGCGGAAGGTGAGCCTGAGACATTGACGCGTCGCCGCCTCAAGGTCGCCATGTCCGGATTTCCGCGATCGTTAGACCCGGTCATCGCGACCGATACTGCCATCGCCGGACCATGCCGCAGCGTTTCGAAACGCTGATCACCTTCGACCATGCCCATGATATGGCGCTACGGCCCGGCTTGACCGAGCGTTCGGAGCGGATCAATGCGCAGTCACTGCGGCTGTTCTTGCGCAAGGGAGTGGCTTTCCATGACAGAACGTCTTTGACGGCCGAAGACGTCGCCTTTAGTCTTGGTCCTGACCACCTGCTGGGACCTGGACGCAGCGGAATTTCCGAGGCGCTTCAGTCGCTTGATCGGCTCGAGAAAGTCGAAATCGTTGACCCTTTTACCGTCATTGTGCATGCCAAGGGCGGCGACGCGCTCCTCGAGCAGCGTCTGGCTGCTTGGGATCGGAGATCGTCAGTCAGCGCGCCTTCGGTGGCGGCGGGCTCGTGGGAGCGGTGGACGACCACAGCCCCTGTTGGAAGCGGTCCTTACAAGCTCGTCGACCACAAGCTCGATATTCGTGTCTCGCTGGCTGCCCACGATTCGTATTGGGGCGGTCGCCCCCCCCCGTTCGATGGCATCGAATAGCGCATCATTCCCAAGCTTTCCGCGCGCGTGAACGGCCTGCTCGCCAGCGAGCGGACTCGGAAAAGAGACGTTCTATCTGACACCTGACGCGATCCTGGTTATGGCCGGCAAGATCGTTGCCGGGTTCGGCTACGAAGAGGTTGAATTCATGTTTCGAAGCGCTCGCTTTATCGAGGAAGAGACGCCGCCCGCCGACGCGACTGTCGTAGACCAGACTTGGCGCTAGGTTAATCGTAAGGGCGGCCCGGACCGGCGCTTGGACACCAACCGGGAGCTACCGATCTGCCTATACGGTAAAATCGATCTTCGCTCGTCCGACCGAGTGAACCAGCGGATCCAGTGTTCGCGCTTGAAGCAGCCGAGAGATTTGTCGCATCCCTCGCTGCAATATCCGCTTGAGAATGCGATCCCGATAAGCGCCTCGCACGGCGCTCCGATGCGCACCGCTGATCGTGCGTCGGACACGAAACGGCCTCAGGCCGGGAGATTTGCTGAGTCGATGCTTCTCGCGCAAGCCAGAAGCTAATTCAGAAACCCCAAAGCTTGGCAGATTCCTGAGGGCAAGCCGATCAGCCGATGCGCAGATTTTCGGCGCTCGTCTTGCCCGAACGACGAGCCATCAGCTCGTAGCTGACCCGAACGCCTTCCGCGAGATTGGTGTAGCCGGCCTTCTCGACCGCGCTGATGTGAACGAAGATGCCAGCTCCCCCGTCTTCCTGGCTCGT
Source organism: Bradyrhizobium sp. LB14.3 (assembly GCF_040547985.1). Taxonomy (NCBI): domain Bacteria; kingdom Pseudomonadati; phylum Pseudomonadota; class Alphaproteobacteria; order Hyphomicrobiales; family Nitrobacteraceae; genus Bradyrhizobium; species Bradyrhizobium sp. LB14.3. The sequence continues at coordinate 3,976 of NZ_JBEPQT010000053.1, forward strand.
GAAGCCGTATCTCTTGACCGCGTTGAACCACTTCACAGTCCCCAATGCCATTGCATTATTTCCAAACTGAAGTTCCGCGATCTAATCGAAGAACTGCCTGACCATAAGGACGTCCGCGCGACCCCTCGCGTTGAGCGCCCATCACGCGTCTACAACCGTTTACGCCCAGGACGGTTTCTGCGGGCGATCGGTCGTGGCGGCGCAGCCGGCAATGGCGGTCGCTCATCGCCAGCTGGCTCATCGGCCTGTGCCTCGGGCTGGCCTTGCGCCACACATCGATCGAGCTTCTCAAGGGCCTCAAGGACCTTCCATCCCTCCTCAGTGATGGTCCAGTATCCCACCTCGCGGTCGATGAGCTTTTGTCCGAAGATATCGAGGTTCGGCTCGCGGCTCGCGATGCGCTTCATGCGCGCTGCCCACTCGGGTCCGCTGGTGTAAAAGATGGCCAAGTGCTGTTTGACGACTTCAACAGCGGCTCGGCCGCCCGGCTGGCCGGCAAGTATCTTCAGTATCGACAGCTGAAAGCTCACATGCGCACGCAAAGATTCAAGGAACTCCCGACGATACCGGCGCTAGCCACGGCCGGGTAGCGCACATCAGCGCTTTCAAACGAAAACCTTGCCGGATAAGGCTAACGAGGCAGCACAGTACCGCATTCATATGCAGCCTTTCCTGGACAACCCTGCGCAAGGCCCAGGAAGGGGAAGTCACGATCGACGTCTATGGCTTCCTAACTTGTGCCACCAATGTCGAGAGCACTTCATTTTCCAAGGTGCCAAGACTGGGATCGAGGCCACGCAGCTCATCAATGTGATTGCATATCGATATCTGTGATCCTGTCGAGCAAACGAGTCAATCCCGCTAGGTCCTCCTAACGGATGAAATCACGCTCGCCATGTGGTCGCATCGCCGCCCTTTCGCCGGTGAGCAGGCGATGCCGATTGTCTTATTTGCGACGTGCTGTCGATCTCCCGACAAGTCCGCTTGGAGAAGAGCGAGCATCTATTCAATTCGTCGCAGTTGGCAGCGGCTTTGAAGAGTGAGATGGGCTTTGAAGAGCGAGATCCCATCGATTGGTCAGGAGTGCAGGGATGGCTTGCGGGATGATAACTCTTTTCGTGGCATGGATCGGGTCCGACTTCGGGCCTCCAATCTTTGGCATCAGCGCAGTGGCCTGCGCATGAATCGCCTCCATGATCGACCTGGCTCCATCCCGATGCGCGCCGTTACCATTGCACGATTGCGGTGATTGGCCAATTCTGGCGCGGCATTTGCAACCTCTCCTTGGCGCTTATCGCACGCGAAAATCGGCGCCGCGCTGGTCGAAGCCCAGCGGCCAAGCCGTGGTCCGTTTTTGCGTCTAAACGTGTGGTCGCACGAGGCTGCCCGCGAGCAGCATCGCAGGCTGACCGCGAATTCACGCCAGAACGTAATACTCCCGTGAAAGAAGCGGTATTTCGTTCGCCGACGCAAACGGCGGCCTGATGATATGGACAAGATAGCCAAGACAAAGCCGGCATTAATCGCGCGACCAGAAGGGACGAGACGGGCGGCTATCCGTCGCTTCTCTATCGAGCTCGGCGAAACCGCGAAGCTCGCGTTGCCAATGGTGCTGACGCAGGTTGCGCAGGTTGCGATGATGACGACTGATCTTGCCTTCATCGGGCGTATCAGCGCTGAGGCGCTCGCCGCGGCAGCGCTGGCAGGCCGGCTCTATCTCATTAGCGTCACATTCGGCGTGGGACTACTAAGTGCCATCGCGCCTTTGGCGGCGCGGGCGTTTGGGGAAAATAATCTAGGCGCGGTACAGCGCTCACTGCGCATGGGCCTATGGCTGGCCCTGATCCTGACATTCCCGATCATTGCTGTGGCGCTGCGAGCAGAGCAAATACTGCTTGCCTTGGGCCAGACCCCAGATGTGGCGCAGCTCGCCCAGCAATACCTCTTCGGATTAGCCCTCGGCACGGCTCCGGCACTGGCGTTTTTGGCTATCCGCAGTTTCATGGGTGGGGTCAATCGGCCACAGCCAGTCTTCTGGATTACGCTACCTGCCATCCCCCTCAATGCGTTGTTGGTCTATATTCTGGCCTATGGGAAGCTTGGGCTGCCCCGGTTGGAGCTGTTCGGGGCAGGTCTTGCGACCACGCTGGTCAACTGCGGCATGTTTTTGGCGGGCTTGTGGTTCGCTGCACTGCGCCGGCCGTTCCGTGAGTACCATGTGCTTGCGGATCTCTGGCGTTTCGATTGGCGCGCAATGCGGCAGCTCATCGCATTTGGGACGCCGATCTCCATCGCTTCATTGATCGAGTCGGGACTATTTGGAGCCACGTCGCTCCTTGCGGGCTTGATCAGCAACAGCGCACTGGCCGCTCACCAGATTGTTGTTCAGGTTTCCTCGGCCCTCTTTATGATTTATCTCGGCATTGGGGCGGCCGCTGCCGTGCGCGTTGGCCATGCCGCCGGCCGCGACGACCGTGCAGGCGTCAAGCGGGCGAATCTGGCGGCGATGTTGCTCGGTATGGTCATAGCTACAACGCTAACGCTTACGTTGATCACCGTGCGTTTTGAGATCGTGGAGCTGTTTCTGGGCAGAGCGCCCCGCGATTCGGAGGCAACGATCAGCCTCGCTGCAAAGCTCCTCATCGTCGGCGCAACCCTCTTTATCACTGACGCAGCCCAGTGCATTACGGCAGGCGGCCTGCGCGGGCTGAAGGACACGCGGGTGCCGCTGCTGTTTGCGACTATTGCTTGGTGGCCGATCGGCTTTTCCCTCAGCTATTGGCTCAGTCTGAAGATCGGTTTGGGCGCCGTCGGTATATGGATTGGCTTGTCGACCGGATTCACAATCTATGCGGCGATCCTCGTGCTTCGGTTCCGCCACTTAGCAAGTCGCCCTTTCTGATGCGCGCGCATCACTGATGCAAAGCGGCGACGATATTCCGGGGTGCTTGCCCGTGCGGTTGTGACCGGGGCGATCGCAAGTCGAACTGAAAATTGAAGGTTTCGCGTCACGGCGCGACTGCAGGGATAACATAACAAGAGATAGTAACTCGAGTAGCATCATAGTTTTCGATCATTTCATTTCAAAAACGATAGCCAAAGTGGTTAGCTCGTTTGAGTGCAAGTAGGAGTCCTCAAGGCATCCCTGGCGATTTGCAGGCTTTCCAACTTGTCACTCCTGCCAGAATGGCTCAACGGGTCCCTCTCCCTTCGAGAGCAACGCCGGCAAATCGAGCAGCCCAGCGGCGCGCACCCGGCGTCGATACGATCACGCTTAGTCAGGGCATATCAATTTTCGAGACGCTGACCGGTGTCTGCGAGCGCCGCAGCTGTGAAATGCCAAGCACACGAGATGCATCCCATTCGCAGGAATCAAGCCGCCACGCGAACGATCCGCCGGCAGCATCGGTCACGCTTCCTGGCTCAATCGCGACGTCGACCAGATCAGGATCGGCTAGGGCGCCGAGCAGGTTCTCCTGGACGCGGCATTTGCTACCCTTGCTTGCGAGGCCATGCTATCGACGGCTTGCTGGACATCCTACCTGACGTCCTCGCCGAATTTGGGCGATCCTCGGGGCCTGTGATGAATTCCGTGGCTTCGCGTCGTGCCCGCAGAGGTGCATCAGGCGATCATGATCAGACCAAACCACTGACGCCGCAGCCTCCGTTCAAGGCAAGCCGGGCGGATCTCTAGAGCTGAGGAGAGTTGCTGGCGCTCGCACGCCGCTAATCCCGGCTCGGCAGCGGCCATCGCGGTGGCCGGGCTTTGGTCAGCATGGCTGGGGGCGCCATACCCGCATTGCGCTCGCGTTAGCGATCGGCCTCGGCTCCAAGTCGATGGCGCTGGGCTGCGCCAGCCAAGTCCGGGTAGTCCGGGTCGCTCCCAGTCCGCTACGTTCCAGCTAGACGAAAGCTTTACATGTTCGACCGACCGAACCGGAATCGGGTTCTCATCGTGCTGTTCGATGGGCTTTGACCCGATCTCGTCAAACCATCATTGACGCCGAATCTGGTCAAGCTGCAGCGCCGCGGTGCGGTGCTGGCCAGCAGCGCACCGTCTAGCCCAGTGAAACACGAATAGCGCTCACGAGCCTCGCCACTGGCGCGACGCCGGATCGCCACGGCATCATTGAGAACAATATCTCGACAGGCAGTCGCCCATACCGCGCTCTGTCGACACGAGCGACGCGCGCCTGATCGAGCACCTTGATGCCGCAAACGAGGGCCATTTACTCGGTGTGCCATCACTTGGTGAGATCCTCGCGGCGAACGGCAGGACCCTCTCAGTCCTCGCTTCCAACTCGGCGGGGGCAAGGCGCCTGCTGAACCATAAAGCTCGAAAGCTCGGACAAGTGACGCTCTCCGGCCACTTCCCTTGCATCGCCACCTCCGCCGAGATGCTCAGACAAGTGGAGACCCTGCTGGCGCCAACGCCTGCGGCGCCCCCCGCCGGCAACCCAGATCTTGCCTCTCAAGCCTTCCTGACTTCAGCGTTCCTGGACGTAATCTGGCCTCAAATTCGGCCCGACGCCGCAATCCTCTCCTTCCGCTGCTGGTCTCGCATATCTTTTCAATGTACGAGGTACGTCCTGTCCATCATCGATAAAGACCTCTGCGAGCGCACGACCGGTCATCGTTGCCCGTCGCGAAAGGCCAGAAGGCCGAGCACTGTCGGCGCAATGTGGCAAATGTCTCAGGGAACTTGCGAGAGGAAAACGTCTTTCGATCAGCGGGCCCGCCAAAATGCCGACCCACGACATCTCGTTGGCATGCCACCCGCCGTGCACTCCGAAGCCGACCGCCCCATCCGCACTCCAGGTGCGGCCCATAAGGCCAAATGGATCGAGACCATCCGACCGGAACGAGAACAGAATGTCCGCCCGATCGGGCATGGTCGGCGAACACCAAATGGCGGGCAAAGCTGCCGCCGCAATGCCATAGGCCGCGCCACCCGCGTAAACACCGGACCACACCAGGGCCGCTCGATCATCGATCCTACTGTGCGGCGGATAACGGCGTCCGATGGCTCGGCGAGGTAAATTGCTCCGACTTGGCCAGGTATGACGTGGCATCGATCCCGGCCGCCGGTGCCGGGCCGCAGCCCGGCAGCCTCGAGCGTCTCAAATAGATCGGCCCGCGCATGCACCGTCACATGTCCATGAGAGGCGGCGATCAGGTGCACGCCAAGGGAGACGTCCTCAGCCTCCCATCAATCGAGCGCGCGGCGCAACTGCCGATCGACAAAGCTGATCGCTGCCATCGTCTTTGGCGCGCCAGTCCCACAATCGTGCGAGGAAATATCGGGCTCCCCGGTGCATACCGGCAGCACCTTCGTCGTGTGCAGGTCGGTGAGGCAGTCTATCTTGATTTTGCTGGCGCCGTGGGGCGTCGCAATAACTGACATAACTCAAGCTCGATCTGCGTCCCGCAAGGGCCGGTCTGCTGTCATCCATGGTGAAATTCGTCGAAAAATTCCATGGAGCGCCAGATTTAAGCGCTGGCTCGAGAGTCATTGCACTAATTCAACCCCCCATGTTTGCTACCACATACGAACAAATGCACCCATCTCTCCGTCGGGGACCGATTTATGTCGAAAGTTTCACCATTTCATTCAACGAAACCTGGTGCGCGAAGCGTCTATCACGACAACGACAAGTGTACCGAGGGCAATAACATCGAACGGCAGAATCTCGCCTCGGGCACCGGAGGGCGGCCGCGCTGCGAACATTGCGGCCGCCTAGCCTAGTTCGCAGCTGCCGTGGCGGGTAAAACGAGCCCCGCCACGGGTCTGGGGCAGGAAAATATGTCAAGCTTGAGGGCAGCGTTCTTTGCTTCGTTCGCGTCGGCTTGGCCTCCGCGGTGTGCTCGCTGACGCAGTTCAGTCAAGCTCCGGCCGAGGTCACTGGCAGAGTTTTACGATGGTCGATCGGTCGGCTTGATTGATTTTCAGGCATCGCTTTCAAGTCGGCTTCATTGTGCCAGATGGGTGGCTCAGTTCTAATCTCAATTCATTTGGCGAAGCGTTCTGGGCGGCTTTGCAGGGGTGGTAACGTAAGCCATTAGCGGCGCATTGTGCACAACATTAGGACCAAGTCCGGAACCGCTGTTTGTCGAGACGTCTCGCGATTGACGCTGCCGCACAGAAGCAGGTGGCCAGCTCAGGAATAGCAACCATATGGCCGCTGACGATCTTCCCTTTTCATCTACCGTCTCATCCGTTGTCGATGCCTTCTTCAAAAAGCTCGAGGACTAGAAAACCCTTTCGCGGACGTCTTTGTCCGCGCTGCGAAAGGCACTGGCGGATCATCGATTGGACGCCGAGAGCCTACCGGCGGCCATTTTCAGCGCTGCTGAGCCGAGCAATGATCCAGATTGAAGAAATCGAAATTGTCGAGTTCCGTGGAGTTCGTCATCTCAAGCGCTCGTTGGGCCGAAGGAGTTTTGGCATTGCGGGGCCGAACGGTACTGGCAAGAGCGGCATCGTGGATGCGATCGAATTTGCCCTCACCGGAAACATCACTCGTCTCGGCGGCGCGGGCACGGCGGAGCTGAGTGTCAAGGCGCACGCTCCACACGTCGACGCGAGCAAAAAGCCCGAAACCGCGCTCGTTCGCCTGCAGGTCTATGCGCCCGCTCTCAAAAAGAGCTTCATAATCGAGCGGAGCGTCAAGAATCCAGGCGCCGCGGTACTCAAGCCGAGCAGTGCTGAAACCAGGGCGCTTCTGGCGCAGCTCGAAACCCATCCTGAGTTTGCCCTGTCTCGCCGAGAAATCATCAAATATATTCTCGTTCCTGCAGGCAAACGATCACAATACGTCCAAGAGCTGCTGCGCCTTGATCAGCTCGAAAAGCTGCGGGTCTCACTCCAACGCGTCGCCAACGATGCAAAACGCGACCACGGAAGGGCCGAGGTGGAGGATCGGCGGACCAAGTCCGATTTCTTTCACCATCTCGGCATTGCCACTCCAAACAAAACTGATCTGCTTGCTTCTGTAAATGCTCGTCGAGCTGTGCTGAAGCTCGATCCTGTGGCGGACCTCGCGCCGGAAAATGCCTTGAAGGTTGGCAGTTGGCCAAAATACAACCATACTCGGAGTACAGAACAGAGAGCGGCGACACAGAGCGCCGGCCGACTGCTACGGCCTGACTGCGGCGGGGGTTTCTCCTCCTTTACCCCGCCGCGCCCGAAATCAGATCTGCTGCAAACGGCATCCTCTTCTTTTCTCGCGCAATCAAGGAACAGAATTGACAGTTCAAATCGGCGTCAATGGCCACTCCATGTTCGCCTCGGGGGCGTACCGCCAGATCAATGACGAGGACGTCTTCAAGACGCTCGCCGCACATAAACTCAAGCGATACCGCCTGACCAGTCCTCTGGCGGCTGACACTGATCCATGGGTAGCGACGCGCTTCACCTCGATCGTGGGCCTTGCCGCCAACTATGGCGTCACTCTTGAACCTGTTCTGGCGCTTCCGCTAATGTGGGGCGACAAGACCGATGCCGGCAAGTATCCTGCCGGCGAAGCTGCTGCGATCTACTCCCAGGGCTACAATCGGACCCTGGCGTTTGTTCGCCAGTTCGCATCTTCAGTCGGCGACTGGGAACTTGGTAATGAGATCAATCTGACGGTCCGTGATGCCAACGGCTCTCCGTTGTTCGGCAAGGGGTGGACCTCTGCCGAGTTCGCTGCATATCCGTCGATGGCCGACTTCGCCAATCTCTTGCGGGGAATGTCGGACGCGATCGAGCAGGTACGCCGCGACACCGGCAGAAACCTTGGGCGCATCGTCGGCACCACATCGACGATGTTCGGCTACATCGACTTCATGAAGGCGAATGGCGTCAAGGTCGATGTGCTCGGCTATCACTATTACGAGCATGCCGGCGTGGACCCGACGAACTACTGGGGCGGAGTTCGTCCCAATTTCAACCTGTTCACAAAGCTGTCGAGCTACGGCGTTCCAGTCGCCATCAATGAGATGAACGGCGCCGAGATCTACGACTCAACGTTCGTCAACACCTCGACGTCTGCGTCGATGTCGGCCTGCAACTCAAACCTGGATGCGATGCTGGCGAAGTTCTCTCAGTATTCGTTCATCGAGTGGATCGATCTCTACGAGCTGATCGACGAGCCGGACAAGACTGGTCCCGATGGTCGGTTCGGGCTGATGTTCAATCTGTCGACCTCGAAGCCGCTCATGTCGACGGTTGACAAGTATACGGGTGGACCCCAATAACAGCGGCGCTATTCCGGCGCAGATTTTCGGCTAGACTCCCTTCAGGGGTGAGCACATAGGGACTGCCTATCAGCCTGTGGTATTTCTGCTAATGTTGTGGTCTAAAGCATTAATTGCCGTTTATTTGTTGGGAAACTCGCTCCTACGCCGGGAGGGTCCAGTGCCTGATGAACACGACTCCACTTTGCGCGATGCGCATTGGAAAATGTACTCAGAGAATTCGATCCAAGCGCGTCATCACGAGACGCAACGAGCGGCGGTAGCATCTACATTCATAGGCATTTCGGGCGCAGTCATCGCCTTCATGACTTCGGACAAGACGCTGAGTCCTTTGGACCTGCCGCCTGCACTGCTACTCGTTCTGCTCGGCATGTTCGGAGCAGTGTTTTCCGCGAAGCAATACGAGCGGATACAGCTACACACGCGGCGCGCACGGGGCTATCGTGATGCCTATGATGCGCTGCTTCCAGGGTCACCTCTGAGAAGCATCAGACGGATCGCGGATGATGACAACACGCGAGAATTTCCGAAACTGAGTGTTCTACGTCTGAATCAGTTTTGGATTGCGATGAACCTTGCGATCTCTGGACTTGGCGTTTGTCTCGTGATTGTGGCGCTATTCTTCCCGATTCGGGTCATAGCCCCGTAGTGGCGTTCGTAGGTCGCCTTCTCACTCCCTTCAAGTCACTGAACCTCCAGAGGGGCGCAAAATTCCATGACCGCCATCCTCATCACGTCGTTGGTCGAGCGAAGTCATCTCAGCACCGGGAGAAGTCTTATTCTGCAATCACAATCTTCGAGCCGTTGCGGGTCGCCCGAGACCCGCCATGTCGAAGGCTTCGATTCGACCGGAACGAAGAAGAGAAGTTTATTCCGACAACATTGAATAGAGATTGAACCCGCCAATCGCAAAAGCACAGAAGGCAATGCGCCGGAATCATGCGGCCAGGTCACAATCGCCCATATTCCTAGCCCAGCATTGATCGCCAGGCCAACAATATTGGTGTGATTAAGGACATAAGCAACAACGGCAAAAAGGAATACCCCCCAGCGATGAGGGCCACCAAAGCGAAAAATGAAAAAAGGCCTTCGATTGGTGCGGGCATTTAACTTCCCCGCTCGGCTACCATGATGGATGAACACTACCAGCGATAGAGGGTTTGTCACGTCCATTCCCTCAGGGATGTCGGCTCGCTCTCTTCAAGGGAAGGGAGGGGAGTGCTCAATGTACTCCGCTGGCCGTACCTTTCGAGATCGCGCGCGTCAAAGCCTCGAGGCGGGCTGCGATGCCGCTCATCCGGCGGGCCGCGTGTTGAAGCGCTACTATGTCGGTCGGCCCGGCGCCGGTCGCAAGATTGAGTTCGTTCTGCAGGTGCTGAAATTCCGCCTTGCACCGGTCCAGCTCGGCGAGAAGCATCGCGAATTCGTCCACTAGCGAACGGCCCTTCTGTTGCATGGGCTACGGCCACGATAAGAATAGTCCGACAGGGCTGTCAGGTGTCCGGTGGGTAGTCCACCAGCATTCGATCGATCTCTTGGTCAAGCCAGCGTTTCGAGAGGCTTAGGAGGAAGCCCACCATCCGTCGGGGAATGGCTCCGGCAAAGCCCAATCGACTTGGTTGTCGTTGTCAGGGGGAGCTGATAGCTCCTGCATTCCCCTTAGTGGCGCGTGGCGACGGAGGCGAACAGACAAAGCGACCCGTTCACCACGTCGAACGCCGGGCGATGGAGGATGTGTCAAGCGTAGTGGAGGCACACCTCGGGCGCTTCGCTCAGCTTCTTCGACCAGATCTCGAAGATCTTCCAACTCTGAGAGCTGAGAAATGAGTTCACTAAGTCGTTGGGCACAGAAGATTGGGCGAGAGCTTCGCATAATGTCCTCCCCAGCACAAAAAGCACTATCAGGACGGCTTCAGAGCAAATAGCGCGAGCGTAAAAGTGAAAACTATCATGGGTAAATATCGGATTTCAATACGTCAGGCTAATTGCCGCAGGGTGGCTGCTTCGGTCAGTGCGGTCCGAGACCATTGAGAGAGCAAAAGGACCCCAGCTTCAGGGCGGTGAAGCTGGGGCTGTCTTGAGGCTGCCCCTTGGGAAAGGCAGCCACCCGCTGGCAAAGGGCAACGGGAAAACTTTGCAATCGGGAAGTCGTTCCAAGCCGCGTGTCGGCCGCAGAATTCCCGGATGTTGACGCAAGCCGCTCCCTCTCGGCGCCGAGCGGTTGGGCTTGGCGGCATTTACCTTGTTTGAGATTTTGACCCCGGCTGTGCCGTTCTGAATCGAGGCGAGCCAGCAGTCACACGTCAGCCCACCGCTGCTCGTCGATTAACCACCCAGAGGCCGCATGAGATCGATCGTCACAGTGGCATCGCCCGCGTCAGATACCGCGCTGACCACGCTGGAACGGGTGAAATTGGAACTCGGCATTCCGAGCGGGACCACGACCAGCGACCCTATCCTTCAGGAGAAGATTGAGGAGGCCTCAGACGACATCGAGGCCGCGCTGGGCTTCCGCCTGGTGCGGGAGACCGCGGTCGAGACCTTTTGGCACGAGCAGTATGACGTCGCGCCGGAGAAGCTTGTTCTTGACCGGACCCCGGTGGCGGCAATTGCGAGCGTGGTCGTCGACGGGTTACGATCGACGCCTCGGCCTATCGGCTCGATCCGAACACGGGTGAGCTGTTTGCGCTCGGCAACGGTTATCCCAGCGTCTGAGTGTTTTGCCGGAGCGTCGTCGTGAGTTCAGGTTCGATGCCCGACACACGAGCCGCCGTGTCTTCCACGTTCGTGACGAGGGCGAGAGTCCTCCGGAACGGTGCAGGACGTGCGAGCAGTGCGGCAGGGCTTAAACGCTGCAGCGCTCCCGCTCGCGGTTCTGTCCGGGGGCGTGCAGAACGCGCGTATGCCGCGAGCGTTTGGCGTTCCAGCTAGCGTTAGCATGATGCACCGCCGCGCGCCACGCCCACCCCGCAAGGCACCACCAGATGGCTTGCTAGGACGACAAACTGGGTGACAGAAACGATTGCGGGAGACGACGAGGTATCACTGTGAGTAATCGTCACCACCGCCGCGCTGATCTGGCTAAAATCAAACGCAATGCACCTGGCGCCTTGCTGACGTATCTGGTCGAGCCCGACGAACCGGCGCTCGATGGCATGCCGCTGCTCAAGGCTGCGGCGGGCCACTGGACCGGCCGGTCTCGAAGATGGTCGTCACTGCCTCATCTGCAGTTCATACTTGTGACCAGTCGGGACATCGGCGATGTTGCTCAGCACGCCTGACATCGCCAAGCCGACCAAGTTGGTACCGCCGGAACATGCCGGGCGTGCTGGGAAGCGTGATCTGCCCGTTGAGGGAGCCGTCCATGGGCGAGGTTAGCACGATTGGTCTGGATTTGGCGAAGTCGCTGTTCCAGGTGCATCGGATCGATGTCACGCGCGCGGTCCTGGATGAAGCGGGTAAGTCGGGCCGGTGCTGGAGTATTTTTGCCAGCAGCCACGTTGTTTGGTTGGGATCGAAGCACGACCGTCAGCGCATCATTGGGGCCTCGAACTCAGGCGCTTGGACATACGGTCAGACTGATACCTCCGAGCTATGTGAAGGCCTACCTCAACCGCAGTAAGAACGATGCGAATGATGCGGCTGCAATCTGTGAGGCTGTGACGCAGCCGTCGATGCGTTTTGTCCCGGTCAAGAGACGACGAGCAGCAGCCGTTTTGATGCTGCACCGGACCCGACAATCGCTGGTGCGCCAGCCTACCAATGTTGAGCAATGCACTGCGCGGGCACCTGGCCGAACTCGGCATCGCGTCGGCCAAGGGGCGCAACGGGACAGCGGAGTTACTAAGGATTATCGATTGTCGGGGGCGAGACTACAAGGAACGGAAGCTGTCGCTCGCGGCATGAGGCAGGCGGACTACGAGATGGCAACACCAATAGACGAGCGCATGACGACTTAATGCAGATACCTCGTTCCGAGAATCGGGAGAACCCGCTTTCAGACGGTCAACGCCCGGTGGGCGAGGTAGAACATCGCGAAGGTGGAAATGATGAGGCTTGTCCGGGAGAACGACGCTCGCACTTGGACAGCAGACTCAGTGTGCGTGGCTTGAGGATGAGCATGTGACCCGATGGGGCAAGTTTCGCGCCTTATTAGTCGAGCGTGGCGGACTTCCGTGAGCTATCGCCAAATTTTGGTGACGGCCGGAGCCGGTCAGGCGGCGGCGGTTATGGGCTGACGGTCGGTCGGCTTGGCGATGACCTCGATCCCATCATTGAATGTCACACCGACAACGAGTTTTGGCAACTGGTTGTGGCCATCGAGACGACGCCAGCTTCTCTGCGCGGCCTCGAGCAGTTTGAAGACCATCGCGAGTGCCGTCT
>NZ_JBEPQT010000054.1:0-16308 GCF_040547985.1 Bradyrhizobium sp. LB14.3
AAAGACCCAGCGGTCGGGACGAAAAGCTGGCAGCAATCAAACAAAAAGCGGAACATCCGCCTTGACACACCAAATCCCCATGTGAGCAATCCAGAGTCTTACCGCGGAGGGATTCTGGATTGCTTCGCTGCACTCGCAATGACGATGCGGATAGAGCCTAGCACATAGCGATCAGGTGGACTCGCGGCGACGCCCCCTCAACCGGCGTGCGCGCCCAAAAACCTGCCGTGCTCGGCTTCGGTCGCCTCGTTGGCGGGGAACATGCACTCGAGCCGTAGTTCCTCTGCAGTGACCGTCTGCGGCGTTCCGACCGTCGTGATCAAGGAGAAATAGTCCAGCGTCACACCGTCCTTGACGAAGGACAGCGGGATCATCGGCATCGCATCGGAGGCCGAAGGCGCACGCCATTCCGGCTTCACCCCGGGATACTGCGACAATTCCTCCAGCAGCGCCTTCGTCCTGATATCGACGACGTGCCCGACCGCCTCGCGATTCACCCGTGCGAGCAATCCGCGGGCGGCCTGCGGCCAGTTCGCGACGAAGGGACGCATGCCGTCCGGATCGAACATGAGATGCAGCAGGTTTCGTGGCGTCGGCCGCGCCGACATGTCGACGAAGCAATTGAACAGAAGCGGCGCAGCCTCGTTGGTCATCAGCACGTTCCAATATCGGTCCATGACGATGGCGGGAAACGGCTCGTGCTGACGCAGCATGCGTCGCAGAGCATGGTTGATGCTCGTCATCGCCGGCGTGTCGAGCGCTGGATCAGCATAGGACGGCGCGTAGCCGGCGGCCAGCAGCAGCTCGTTTCGCTCACGCAGCGGGACGTCGAGGGCTCGCGCAAGATCGAGCAGCATCTGGCGGCTCGGAACGCTGCGGCCGCTCTCGACGAAACTGATGTGCTTCTGCGAAACACCGGCGTCGAACGACAGGTCGAGCTGCGTCTTGCCGCGAATGTCTCGCCATTGACGCAGGAGAGCGCCCGCCGAATTGGCGCGTGTCTTGAGGGCGCTGGCCATCGCTTTCATGGTCGGTCGGTCCTTCCCGTCGATCTGCGGTACCGTCAATACGCATAGGCGGCGGTGCGTCGGTATACCCGAGGCGCCGCCGCTAGTAGCAAGTTCGAGGCGATCAACCGAAGGCGACTGGGCCCACGGCGCCGACCCAGTGCCGTACCTTGGTATCGTCCGTCTCGTCCATGTAGAAGAAGTGCGTCATCGTGGGATGCACCGCCTTCATCGAGGGATCATCGGGTGTCATGTCGACGACGCCGCGAAACACCTTCAGGGAGCCTGCATCCCAATATTCGGTGACGCGATGCAGCGCGGTGAAGCCGCTGTCGATGAAGGCCTTCAGATTGGCGCGGATCGCTTCCCGCCCCTTCCAATCGGCGACGCCGAGATTGCAGACGGCATCCTCCGCAAAACAGTCGAAACCTCGTCCGAAAGTCTTGTCGTCGATCTCCTTCCACATGTCGAGCAGCCATCCCGGCGGCTCCTTTCGCGTAAACACGACTTGCATCTCTCTCTCCTCATGCACCGACACACGCGCGACAGGAGGCTTGATAGGACGCTTCCTGTCGGGTGAATGATGTGGAAAGTAGTCAAGCTGCGAATTGGCTCAATTACATCCGAGGTAATAAAGCGGGTTCAGAAGCCGTCCTCTTTCCCAGAGCCGGACTTTATGGAACCCTGCGGCAATGCGCCGGATCATCGTCGTTGGCTGCCAGGGTAGCGGAAAGACGAGCCTCTCCCGGAATCTCGGGCAAAGGCTTGGTCTGCCCGTGATCCATCTCGAAGTGCTCTACTGGCGGCCGGGCTGGAAGCCATCCGACAAAGCGAGCTTTCGAACGCGCGTCACTGACGCGATCGCGGGCGATGCGTGGGTTGTCGACGGCAGCTTCTCGGGACTTGCCTTCGATCTCACGCTCGCGCGCGCCGATACACTGGTCGTCATCGACCGCCCGCGCTGGCTCTGTCAGTGGCGCATTCTCCTGCGCTCCGCCTTCGATCGCGACACAACACGACCTGACCTCCCGGAGGGGTGCCCCGAACAGTTCGACTGGAAACTGATGCGCGAGGCTTGGTGCTACGACACCGAGCGTGCGCCTGTCATCGAGGCCGAACGTGCGCAGTATGGCGCCGACGTCCCGGTCGTGCGCTTGAGACGCGATCGGGACATCCAGGATTTTCTGGATTCGGTGCACGGCAAATGATCGACGGCCGTAATGTGAGACCGGACGATCAGGCTTTCTTCTGCGCGATACGCGCGGCGAATGCCTTCATCAGGTCCGCGTCCGCCGCCTCGCCTTTCGCGTCCTCGGCGAGATGCTCGAACCAGCGCGCAAAGCCCTCGTAAATCTGGCTGGCCGGATGATCGGGTCCGAGGAAACCGGAAATCTCCCGCATCTCCGCGACCCAGCGATAGGCCTTCGGGATCATATCCGGCAGCGCGACTTCGAGCCGGGCAAGGACCGCGGGTTGGCTCATTGCGAGCTCGTCACGCAGCGCATCGGCCGCGCCCGCTTTCGTTGCCGCGACCACCATCGCCGCGCCGATGCCGGCGAGTCCCTTGACGATGCCGGCATAGGACATTTTCAAAGCCGAGGCTGCGCCGACCGGGCCCTCGACGATCCGCACGTCGAGCCCAAGGTCTTTGAGAACAGCGACGTCGCCGGCATGCTCGCCGGACATGTAGAAGGCCGGGCTCTTGCCGCCGGGCTGCGGCGGAAATCCGATGATGCCGGCATCGACGAATGGCGCCTGTGCCGAGCCGATGATCTCCTCGATCCTCTTGACGGTATCGACGTTGACGGCGTTGCAATCGACCACGACCGGTTTCTTCTCGCGCCGGACGATCAGCCCCGCCAGCCGCTCGGCGAGCGCCACGGCTTCGCCCGGCGGCACGATCGAGAGGATGATGTCGGCGTCGGCGATCTCATCGTCCTCGGCGCCGATCATGCCGGCATCCGCCGCGCGCTTGCGCGTCGCCTCGCTCCGCCCTTTCAACGACGTCAGCACGCGCGCACCGTGCTCGCCGAGGCGGCGGGCCACGGCGCTGCCCATGGCACCGGGCGCGAGGATCGCAATGGTCTTTGACGTCGTTTTGGACATCATGCACTCCAGATCGAATCCGAGCGACGCGCTCAGTTCAACCGGAGACTAGCAGAGGACGCGGACGCCCGCGTCACCGGCGGCCATCCCTGGGAGGAATGGCTCTACTCCACCTTCGCAGGCTGGGCCTGGAGCGCCGAGGCGTTGGCAATGCGCGCGGCGTTCGCCATGCCCGCGAGCGCGGCGGCCTTCTTCGGGTCGGGCGTAGAGCCCGGCTGCACCACGCCAGCCGACATAATCAGGGTCGCGGCATCCTCGGTGCTCATGTCGACCTCGACGATCTTGCTCTTGGGGACGTAGAAGAAGAAGCCGGTGGTTGGGTTCGGCGAGCACGGCAGGAACACCGAGACGTGCTCCTCCTGACCCGGCAGGCTGCGAGAGACGTCCTCGTTCGGCGATTGCGAGATCAGCACGATCGACCACATGCCCGGCGAGGGAAACTCGACCAGGCCGACTTTGCGGAAGCTCGAGCCCTTGCCCGAGAACAGCGTCTCGAATACCTGCTTCAGGCCGCGGTAGATGGCGCGCACCGCCGGGATCCGGCCAAGGAAGGTCTCGCCGACATCGACCAGGGTCCGGCCGATGAGATTGGCCGCGAGGAAGCCGACCAGAGTCAGCGTGAAGAATGCGACAATCAGTCCCCAGCCGGGGATGACATACGGCATGTAGGTTTCAGGCCGATAGGCCAGCGGCACGAACGGCCGCACCACGCCATCAACCCAGGTGACGAACCACCAAACCAGATAAAAGGTGATCGCAACCGGTCCCGTCACCACGAGGCCGGTGAGGAAATAATTGCGGAAACGGCCCATCAGGCCGGTATGCGGTTCCGGCGCGGGATCAAGCGGCGCAGGCGCGTCGTCGCGGGGGGTCATTCGGGTTCCAGGTCGGTCGCAGCACACAAGCTAGGGTCTTCTAGCAGGTTTTGGAAGACCACGAAGCGACCGACCGATATCCCTTGTGTCTATTATCCCTTGTGCCTATTCCACGGTTGCCTATTCCACGGTCACCGATTTCGCGAGGTTGCGCGGCTGGTCGACGTCCGTGCCCATGACGACAGCCGTGTGATAGGCGAGCAGTTGCACGGGAACGGCATAAACGATCGGCGTAAAGGCTGCCGCCATATCAGGCATCACAATGGTGACGAGGGACTCGACGGTCGCCTCTTCCGCGCCTTTGGCGTCGGTCATCAGGATGATGTTGCCGCCGCGGGCGGCGACCTCCTGCATGTTTGAAACCGTCTTCTCGAACACGCGGTCGTAAGGCGCGATGACGACGACCGGCATGGTCTCGTCGATCAGCGCGATCGGGCCGTGCTTGAGCTCGCCGGCGGCATAGCCCTCGGCGTGAATATAGGAGATCTCCTTCAGCTTCAGCGCGCCTTCGAGCGCGAGCGGGAAGCTGGTGCCGCGGCCGAGATAGAGCACGTCACGCGATTTGGCGATCTCGCGTGCGAGCTTCTCGATCTGGGGCTCGGTGGTGAGCGCATCCGTCATCAAACGCGGGATCTCGACGAGGCCATGGACCAGCTTGGTCTCGTCCTCGTCGGACAGCTCGCCGCGGGCCTTGCCGGCCGCGATCGCAAGATTTGCCAGCACCATGAGCTGGCAGGTGAAGGCCTTGGTCGAGGCCACACCGATCTCGGGTCCGGCGAGGGTTGGCAGCACGGTCTCGCTCTCGCGCGCGATGGTCGAGGTCGGCACGTTGACGACGGCAACCGTGTGCACGCCCTCGGCCTTGGCATAGCGCAGCGCGGCCAACGTGTCGGCGGTCTCGCCCGATTGCGAGATGAAGATGGCGAGATCGCCCTTGCGCAAGGGCGCCTCGCGATAGCGGAATTCGGAGGCGACATCGACCTCGACCGGCACGCGCGAGAAGCGCTCGAACCAGTATTTTGCGACGAAACCGGCGTAGCTCGCGGTGCCGCACGCCGTGATGTTGATGCGCTGGATGTCCTTGAAGTCGAACGGCAGCTTGACCGGCAGCGACACGCGCTCGGTCGCCATGTCGACATAGCGCGCCAGCGTGTGGCCGACCACTTCAGGCTGCTCGTGGATCTCCTTCGCCATGAAGTGGCGGTAATTGGCCTTGTCGACCAGCGACGTCGAGGCCGCGTGTCTGATCTTGTCGCGCTGGACGGCATGGCCGTCCTTGTCGAAGATGTCGGCGCTGTTGCGGGTCAGCACGACCCAGTCGCCATCCTCGAGATAGCTGATCGTATCGGTGAACGGGCCGAGCGCGATGGCGTCGGAGCCCAGATACATCTCGCCGTCGCCATAGCCGATGGCAAGCGGCGGGCCGTTGCGAGCGCCGATCATGAGGTCGTTGTCGCCGGCGAAGATGAAGCCGAGCGCGAAGGCGCCGCGCAGCCGCGCCAGTGCCAGCTTCACCGCCTCGACCGGCTTGTTGCCACGCGTGAGCAGATCGTCGACCAGATGCAGCACGATCTCGGTATCGGTCTCGGTGTGGAACACCGCGCCGTTCTTCTCGAGTTCCTGGCGCAGCTCGCGAAAATTCTCGATGATGCCGTTGTGGACGACAGCGACGCGCTCGGTCGCATGCGGATGGGCGTTGTTCACGGTCGGCTTGCCGTGGGTGGCCCAGCGGGTATGACCGATGCCGGTCGTGCCCTTCAGAGGCCCCGCTTCGAGCCGCTTCTCCAGATTCTTCAGCTTGCCCTCGGCGCGGCGGCGCTCGAGGTGTTTGCCTTCGAGCGTGGCGACGCCCGCGGAATCGTAGCCGCGATATTCAAGACGTTTGAGCGAATCCACCAATTGCTCTGCAACCGGTTCGCGCCCGAGAATGCCGACAATCCCGCACATGCGGCTCACTATCCCCCAAATCGTCGAAAAATCGCCTAAACGATACGCTCGGTTTTTAGCGAAGTTCCTAAGCAACCAGATACTCAATATTTATTGCTGATTGAGACAGCGCCTCGTCACGCCTGCTTCGACTGCGTCGAATTGGCGGGCGTTAAACCGCGTCCGTTAACTTCTTGTCAACAAATTTGGCCAACGATTTCCCCTCCGGGAGATAAGGCCATGAAAGGCTCGTCCGACCGCAAAGGTCTGTCATCGACATTCGTGCACGCCAGCGAGACCACAGGCACGCACCTTGCGCATTGGCCACCGCCCCAGCGTGCCATGGAGCGAGGCAAGGAAAGTAAGCCTGTCCTCGCCACGCAGGCCACCGGCGAACCGGCAAAGCGCGCCAGGCCGCGCGGCTGGCGCTTGAAGCGAGCGATGTTCTCGGATGTCGCCGACGACGACTAGCGGCCACGTAAGACGACCCTCATGGTGAGGAGCGCGAAGCGCGTCTCGAACCATGACGGCCCGGATCTCGCCCGCGGCCATCCTTCGAGACGCCCGCCTCCAGCGGGCTCCTCAGGATGAGGACGGAGTGCGCTTACTACAAGCTAGAAACAGTTCCTCTCATTTCTCCGGCTTCTTGCCGCGCGTCTTGATCTCGCGGTAGCGCGCAGCGCCGCCTTCCCTGATAGTCTGCGGGCTGCGCTCCAGTGCCATGGCATCGTCCGGCACGTCGCGCGTGATCACCGAGCCCGAGCCGATATAGGCGCCATTGCCGATCGTCACCGGCGCGACCAGCGAGGAGTTGGTGCCGACGAAGGCACCCTGCCCGATCACCGTCTTGTGCTTCTTGAAGCCGTCGTAGTTGCAGGTGATGGTGCCGGCGCCGATGTTGGAATTGGCACCGATGGTGGCATCGCCAATATAGGAGAGATGGTTGACCTTGACGCCGGCCTCCAGGGTCGCGGCCTTGGTCTCCACAAAATTGCCGATGCGCGCGCCGTCGCCGAGCGAGGTGCCGGGGCGCAGCCGCGCATAGGGGCCGATCGAAACGTTCCTGCCGAGCGTGGTCTGCATGATATGGGAGAACGAGTGGATCACCGTGCCGTCGGCGATCGACACGCCGGGACCGATCACCACGAACGGCTCGATGGTGACGTCCTTGCCGAACACCGTGTCGGCCGCGAGAAAGACGGTCTCGGGCGCGATCAGCGTCACCCCGGCTTCCATCGCAGCCTTGCGCAGCCGTGCCTGCATCACGCTTTCGGCCTCGGCGAGCTGCGCCTTGGTGTTGATGCCGCGCACTTCGTCCTCGCTGGTTTCGATCACCACGGCATCCCATCCCTGTTCGCTGACAATGCCGACCGCGTCGGTCAGATAATATTCGCCCTTGGAATTCGCATTGCCGATCTTGTCGAGGATCGCCAGCGCGCGGCGTCCGTCGATCGCCATCACGCCGGCGTTGCACAGATCGATCTTGCGCTCCTCTGCGCTGGCATCGGCCTGCTCGCGGATAGCGACCAGGCGGTCGCCCTCGACGATGAAGCGGCCATAGCCGGTGGGGTCGGCGGCGCGAAAGCCGAGCGCGGCGATCGCCGCGCCCTTGGCGAGCGGCGCGCGCAGCCGCGCGAAGGTCTCGGCCGAGATCAGCGGCGTGTCGCCGAACGCGATCAGCAGATCATCGATACCCCGCGCAATGGCATCACGCGCCGCCAGCACCGCATGCGCGGTGCCGAGCCGCTCGCCTTGCACGAAGGTGAGCGCGTCGGGGCGGATGCGCTTTGCTTCGTCCGCCACCGCCTGATGGTCGGGGCCGATCACCACCGCGAGCGAGGTACCGGTTCCCTTGGGTGCAGCGCCGAGCACGTGGGCGAGCAGGCTCTGGTGCGCGACCGGATGCAGCACTTTCGGCAGGCTCGATCGCATGCGCGTGCCTTCGCCGGCGGCGAGCACGATCGTGAGGCTGGAACGGGCGGTCATCGAAAATCCTGTCAGATACGGCCGAATCAGTTGGCGGCGGCAGGTCGATGCCGTCATGAGCTATCGCCTTGCTACCCCCGCAATCGCCCGGAATTCAAGTGCGACAAGGTTTTCCTGTTAATGTTCCCTGATTGATTCGGGGAAGCCGGACAGGGCTGGGCGCTTAAACGTACATGGCAAAGGATTCCGACCCACTGGCGGATGCCTTCGGCACCAAGGAGACCGGCGGGCTATTCTCCGGACTTGTGGCCGAGGAGAGTTCGTTCGATCGCAGCATGATGTGGCGGCTGGGCTCGTGGGGCGTGGCGGCCGTCGGCGCCGTGGTGATTGCCGTATTCGCCAACCAGGCCCAGCTCGGCTGGCGGCGCGACCAGGTCGCGTCGGCCGATCTCGCGCACCAGGCCGACCGGCTCCAGATGCTGACCAAGGAGAGCCAGAACGAGGCCCGCCGCCTCGCCTCTGCCATCGAGACACTGAACACCGATCGCGACCGGCTCTATTCGCGCGTCACCGTGCTGGAGCAAGGGCTCGATTCTGTCACCGGCGCCATCGCCAGGCAGACGACCACGCCGCCGCAGGCGTCCGCTGCGAAGCCGCAGGACGCGCCAGCTTTGGTCGGACCGCCGGCGCCCAGCGTCGCGCCAGTCGCCTCGACACCAGCATCAGTCAGCGACAAGCCGCGCACCGAAGTTGCCAAGGACTCGCCGAAAGACAGCGCAAAGGAGCCGTCGGGCCCGCCGACGCAGAGCGCGGCCGCCGCCTCGCTCCTGTCGCACGCGCCGCTGACGACCTCGACACCGCCGATGCTTCCGCTGGTGCCGTCCAAGTCGATCATGGCGCCGCCCGATCCGGCCGCATCAAAACTGGTGCAGCCCGAGGCAACTGAGAAGGCTGCCGAGAAGAAGCCCGACCCGGCGCCCGCTCCGATCGAAGTGGCTGCTGTGGCAGCGAAGCCGCCGGAGGCCGCCGAGAGCGAGGCTCCTGCGATTGCGGTCCAGCAGACGCGCTTTGCGATTGATCTCGGTGGCGCGAACTCCGTCGACGGCCTGCGTGCACTCTGGCGCGGGCTGAGCAAATCCAATCCGGAGATCGCGGCGCTGCGGCCGATCATCATGATCAAGGAAGGCAACACCGGCCTCGGCATGCAGCTTCGCTTGGGAGCCGGCCCGCTGATCAACGCCGCCGCAGCAGCCAAGCTCTGCGCAGGCCTCGCCGAAAACGACCGCCACTGCGAGACCACCGTGTTCGACGGCCAGCGGCTGTCAATGCGCGGCGGCCAGGAAAAGGGACAAGGAAAGACTCAGGATCGAGTTCAGGAGAAGAACTCCGACAAGACCCAGGACTCGGTGCCGCAAGCCGACACCGCCTCGGCGCCCGCGCCCGCCGCCAAACCGGACAAGCGCCGCCACAGCTATTCCTCAAAACGCTCCTCGAAGCGAGAGGAGCCCGCGCCTGCTCCTGCGGCTCCGCAGCCAGCCGCACAGGCGAAGCCGGAGACGGCGCCGGCGTCAGCGGGATCGACGTTGTCGTCGTTCTTCAGGCGATAAGCCTTGTGGACTGCGGGCAGGCGCCAATAATCGCCGTCAGTAGAAAATCGTGGCGTCATGCTCCGCTACCCTGAGCGTGGATGACTTGCACACCGCCACAATGGCGCGCAGTTGCGCCACGATAGGCAGAAACTTCCACCTGCCCTGTTGCCCCCTCCCTTCATCCCGACCATATTGCGGCCATGACAAAAAAGCCCTTCCGCCTCACGCCCTACCAGGTGCAGTTCCTGATCGTCGTCGGCTTCGCATCCGTCGGCTATGCGCTCTATCTGCGCTACCTCGGAATCGAAAACTCGCAGGTCGGGCTCGCCTGCGACGCCGGGCTCCAGACGCTGATCTGCAAGGCGCGCTCGGTCTCGACGGTGCTGTTCAAGAATTCGGTGTTCGGCATCGTCGCGCTGGTGGTAGCGACGCTGAATCTGATGCGGCCGTCGATCGTGCTGCTGACCGTCGGCATCATCGCCGCCGGCCTCGGCATCGTGCTCTACAATGTCGTGCTGTCGGGCCTGGCGATCGGCCTGTTCATTCTTGGATTTGCTCGGCCCGCGCCCGCCACATCGTGAGCGCGAACAACAAATAGATCGCGCAGGTCCACAGCGACTGCCAGTTGTCGCGGCCCTCGTTGACGAGCACGTACGCGGCCGACAGCGTCAGCACGCCCGCGAATACCGATTCCGCGATCGGACGCTGGCCGATCTGCGGCCGGTTCAGCATCAACAGCGCGAACGGCACCACCGCCATCGTCAGCGAGGCGTAGGGGAAATCCTTGTAGCGCGGATCGAACACGAAGCCGAGCGCGGTCTGCGCCGCGATCACCGCAGTCACCGCCAGCGTGAGGCCCAGCACGGCGGTGAGCTTCGACCATTTCCGGCCCTCGCGCGGGCCCAGCAGATCGAGAAAGGTCGGAAGACTGCGGCCGATCACCATCGCCTGCGCGCAGAAGATCGGTGACAGGATGCCGGCCGCGAGCAGCGCGCCCCACAGCAGCCAGCCGCCGATGCCGTAGCTCTCATAGTACATCTTGTCGGCGCCGATCCCGAGCAGGATGCCCGCTGAGGTCGCCGAGATCGCCACACCGAGCCAGGCCGAAAAGCGCGGCGTCCAGGGCCTGCGCCGCAACGTCAGGCCGGCGACCGCGAACACCAGCACGCAGAGGCCCATGCCCGCGCCCATGTACCATTTCCAGTACGGGAAATTGCTGATCGGCTCGCCCGGCGGGTATTTCAGCCTGCGGTGCACCGAGTCATAGAGCCCCCAATAGCCGCCGACAGTGCCCTCCAGCTTGCGCTTCCACGGCTGGTCGTAGGACTCGATCAGATTGACGCGGAATTTCTGCGCTTTCGCGAGGGTCAAAATCTCGGAGACGACGCGCGCCTGGTTGGTGCGCGACGGCAGCGCGCCTTCGCGCATGCGCCCTTCGCTCGGCCAGCCGGTTTCGCCGATCAATATCTCCTTGCCGGGAAACGCGACTGCCATGCGCTCGCGGATCGCCTCGACATGGGCGGCGGCGAATTTCGCCTTGACCGGGAAATCCTCCCAATAGGGCAGGATGTGGATCGTGACGAAGTCGACGGCGTCATAGACCTCGCGGTTCTTCAGCCAGAACTCCCAGACGTCGGCATAGGTGACGGGCACGCTGACCTGCGCCTTCACCGAGCGGATGATGGAGACGAGATCCGCGGTCGTCATCTCGCCACGCAGCAGCACCTCGTTGCCGACGATGATGCTGGTGATGATGCCGGGGAAATCCTTGGAGAGGCGGACGGCGAGCGCGGCCTGCTCAAAATTCTTGGTGCGGTTGCTGGAGAGCCAGATCCCCTGCAGCAACTTCAGCCCGCCGATCCTGGCGGCGATCGCCGGCACCTGGTCGAGGCCGTTCTCCATCGAATAGGTGCGGACGCAGTCGGTGATCTCCTTGAGCTGCCGCAGGTCCTGCTCGATCTGATCGGCCTCGATATGGGTCCATGCGTTCAGCGGCGACTGCTCGCCGCGGAACGGCGCGTAGGAAACGCACTGAACCTTGTCGGCGGGATCGATCGGGGCGCGCGCGAGCGTGATCGGCGTGGCAAGCCACCACCACACGGCAGCAATCGCACCCAGTGAAACGAGCAGAAGCGCCAGTGGCGTACGAAGAGAAATCAGTTCCGTCCTCCCGCGAAGGGCCGTCGATTACCTGCTCGCACGCCATCTGCCAAGGGGGGGCTCCGGTATGGATCGATCCCTCCCCTGAGGAATTTGCCTGCGGCCGTTCGACAGAGGCCTAGGATCGTGACTTTGCTGGACAAAATTTGAAATTCAGGCCATGGAATCGAAAGGACTTTTCCGCCGCATTGGAGACCCATTTGGACGCCATCACCGGCGCGTCCGCGAGGTCCTGGCGCGGACGGTCAGTGAATATATTGGGGAATTCATGCGGCAACGGGTGTTCGGGTTACGAAATGCGGTCCTGCGGCAGTTCGCCGCCACCTTGGCCGTTACTTCCCTTCTCGTCATGGTCGGTCTCGGTGGCGCCTCCGCCCAGAGCGGTACGCCCGCCCCGGACCAGAGCAAGGCCGCGACCCAGCCCGCCGACGCCGCCAAGGACGCGGCCCAGAACCAGCGCCGCACCGACGAGTTCGCGGAAGCCGCCCAAGTCATCAACGGCCCGGCCGGCAATCCCGAATGCGTCTGGCTCGGCCGCCGCGTGGTGCGGCTGATGTACCGCGACGACCTCGACACCGCTTTCCGCCATCTCGACCTCTATGACCGCTTCGGCTGCCCCGGCGGCCATATCCAGGCGGCATTCCGCTGCCTGACCCGGTTCGGCGCCCAGATCGATCCCAAGGTCGCCGAGACCCTGGACAGCCGTGTGCACGCTTGCTGGATCAATCCGGCCTCCCAGCCGCAGCAGGCGGCGGCGAGCCCCTCCCAGCCGGCGACGCCGACCACCGGCAACTCGCAAGGGCCGCAGCCGGCCGCAAGCCCGTCACCTGCGGCCAGCCCCTCGCCCGCGCCGCAGAAATAGCCGCGATTGTTTCAGCCTACGTTCAGGAACGATCGGCGATAGCAAGTGTTGCCACTGCCGCGCTTTTGCGAAAAAGGCATGCCCTCGTACGGACATGAGGGCATGACAGTTGTGAAACCGCGCGGCAGAGGTATGCTCCACTTGCCGCGGACTCGGTCGGATCTCGGGGTCGGATCCGCTTCCCTGCCATCTCAGCCCCTTTTGGTTTAGCCGCGATGCGCGTTGTCGCCGCCGTTCTGTTGCTTGTGTCCGTGCTTCACGCCGGCATCTGGGGAGTCATGCGCGACAGGGAACCCGCGCCCGACTTCAAGGGCCTGTTGCCCAGCCTGTCTTATACGCCGTTCGAACCGGGACATATTGTCGACAACAACATCGACCCCGACAAGATACGAGCCGATCTGAAAAAGCTCTCGACCCTCACACGCGCCATCCGATCTTACTCGGCGACGGAAGGCAACGAATTGGTGCCGCCGATCGCCGCCGAGTTCGGGCTCAAAGTCACGGTCGGAGCCTGGATCGGCAAGGATCCGGAGCGCAACGAGCGGGAGATCAAGGCCGCCATCGAGCTCGCCCGCAAGAACAGCAACGTGAACGGCGTCGTCGTCGGCAACGAGGTGATCTACCGCGGCGAGCAGAAGGTCGAAGACCTCATCGAGATGATCAAGCGGGTGAGGAGCGCGGTCCGCGTGCCCGTCACCACCGGCGAGATCTGGAACATCTGGCGCGACAATCCGGACCTCGCTTCCAACGTCGATTTCATCGCCGCCCACGTGCTGCCCTACTGGGAAAACTTTCGCTCGGACCAGGCGGTCGACCAGGCCGTCGACCGCTACAACCTCTTGCGCAACCTGTTCCCCGGCAAGCGCATCGTGATCGCCGAGTTCGGCTGGCCGAGCGCGGGCTATAATTTGCGCAACGCCGACCCCGGTCCGTTCCAGCAAGCGCTGACCTTGCGCAATTTCGTCAGCCGCGCCGAAGGCCTCGGCATGGAATACAACATCGTTGAAGCCATCGATCAGCCCTGGAAGTACTTCGAAGGCGGCGTCGGACCGTACTGGGGTATCCTCAACGCCAGCCGCGAGCCGAAATTCGCTTGGACCGGCCCGGTGGAGAATCCCGACTATTGGAAGTCGATGGGTATAGCGCTGCTGGTCGGTGTCCTGTTGTCGCTGCCGATCCTGCGGCTGGAACAGCCGACGGCGAAGCAGGCGTTCCTGCTGTCAGCCGCCGCCAATGGCGTCGGCGCCTGGGCTGCCACCGTGTTCGCGTTCTGGAACGGGCACTATTTCATTTTCGGCTCGGCCTTCGCACTGACTCTGGGCATGATCCTGCTTGTTCCCCTCGTCCTCATTGCGATGGCGCGCATCGACGAGATCGCGGCCGTCGCGTTCGGCCGGCCGCCGCAGCGGCTGCTCACGAAGGGCAAACCGGTCGAGAACGTTCCCGAGAATTACTTTCCAAAAGTCTCGATCCACATCCCCGCTTATTTCGAGCCGGTCGAGATGCTCAAGCAGACGCTCGATGCGCTGTCGCGGCTGAACTATCCGAACTACGAATGCGTCGTCATCATCAACAACACGCCGGACCCGGCCTTCTGGCAGCCGATCCAGGACCATTGCCGCACGCTCGGTGAACGCTTCAAGTTCATCAACGCGGAGAAGGTGCAGGGTTTCAAGGCCGGCGCGCTGCGCATCGCGATGGACCGCACCGCCGTCGATGCCGAGATCATCGGCATCCTCGATGCCGACTACGTCGTCGATCCCGACTGGTTGAAGGACCTCGTGCCCGCCTTCGCCGACCCGCGCGTCGGTCTGGTGCAGGCGCCGCAGGAACATCGCGACGGCGATCTGTCGATCATGCACTACCTCATGAACGGCGAATATGCCGGCTTCTTCGACATCGGCATGGTCCAGCGCAACGAGACCAACGCCATCATCGTGCACGGCACGATGTGCCTGATCCGCCGCGCCGCGATGGACATGGCCGGCGGCTGGTCGAGCGATACGATCTGCGAGGACTCGGATCTCGGCCTTGCGATCCAGCAACTCGGCTGGACCACGCACTACACGAACCACCGCTACGGTCAGGGCCTGCTCCCCGACACCTACGAGGCCTTCAAGAAGCAACGCCATCGCTGGGCGTATGGCGGCCTCCAGATCGTCAAGAAGCACTGGCGGAACTTCCTGCCCGGAAAGAGTCGGCTGACGGCTGACCAGAAGCGCGAATATGGTCTCGGCTGGCTGAACTGGCTTGGGGCCGAAAGCCTCGGCGTGGTCGTGGCGCTGCTCAACCTCATCTGGGTGCCGATCGTGGCCTTCGCCGACATCGCCATCCCCGACAAGATTTTGACGCTGCCGATCATCGGCGCCTTCATCGTCTCGCTCGCGCACTTTTTGTCGATGTACCGTGCGCGCGTCGCGATCAAGCCCGGCCAGATGCTGGGCGCCATGATCGCGGCGATGAGCGTGCAATGGACGGTGTCGCGCGCGGTCGCGCAAGGACTGATCACCGAGCACATCGCGTTCGCGCGCACCTCCAAGGGTGGCCTGTCCCGGATGTCGATAGAGTTCCAGGCGTTCTGGGAGGCCGTGATCGGCGCCCTGCTCCTGATCGGCGCCGGCGTGCTGGTCGCCTCCAACAGCTATCGCCAGATCACCGAGATCTACATCTTCGCGGGCGTGCTGGTGCTGCAGAGCCTGCCGTTCCTGGCAGCGGTCGCCATCGCCATCCTCGAGCTCAGCCGCATCAACTCGTTCCAGTTCTGGCGCGATAGTGCGATCCGCACCGCCGAGCTGATCGGGCTCCGCCCCGTCGCGCTGCCGACCCCCGCCGGCACGCCGCAGCCGTTGCCGAACGAGGTCCGGCGCGAAGCGAACTGATGGCGAGACGACCTCGCGGCGCGGGCGCGGCCCTCGGCCGGTAAGCCATCCTCGCTCTTCGGCGTGGATGACTGTCCGCCAATCAAGGTGAAAATTCCCGACTTAAACCACGGAAGCGGCGAGCAAATCCCGACTTCTGCCGCGGGTTTTGGCAGCCACCCCTGCTATTGACCTCCGCGCCCCATCCCCCTACACAGCGCGGGCCGAAAGCATGATCCGGAGAACAGCCGGTTTTCCCCGCGACGCAAGTAGAGCGTAGCAGCAAGACATGCTTCTCGAATGTCCGAACACGATGGCGATCTCTTTGAAAGCCATCAGCGGCCATGGGAGCGCGTAGCTCAGCCGGTAGAGCACGTGACTTTTAATCACGGGGTCCTGGGTTCGAGCCCCAGCGCGCTCACCAACTAAATCAATAACTTATTGCAAATTTCCAATACACCCAAAAAGCACTGTCTCTGTACCATGTCTGCAAACGCATTAGCTGCCTCGATCGCAGCGTGGTAGTTGCCGGCTATGGTCTCGAGCCTGCTCGCTCCCGCGGCATGGTCCAGCCGGCCGCCGGATCCAGACAGATGCGCTCCAATGCACGCGAGCCCGTCGATGTGGTGCCGATCGTGCGGAACGGTAGCCGGCGTAGGCCACGGGCTTCGCAGCGGCGTCCTGCGGCCTACAACGGCTAGTCCCAGAGGCCGCGGCTTACGTGGTCACCGCGCAGCCGTCGGGTTACGACTTCCTGCCATTGGCCTAGTCAGCGCGTTGCACGCTAGGCGTACCCGCGGGCCCCGCTACGATGCTCTCCTTTTGGTAGAAGCGCGCGATGCAGTCGTTCGGGAGCCGGCCGGGGTTGTCGGTCACATCGCTGTTCATCAACGTCGTCGGGTGAGCCGTGTGCTGCGCAACCACCAGCCTCTGCTCAGGAGACAGGGTCAGGCGCGCATGACGTTCCATGCTCTCGAGCCAGAACACGCTAAAGCCGTC
>NZ_JBEPQT010000055.1:0-15952 GCF_040547985.1 Bradyrhizobium sp. LB14.3
CGGGCCGAACTATTCGCCGAGATCGACCGTCCGAAGCTGGGGGCGCTGCCGGACCAGCCTTATGTCTTTGCACGCTGGAAGCGCTGCCGGGTCGCCCCCGATTATCACGTCGAGATCGACGGCCATTGGTATTCCACCCCTTACCGCCTGATCCGTGAACTCGTCGATGTCCGCGTCGCCGGCAAGACCGTCGAGATCTTCCACAAGGGCCAGAGGATCGCCAGTCACGCCCGTGCGCCCAACCGGCGCGGCCATACCACGATCGCCGATCATATGCCGAGCGCGCACCGCCGCTACGGCAAGTGGACGCCCGCAGGGCTGATCGCCGCCGGCGAGAAGATCGGTCCATCGACCGCGGCGTTCTTCCAGGTCGTCATCGAGGCCCGGCCGCATCCAGAGCAAGGCTTTCGCACCTGCCTCGGCATCCTGTCGCTGGCCAGGAGCTACGACAATGCGCGCGTCGATGCGGCCTGCCGACGGGGCATCCTGATCAAGGCTCGCTCCGTCGCCTCGATCCGTTCGATCCTCAAGAGTGGCCTCGATCGCGCTTTCCTTGACGAGACGTCCGACCACCAGCCCCTGCGCCACGGCAACATCCGCGGTCAGGGCTATTTCCACTGAACCATGGAGACCTCAATGCTGACACATCCCACCCACGAACGGCTGATCACGCTCGGCTTGACCGGAATGGCCAAAGCCCTGGAGGAGCAGCGACGTTCACCGGATCTCGATGCCCTGTCGTTCGAGGAGCGCGTCGGACTGCTGGTCGATCGCGAAGCCGCCGAGCGCGACACCAAACGTCTCACCACCCGCCTCAAGTTCGCCGCGCTGCGCCAGAGCGCATGCGTGGAAGACCTCGATTGGCGCACGCCACGCGGCATCGACCGCAGCGTCTTCGCCAGACTTATCGGCGGCGACTGGATCGACCGCAACGAGAACCTGCTCATCACGGGGGCAACCGGGCTCGGCAAAAGCTGGATTGCCTGCGCCCTCGGCCACAAGGCCTGCCGCGACAATCGTTCGGTCCAGTATCAACGCGTCCCGCGCCTGTTCGAGGCACTCGCCCTCGCTCGCGGCGACGGCCGATATGGCCGCATGCTCAAAACCCTCGGCCGCGTTCAACTCCTGATCCTCGACGACTGGGGCTTGTCGGTTCTCAATCCGCCCGAACGGCGCGACCTTCTGGAGATCCTCGATGATCGCCACGGTCGCGCCTCCACCATCGTCACCAGTCAGGTCCCCGTCGAGCATTGGCACGAAATTATCGGCGACCCAACCCTCGGCGACGCCATCCTGGATCGCCTCGTTCACAACGCTCACCGCCTTCAACTCACCGGAGAAAGCATGCGAAAGAAGAACGCCCGCAACCAAACTCTTGACGCAAACTCAAACCCCTGAACCAATCACCATGTCGGTCAAGGCGGCCGCTCACGATCGCGCGAAATACCTGCTCACCATCGCGTGAAATCGCCGCTCACCATCAGCGAAATGCGCACTCGGCAGCGAACTGCCGATCCAGCAGGTTCGCGGGCACCATCCCGACGCGCGCCATACGGTCGCTGGCACGAAGCTGGCTTTCGCCCTACCGCCGAACTCCCCGCAATTGAGGGATGCGGCGCTAGAAGAGCGGTTCAGTCAGGCAGTAATCCCAACCGCGAAACCCCCAGCGCATCGAATAGCCATGCCTTCAGTCAGATCGTCCGTGCTTCGCCATGAAGCCGAACTTCATATCGCGTCTTTCGCGAGGTAAAGCTGCGGCTTCCAAGAAACACCCGGATTGTAGTTGCCTGGAATGGCCTGCAACACGAGGCAGCGATTTGGCCCCGCGCTGAAGGTTAGCGAGGAAGCGGCTGCAATATTGCTGCTCATCGTGGTCTGCACCCCGATTTTTATAGCTCATGCCGGCTAGGGTGATCTGGGCCGCAGGCTGATGAAACCAATCCCCTTTTCAATCACGATCTGTGTCCCAAATGGTTTTGAGAGCCTCTGTAGGCGCTCCAGAATGGCTTTCGCCTGGGGCGTAGCAGCGAGTCGAGGAATGCCCCTATCGGCGAACCTCTTTGAATAACCGAGTTCAATAGGATAAAGTCGCAATTCGGCAAGCTGATTCTTTTCAAATTGGGCAACCGTGACGATGCTCTCATAATAGATTGGGGCGGAGAGCGCACCTATGAATCCTGCTGCCGTCGGATATCCCTTTGCTTCCTCGTCGACCGTAACCTCGGCGTCCGTAGCGATCCTTGGATCCTTATCGTACACCGCGAACATGTCAGCTCCCACGGGGGTTCGAAGGTCGTCGTAGATGAAATTCCCTAGGCTGTAAAAGATCGGCCTTCCCTTGTAGATCTCGATGCCTCGCAACTGGTGTGGTCCGTGTCCGACATAAGCGTCCGCTCCAGCATCAATTAGACTCTGCGCAAAAGACCTTTCGTAATCGGGCGGTTCCTGGCTCCAACTACCAGGCTCGTGACCGTGGTTTGTGACGATGCAGAAGTCAGCAAATTGTTTGCCCTGACGAAGGTTTCGGAGAATATCGGCGACGTCGCCTGGGTGGGGTACGTAGCGGTAACAGACATCCTCTCCAGCTTCGTATGACGTTCCGGCAAGCACGACTAGATTTGGATCTCCTCGGTGGGCCCTGGGATCGGGCAGCGCATCACGTACCCGTCTCAAGCTCTCGAGCATATCCGCCGGAACTACGATACTTCGAGCCAACCGAAGGGCATTGAGCCCGGGTCTCCCTGGGGCTTCCCCCGCGGGATTGCACGCACGCGACATCGGCGTGAATGTTGAAGCAAACGACAGCAACGCCACCCGACCGCGTGGCGTCTCGAGAAAGCGAGCAGCGCCGGCTTGGGCGAGATTTTCGCCGACACCTGCATGGATTATTCCATTCTGATCGAGCGCTCGGCTCGTCTCGCGCATCCCCGCAACTCCCCAGTCAAGCGAATGGTTGTTCGCGCGGCCCATGATCTTGAATCCCATCGCCTTCAGGTCAGGTCCGACCGCTGGCAAACTAATGTGATAGGCGCCGCCATACTCAGCTTGAGGGCTTCCATCGAACGTTCGAATGTCCAGAATGAGGCTTTCCATATTGCCAAAGGTGACATCGGCGTCCTGAAGGATCTTGATGATCTCCCCGAAGCTAACATCTTGGGTTTTCGTGAGAGATCGCGACGCAATGACATCGCCGACTGCCACTATCGTAAACTCATCAGCGACGTTGGTTCTGATCGAACCGACGATATCATAGCCGCCATCCCGCGGGGTTGGGTCATCATCGTTTTCGTGTGACTGATTTTCCATGAACTTTTCACTCCAGTGCCATCGAAGACACAATGTTCGGAATGGCAAGGCCAAAACGCTAGCTGTTACCCAAATCAAACAAGCTGGCCAACATGCCTCATCCGCTCGACGCAGCCCTCGGTTTAGCGCCCGCGCGACAGCATTGCCGCAGCTAATATTTCCGGCATACTGATGGAGGCGGTCTGGGCCGACACGGTCATCATCGCGCGGAGCGCCTTCTACTCTTTTGGTTTCTTCGGCTGCCAGCGCCCTGAAAAGTCGGTTTCGACACCGCCCTATGCCCCTTATCCACACACGTCCTGGAAGACACGAATGAAATTGGCACCGAGAATGCCCGAAATTTGCACATCACTATAGCCGCGCGAGACCAGACCGCGCGTTATATTTGGAAAATCGCGATAGTCATCGAAACCGGTCACCGTTTTGGGGTTCGCGAAACCGTCCTCGGGTCCGAAACCCGATGCTAATAGATGCTCAGCTAAGAGGGCATTCCCCAACTCCTCCGGCGCAGCAAACGGAAAGTCTGATCCAATGCCGACATGCTGCCAGCCAACGAGGTTTGATACATGATCGATATGATCAAGCACATGCTCGATGCTCGGCTGGTCTGCGTGTGTCAAAAAATTGGGCAAGCAGTATATCCCGATGTATCCGCCCTTTTCGGCAATGTGTTTTATTTCATCATCCGTCTTGTTCCGGGCCGCTTCGTATATGGAAAAGCAACCTGTGTGGGATGCCACGACGGGCTTTGAGGAAATCTTGCATGCATCTACAGTCGTCGATCGCCCGCAGTGGCTAATATCAACGATGATACCGATGCCATTCATACGATCGATGAAGGACTTTCCGAATGAAGTTACTCCGCAGTCCGTGCGGTCGGTGCAGCCTCCACCGATGTAGTTAACAGAATTGTAGGTCAACTGCAGCATTCGCATACCCATGCCGTGATACGCATCCAGACGACAAATGTCTCTTTCCAGGGCCTCGGAGCTTTGACTGCTGATGAAGGACCCAAGCAACTGCTCCTTCTTCATCTTGGCAAAGTCGTTTGCAACCAGGATTTTTCTTAGCCAGGGGAAGTAATCAAATTGCCTCTGCAGAAATGAAAATGAAGCGAGCACGGAGGTACAGTCCGTACCAGAGAGTTCCTTATTAGTAACGGTCAATCCGGAATCTCGCCAACTCTGCTCAAGATCTGGCAATTCCCCTCTAAGCGCGAACCAGGTGGGCATGGCCCAAGTTTCGCTGAGTGCTCGCGAAGAATCGCGATGCGCAGAATATTTCGTTTTTAGAATGTTGATCATTTCAGGAGTGAAAGATCGTTTCCCACAGGGACCCTGATGTGTTGTGTCTACGATAATTGCCGCCCCATGCAGACGATGGGCGCGCCTTTCTTGCTCTGGATCGAGGGGAAAATCGTATTTACCGAATACGTCCGCCATGGCTATTGTCTCCCGAGAAACCGATTGTTCGTATGCAGTTGCGTGCCCACGTGCAGCGTCAACCCACCGGAGTGCAAGCTGTTGCAAGCCGCTGGTTTCCAACCAAGAGCACACGGTAGAGGTCGTTCCGATTGAGAAGCCAATCCAGCTAGCGCCGAGGCCTATCTTCAAACGGACGTAGTTGAGCGAAAAGCCCAGAAGCCGGCACCGATCGCGGTGAAGAGAAGCGGCGGCGCGTGCCCTGGAGTCCGCGCAGGCCGCCCGCCGCATGCTCTGCATAGCAGCATGAATAGAGAAGCTAGTTCGCAAGGACTCGGCGATAACTGTCAATCCACTTCCGTGCGCTCTGCGACCAGACGGCCGGGGCGTGTGCGGCGGCGGCCTCGCGCGTCGGCCGCTCCGCATCAGCCAAACAACCTGCTCCCGACCGACGGCGTAAGCTTGACAGCTCTCATGGATGTTCATCCGGCTCCTCTCGAGGTTTGCTGAAACTTCGACAACTTCAGTTTCCCAACCGGGTCCGGATGGCCCACTATTCAAAGCTCGCAGTTAGCTGATGCGATGCCACCTTTAGGTCCACCAGAGTACAAGATCCGGTCGCGCAAATCCTAAGAAGCAGTTCAGCAGAAGGCGACGCTTTCCGCTGCCCGATTGTTGGGTGACCCCATGAACGAAACCGCCGTCGATCAAGGCGATATCTCCTGCCTTTAGCTCGATGTCCTGATAAGGAACGGCCTCAAGATAGCCGGCCGAGTAGGGGTATCCTGTTGTTTCCAAGCCCTGAGACTTTCGATCAGCGACTGTCGGCTTATGGCGCCAGATCCGGAGATTGCCCCCTTCTTGGGGCATGCTGGGATAGAAGTTGAGCGCTACGACGGTGTTGTGGGCCACCGCTGGAAGTTCCTCGTTTGCGGCACAAAGGACCTGAGCGACGTCGTCGTGAGGTTCCAACGTGTACATGCCCGTGCCGGACCAACAGAGAGCGCGACAAATATTGGCCTCACCGTGCGCCGAACGGGCCAACCGCAATTCGGTGCCCTGATCGTGAAGCTCACGCTTCAATGCGTCGAATAATCCGCGGACCGGATCGACCAAACTGCCAAAAAGGGCTCCGACGAACGGTCGCGCGTTTGCCGCGTCCGCAAAATAGCCAACTGCATCCTTCCTGTAGTGGGATGCGCCGACATATTGTCCGGGAACGCCATCTTTCCGCTCCTTTAGGCCGGCATTGCGGGCAAAGTTCGCGGTGATTGCGTCGGCTACCTCGATACTGAAACCTTGTCTAATGTGCAGGCTGGTGACCTCACCTTTTAGGACCGAGATAATATCAGCGGTGCTGATTGAGCCGGTCCGTTCTTTCATCGTAAGAGGCGAGATCGCTGGCCCTTTAGATACTTCTGCAGTCATCATTGGCTTGCTCCTGTAGTGCGTTATTGAGAATGGCGATAGCGCGATCGAGTTCGCCATCGGTGATTGTTATCGGCGGGAGGACTTTGATGACGTCGCGATTAGGTCCGGAAGATTCGATCAGCAGGCCGTTCTCGAACGCGATATCGTGCACACGGCCGACGACGTCCTGTGAACGGAACTTGAGGCCAGTCATCAGCCCACGGCCACGCTTTTGTTCAACGACTTTTGGAAATTTTTCAACCAAGCCATCCAGGTGTGTTTGCAGCTTCAGGGTTGTCCGCTTGACGCTTGCAGTAAACAGCCTGTCGGACCACATTTTGCACATGGCCGCCGCCGTCACGAAGGCGACATTGTTGCCTCGGAAAGTTCCGCTGTGTTCTCCCGGGCTCCATATGTCTATTTCGGGACGAATCAAAACAATGGAGAGGGGATTACCAGACCCGCTCAGAGATTTGGAAAGACACACGATGTCGGGTTCGATTTTCGCAAACTCAAACGAGAAAAAATCGCCCGTTCGCCCAGCACCTGCCTGAATGTCGTCGACGATCAAAAGGACGCCGTGCTTGCGACAACTCCGTTGAATTTGTGCGAGCCAAGCTGCGGATGCGGTGTTCATGCCGCCTTCTGCCTGGATGGTCTCCAGAATGATCGCGGCCGGCTTTTCTATGCCGCTCCCTGGGTCGCCCAGCACGTAGTCGATGTAACTTGCGGAATCAAATGCTTGGTTTGGATAGCCGTCGTAAGGGACGCGGATCACATCGTGCCGAGCCACTCCACCCAACTCCCTCGTCGACGCCGAACCTGATACTGCCAGGGATCCGAGCGACATGCCATGGAACGCATTCGTAAAAGCCATGATACTCGAGCGGCCCGTATATTTTCGCGCCAGGGCCAGCGCCGCTTCGTTAGCGCTTGTCCCGGTCGGCCCTGGAAACTGTATCTTGTAAGAAAGGCCCCTGGGTTTCAGGATAGTAGCGACAAATACTTCAATGAATTCACGCTTCGCCGCTGTATACATATCAAGCGACAAAAGAATATTTCCGCCGGCAAGATATTCAATTGCTGGCGCGATAATGTTTGGATTGTTGTGTCCATAGTTGAGTGCACCGGACCCCACAAGGAAATCGATATAAGTTTTACCCGCCTCATCGTGGAGTGTTGCCCCGAGGGCCTTTGTGAAAACCGTTGGAAACGACCGTCCATAGCGACGGACGTTAGACTCATAAGCGACGAAGGCATCGGTATTCATCCTAGGAGCCCATCTGCGAGTTGGCACTGCCTTCAGCGAGACAGCGATTGTTGGCGAGAGGTGTTCTTCAACCGGAGTCGGCGCGGCAAGTCACGACGACACACTGCCGGCTGTTGATTTGATCAAAGCAAGTTTATCACGGCATGCAGTGGGCTCCGAGTGCGTAGAGCGATGGCGATGCGCACTGAAAAGGCGCGCACGGTACGAATGGACCGCCATATGCAAGACATCGCTCCCCCAGCCGGGCTTAATTCTCGGGGGCTCGAGAGCTGGAGAACAGTGTGGCGGCTCGCGAATCTCCATGGCGTTCTCCTCCGCAACTCAGTTTTTCATCGACCAACCACGCTTCTTCCAGACTACGTAGAGGGCGGATCACACCGGGGCCAGGGCATGCACCCGCTCCGGGCGGGGACTTATGGTGTGTAACGCGCATCTCGTGGAATGGCTTAGGTCACTTACCTAATAAAAGACCAACAGCGAACCTACTAAGGCTTGTAGTCTTTTGTGGCGGAGCGTGTGGATCCCGCCATGGTGCGCATTATCGACTTCGGAAATCTGAATCCTCATTGAGCATCTCCGTTTGGAGGGAATAACGGTGTGATCTGCCAGTCTACGGTTCGGTTCGGTCCCTTAGGCTTAACATGGATACACTGCATTGCTATCGCGGAGCCGGTGCGCTTCGTGCCGAGCACTGTCATCCCCGCGCCCTTGCCGCGGCGTGCGATGGCGGCCCCGATCGAGCCAAGCCCGACGACGCCGAGCGTTTTCTGCGAAATCGGCGGCACCGGTCGCGTGTGCCATTCCTTGCGAGACTGCTCTTGCATGAAGCGTGGGAAGTCCCAATGCATCATACCAATGCCCGTCATTACAAAATCTGCGATGGAATCACCATGGACACCCCGAGCATTGGTGACCATGAGATCGCGGATACGGTTGCAAGTCGGCAAAATCGCGTCGATGCCTGCGGAGGTCGACTAGAACCAGCGTAGCCGACGGGCCTTGTCCAAGACTTGAGGAGGAAAATCGATGCCGGAGCCCACAATAACATCCGCATCCCCCACTTGGGATTCTAGCGACGCAGTATCCTTGGCGCTCAAGATGCGCAAGCCGGGAAAGCGTTCACGGGCGAGGCGAGCAACCTCGGAACCATGGACCAAGACAGTGACGGCGCTGCTGTCGAAAGATGTGGAGGGTGTCATCACCAACTCGTCCTTGTTACTCGAGTAAACCGAAACGTTTTTTGAGCAGTATCGCGCCGTGCACTTACCTCAGCCGCACAGGTGATGAACACCTCGGAAATCAATGCACCTTCTCCTGTCGTTGGAAGCTCGACCTGTTCCCGATCCGGGCTCGACGATATCATCCGCAAACTTGCATTCTGCTGAGAGATCGGGAATTGACCAATGTGGCCTGTTACAGGCCGCAATTCTGCGCATTGTCGGCAGAAGATGAAGCTTTAACCGCCCCGGGCGCGTAAGCTGACCCAAGGAAGCGTCATGCAAAGCCTAGCCGGATGCACTCCCAGATAATCGCGGATGCTTCGACGAAGCGCCAAAGCCATGCCGGCCCTGCTCGCCGCACATTTAAGGGCCCTAACTCGCGCCTGGCTAGAGCCTGTGTCCGCCTCTCTGAGTCAGGCCCTGAGGACGTCTGGCGATCCTGTATACGAAGGCGTCGCTTTGCTTCAGAATGTCCAAGCCACGCATTCGCGCTGCCATGCGCCAGCAGACCCAACTAGCGACACTCGTATTCATGTTCAAAGTTGACGCGCTTACCCCATAATCATCCTCTGACCATGCACGACACTGTGTGATGGACGGATTTGCGAGAGCTATAGCCAAATTTTGGTGATGGCCGGAGCCGGTCAGGCGGCGGCGGTTATGGGCTGACGGTCGGTCGGCTTGGCGATGACCTCGATCCCATCGTTGAATGTCACACCGACAGCCAGTTTTGGCAACTGTTGTAGCCCTCGATACGGCGCCAGCTTTTCTGCGCGGCCTCGACCAGCTCGAAGAGCATCGCGAGCGCCGTCCTATTGGGCAGGCTGCCCTTCGATCGAATGGTGCGGTGGCGCACGGTACCGAAGGCGCTTTCAATGGGATTGGTAGCTGGTATGAGATTTTTCGGTGCCAAGATTCCGCTGCGGTGTTCTGCATCGTGGCGTATGGTGCGACCATCGGGACAGAGGCGGCGCCGGGACCACGATGTGCGGGCAAGCCGATGCATACGATGAGCCCAGCTCGAGTTAGTAGCTGGCCGACTCTGCGACTCGTCCGGTTGCGCTGGGAGCGCGAATCCGTAGTTGTCGTGTCGCCCGCAGCTCCCGTCATATCAAGCAGGAGGTGCAAATGCGACGGGTGATTGGCGTCGACGTCAGCCGAACTTTCGGGGAGGTGGTGTTTTGGGAGTACGGCAAGCTCCAACATGCGGACCGGGTTGATATGACACGGACAGCGTTCGAGGGATTTTGCAAAGCCCTGCTGGCCAGTGATGAGGTGGTGCATGAAGCGACTGCCAACAGCATGGTGGCGTCGCGGGTTCGCAGGTGATTATCGCCAATCCGCTGCAGGTGAAGGCGATCGTCCAGACTCACGTCAGAACCGACAAAGATCGATGCTGGCACACTCGCCAGTCTGCAGGCGGCCGGGTGCCCGCAGATCTGGACGCCTGACGCGGAGACCGAACGCAAGCGCAGGCTGGTGGCGCGGCGCTATCAGGTCGTGCGGCATCGCACGCGGCTCAAGAACGAGGTGCATTCGATCCTCCACGCGCACCCGATCCCGATGTGCCCGCATGCCGATCTTTTCAACGCCCGCGGGGCGTGGTTGGCTGCCCAACCGTTGCCGGACGATGAACGCGCAGCGATCGATCGGCACGTCCGTGAGCTTGACCGGTTGTCGGAAGACCTGGGCCCTGCGAGATCGCGCAGGATGCCATGGACGATCCCGCGGTCAACAGGTTGATGACAATCACCGGCTTCAATCTCGCGGTCGCCGTCAGGATCGTAGCCGCGATCGGCGACATCGGCCGGTTCAACAGCCGCAGAGGCTGGTGAGCTATTTCGGGCTGAACCCGCGGGTGCGGCAGTCCGGGCTGGAGCGGCCCACCACGGCCAGTATCAGCAAGATCGGCCGCAGTCATGCGCGCGCCATGCTGCTCGAGGCGGCCTGGGCAGCGGCCAAGGCGCCCGGTCCACTGCATGCTTTTTCGTGGGCATCCGAGCCCCGCGCCGCCATCAGATCGCCGCGGTGGCCCTGGCTCGCAAGCTCACTGTGCTCTGCTGGCAGTTGCTGACTAAGCGCGAGGATTACCTGTGGGGGCGGCCACCGCTGGTCGCCAACAAGACCCGCGCGATGCAACTTCAAACCGGACATCCACAGCAGAAAGGTAGCCGCCGCGGACCAGCCTATGCCTACAACATCAAGGCGCTACGCGACCGCGAGATGGTGATTGCCGCCCAGGCGGAGCAAAGCTACAAACGGTTCGTTGTCATTCGGCTTGCAATATTGGCTCTGACTCGTATGTGGAACGGCCCGGGCTGCAAGATCTTTCTCTTGTTGAACAAGGGATGACGGTGCGGTCATATGTTCGGCCTGTGAAGCGGCGCCTGGCCGCTGGCCACGATGATATCCGCGGAAGCAATCGCCCAATCAATTTCTCGCGCTCGAAGCGCAGTGAGTCAGGCGGTCTGATTGCTACCGGGAATGTCGTCATTCGGGGTTCATCCAGATTTGCACCTTGCCGCCTCGGCAGCCTTCTTCTTCCGCCGGAGAGCTCTTAAGATTAGGTTTTCAGCATTGCAGCCGCCGCCTGATAGACGCCGCCTCTGACCAGCAAGGCCCAGATGGTGCGCGC
Source organism: Bradyrhizobium sp. LB14.3 (assembly GCF_040547985.1). NCBI lineage: Bacteria > Pseudomonadati > Pseudomonadota > Alphaproteobacteria > Hyphomicrobiales > Nitrobacteraceae > Bradyrhizobium > Bradyrhizobium sp. LB14.3. The sequence goes on from NZ_JBEPQT010000055.1 coordinate 11,263, forward strand.
GATCTTATTGGCGAGCGCCACTACGACCTTGACCGGCCGTCTTTGCAGCATGGTCCGAATCCCGAGCGGGACTTTCAACCCTCGTTTAGCCAGCTTGATGATTGAGGTCGCACCAACGATCAAGAGCGTCCGTAGGTGCCGATTTCCACGCTTTGATATCGCCCCGAGCCTTTCTTTCCCGCCGCTCGACTGTGCCCTCGGTGTTAACCCCGTCCAAGCCGCAAAATCTTGTGCAGTCGCAAAACCGCGAGGATCCGAGACCGATGTCCGAACGGTAGCGGCGATGAGAGGACCGACGCCCGGAATGCTCATCAGGCGCATGGCATCGGGGTCCTGTCTGACGCCAACCGAAATCTCTCTGTCGAGCTTCTCTATGCGGGTTGTAAGCAGCTCAATCTGTTCAGCGAACTGGATCAGGGCAAAGCGGGCGGCGCCGGGGATCCTATTGTCTTTTCATCCCGGAGAAGTACCAGGAGTTTTGCGATGCTTGCCATGCCTTTTCCGGCGATAATGCCCAATTCGGCCATATGAGCACGCAAGGCGTTTGCAGTCTGGCTGCGCTGCCTCATCAGCATCTCTCGCGTTCGCAAAATCATGCTGGCTGCTTGTTGTTCGGCAGTCTTCACCGGCACGAATCGCATTGTCGGGCGGGTGACCGCCTCACAAATGGCTTCAGCATCCGCCACGTCGGTCTTGTTTCGTTTGACGTAAGGCTTCACGTAGGCTGGCGGCATGATGCGGACAGAGTGGCCCAGCGCCGCGATCTCGCGTGCCCAGTGATGTGCACTCGCACAGGCCTCCATGCCTACTAAGCAAGCTGGTAGGCTCCGAAAGAAGGGCAGAACCTGGGATCGCCGCAATGTGCGACGAACCAAGACTTTCCCGTTTTCGGCGATGCCGTGAACTTGAAAGATCGACTTGGCCAAATCCAAACCCAGTGTGATAATCTTCTCCATGGAACGGTCCTTCCTTTGTGGCGCCTCTCTGCGCGACCACGTTAGGCACTTTTGATGCCGGTTCGAAGGGCCGTTCCACACCATCATTTCTGATGAAGTTCGCCGGCGACTGTGGTTCTTCAACGGAGAATCGGCGCCATGCGGACAGGCTTTCGAATTTCATCGCTCGTACCGAGTGGTTTGGTGTTTGATGGCGTAAGTGATTCAGAGGATTCGGTTATTCTGGCTGTTCGGTCAGAGGCTACGGAGGCCCAGTGCCCTTTGTGCACGACAGCATCGCGCCGAATCCATAGCCGTTACATCCGGCACGTGGCCGATTTGCCATCAGCGGGCAGAAAGGTGCGCCTCCGATTGCTCACGCGGCGCTTCACATGTGAGGTGCCGCATTGCCACCGGCGGATCTTCTCAGAGCGGTTTGGAGAAGACATCGTTCCGGTTCGACGGCGCCGGACGGCACGGCTGGAATACATCTCCATCACTTGGGGTTGGCGCTGGGCGGCCGGCCGGCGGCAAGCTTCGCCAAGCGGCTCATGCTGCCCGTTAGCAACGATACCTTGCTACGGGTGGTCCGCCGGCGGGCGGCGATGCCGACAGATCCATTGCTTGTTGTGGGCATCGATGACTGGGCGTTCCGGAGAAACCATCGATACGGGACGATCCTGTGCGATTTGGAGCGCCGGCGGATCGTTACCCTGCTGCCCGACCGGGAAACTGCGACCGTTCGGGCGTGGCTATCGAAGCACCCAGCGATCAACATTGTGTCGCGAGATCGCGGTGGTGGATACGGCGAGGCAGCAGCCAAGGCGCTGCCGAACGCCATCCAAATCGCCGACCGCTGGCATCTGATGGAAAATGCGAGCGCGCCCTTCCTTGATGCGGTGCGCCGCTCCATGAACAGAATCCGAACCGCAATCGGAGCGACGACGATCGACCCGGAATTGCTGACCTGTGCGGAAAAGCTGCGCTATCAGGGCTATCTGCGGCGCCAGGACAGCCATGCCGTAATTACGGCTCTCGTCAGCGACGGTGTGTCGCTCAAGGAGATCGTCCGCCGCACAGGACATAGTCGCAATCAGGTTCGCCAAATTAGCCGCGGCGGCGGTACGGATATGTTCCGCACCCGTCAAAGCACCCTGGACGGGCATCTGCCGTTCCTGGACGCGCAGTGGTCAGGCGGCTGTCGCAACGGTGCCGAGCTCTGGCGCCGCTTGAAGGGACACGGCTTCAAGGGATCGCTGCGCGTGGTGGCGGAATGGACGACGCGACGGCGGCGTGCCGAGACTATCAGCCATCAACAATTGCAGAAGGTCCCCGCCGCCAGGACGATAGCGCAGCTGATGACGACGAAGCGCGACCACCTAACCAGGGCGGAGACCGTCACGCTTGCGGTCATCGAACAAAACGTTCCTATGCTGGCCGATGCCCAAGCTCTCGTTGGCCGCTTCCACGCGATGATCCGAAGGAAGGCCGAGATCGAGCTCGAACCTTGGATTGAAGAATCCAAGCGGAGCCTCATTGCCTCGTTCGCGAATGGAATCGCCAATGATAAGGCCGCGGTGCACGCCGCTATTACGCAACCATGGTCCAATGGCCAAGTGGAAGCGCAGATCACTAAGCTCAAGCTGGTCAAACGGCAGATGTACGGGCGCGCTAAGCTCGATCTCCTTCAGGCAAGGCTGATTGGCGCGCCATAAAAACAATCACGATCATCGAATATGCGTCAGGGCGAGGGGTCAAAATTTGCAAACGATGACGTAATTGCGGTCGGCACTCGTGGCAGACAACCTCCGTTATCGTGGAGCCCTCGCAATTAAATGATTCGAAGGAGCTCACCCATGAAGCAGTACGTCGGGCTGGACGTCTCACAGAGAGAAACCGCTGTGTGCGTTGTCAACGAGACTGGTCAAGTAATCTTCGAAGGGAAAGCCAAGTCTAATCCTGGTGCCTTGACTGACCTGCTTAACAAACATGCGCCTCATGCCGAGCGTATCGGCTTCGAGACCGGTGCGATGGCGAGTTGGCTATGGCATGAACTCCGCAGGGTTGAGCTTCCCGTGGTCTGCATCGACGCTCGGCATGCGCACGCAGCTTTGTCGGTCCGAATGAACAAGAGCGATCAGAATGATGCGCGAGGGCTTGCCGAACTGGTGCGGGTTGGATGGTATCGAGAGGTAAAAGTCAAAAGTGAGGAAAGCCAGAAGATCCGAGCGATCCTTGTCGCCAGATCTCGGCTAGTGTCCATGCGCCGAGACATCGAGAACCAGATTCGCAGTTTGATCAAGGAATGTGGATTGCTGTTCCCTCGCGCGATCGGCCAACAATTCCGCAACCAGGTCAGCGAACTCTTGGGCGTCGATCATTTGCTTCTCAGCGTGATATCGCCGCTGCTCTCGATCCATGAGAACGTTTGTCAACAACAACGTAAGAGGTCCGCCGGTTGGCAAAGCTGGACGACACGACGCGTCGCCTGATGACGGTCCCGGGGGTCGGTGTCGTGACGGCCCTAACGTTCCGCCACACGATCGATGACCCCTCGCGCTTCCGATCGGCTTCGACGGTCGGCGCCTACCTAGGCCTTACGCCGAGGCGCAGCCAATCCGGCGAAACCGACACCAACGGAAAGATATCTCGATGGGGCGACCGGCTTCTCCGAACTTACTTGTTCGAGGCCGCCACTGTCCTTCTTTATCGAACCAAAAAGTGGTCTTCCCTAAAGGCCTGGGGCCATGAAGCTCGCCAAGCGGATCGGCATAAAGAAGGCAAAGGTCGCCATCGCCCGAAAGATCGCCGTGATTCTCCACTGCATCCGGGTCGATGGCACGTCGTTCGACTGGGGCCAGCCGAAGCCAATCTGATATTTGCTCGCAAGTTCCTGGTCCGGTCCGCCGGACTGGCGATGTCCCGCTGGGACGGTGGTCGTGGTGACCTCGGTCAATCGGCTGGTGGCGGTTCGCCCGCACTCCGCTGCAAACGTTGAGGCGCCCGATCCGGACATCATCATCAGGCGCTCGCGACCTCGGAAAGGACCATGACCCCAGCTACGACATCAACCCAACCCGACGAAGCCGCCAACGACGTCGATTGCCAAGCCCGCTAGGCAATCGTCTCGCCATCCGCGATCGCTCCGTCTCCGCAACCTGATCAGCTCCGATGGAGCAATCGCTACCGGCGTGTCACTGGAGAGAGGAAGAATGGTAGCTTGACAACAAACCGCAATTAAAGGGCCGATTGACAGTTCGTGTCGCAATGGAAAGCGCGGCGGCCAAAACCCGCGCGCAGGCGCCTCAGTCGGGCAGGACAAAATAGGCAGTCCGGTCACGTTTGCAGCCGACGCGTCACGCTTTGCCACGAGGTCGCCCGCCCCCAACAACCATAGTCGCGGCTGACGGCAAGGTCTAGCCAGGCCAGGAACCCAGTCCCGTTCCGCGCCAGCGTGCCGTCGTGCTCGGGCCGCTCAAGGCCAAGCCATGCGGTGGCCGCAAATGCGGCCAGCCTTGACCGCCCCTGCGCGCGGCGGCTGCGAGATCGATGGCCGGGACGGAAGAATGGCCCGCGGCGCAGCCGAACAAAAGAATGGACGTACGCGATTTCTGCAATCGTCATCTCGGTCTTGAAAAAAATCGCTTGTCCATCTCATCCGTCGTCCGCAAGTGTTTCCAGTGCTCGGCCGGGAAGTCGTAGAACGCCAGTAGCGTGTCTCGATCCTTGCTCAGGCAATCGGCGGCCTTCTCGTA
>NZ_JBEPQT010000056.1:0-15599 GCF_040547985.1 Bradyrhizobium sp. LB14.3
AATCGGCGACATCAATGATCAGAAGACACGGCGGTTGTACCCGAGCCTGATGATCTTGAACGGCCCCGGAGTGCTTCACGCGCCGGGGCCGTTTTCGTTTTGGTTTGGGTATGGCCTGTGGCTACCGCTGATGACCGAGACCGACACCGAGCGCGAGCGCCTTCTGTCTCAGCGAACCTTCCGACCTCTTCATCAGTTTTGAAAGTTTGGCGACCGGGGTGCGAGCTTTGGAATGCGATTTGATCAGTTTCACCTCTTCATCCGTGTACTCTTTGCGCTTGATCTTGGACTTTTTTGCCACTTGATGCTCTCCGAGCCAATTAATGGGGGTGCGTAGTAGCACGCCGAATTGCTTCATCAAGAGCAGTCCGAGATTTGTTGATGCCTGACGGTGATTATCGTGGTGGTGCTGTCCATCGTGTTGCGGATCAAACGCAGCTCGACGGTGTTGAGATCGACAAGATCATCTGGGGCGTTGCTTCCACATTGCAATGATGGTGAACGCCTGTTCAATAAAGTTTCGCGGCTGTTCCCGGAACGGCGACATTCCCCACTGGTTGGTAATCGTAACCAGCAAGGGAGATGCACAATGAGGAAGCTTTGTTATGTTCTCGCCGCTGTGACGGCACTCAGCGTGGCAGCACCGACGCTCGCCGGTGCTCAGGAGTTCGGTTTCCGGATCGGTGGCGACCACGGATATTATCGCGACAGGGACTACGGATATGACCGTGGCTTTGATCGCGGATGGCACCACGGCTGGTACAATCATAATCGAGACCGCACGGTAGTTATTAGGCGTCAGCATCATTGGGACTACGACGATTAACGAAAATGGCCCCGACATTCGGGGCCATTTTTTTGCTTGCGCTATCAACCGCGAAGGGCCCTTCGCTGCGAGCAGGTTCGCGCTACATCAAAGGAATGTGGACTGCTCCGCCTACGCAATATCGGATCAGTATCGCTGGCTCTGAGTTCTTCGCCTTGGGCCCATCAGCGAAGTGACGGCGCGCCCCGTTGAGGTCCGCTTATTGAGGCACGGCGGACTTGCTCAGGTTGACTTCTTCGCATTTTCACCCAGAGCTGAGTCAGCGGACTCGTCACGACGAGCTAAGCACACGGCCACACAGCATGCTAATCTCAGCCGAGATCGTCCTAAAGTCACAGGGATTCTCAAACCGCCGCACGTCCTTGAAGCGGTGGGGAATAGCATCAGCACCGTAGCCGGTTACAAAGATGAAGGGCTTCCCCAGACGAATCAATTCGTCAGCAATCGGGTAGGCTAAACATTCGCGCAGGTTTATATCGATCAGGGCAAGGTCAAAGGAATCCGTCTGGATTGACATTGCATCCCTAAGTTCGGCGATGGGCCGATCACCTTGCAGCCAACTAACCGAAGCGCCTTCGCCAAGTCATCTGCCAGGAAGGATTGCTGGATATCGGATGCATGCTTCTTTACGCAGCGATCTTGTATTGAGCTGCCCGTGCATTCTTTGTAGTGCTCAAGAAGCTCCCCATCGGCTAGGTGGTCCCAGTACTCCGCCTCGGCGAGCAGCTTCCAGCTTCTGTCAGGATGATATGCGGCGCTCTGTCGGCACAACGAGGCCATCGCGCGCAAGCGGCGTACAGGTTTCATTCCCTTCCTCCCGTCCTTCTTCTATTTTTTCCCACCTTAATTTCTGTTTTTGCGTCAGCGTTATCATGATTATGATCCAGAAGTATTTTTAGGTTTTTCCGATCGCCGACCAATCGGTCGATGGCGCGCTTGCTGCGAGAAACTTTCGTTTGGGCTTCGGATCGCGCATTCGTTCACTCGCGGTGCGCTGCCGGTGGGCATTCGTTCCGCACTTGAAACATTGTAAGTCACTGCGCTAATGAACCGACCGGCAGTTTGTGTCTGGTCTATCCGTATCACCAACCCCGGCCCGCCATTCGGCGGCGCTGCTGCCTCGATAAGGCAAAGGGCCAGTCTCAAGCAGGCGTAGCTCGCCAGCATGCGCGACCTCGAACTTGATGACCAACTCAATGATGGGCGAGAGGAGCGCTAGTCGCACGGATTGCTGGATCAGGTGCGGCTCGCCCTGCACCAGCAGGTCACCGCCGGGCGAGGGTGGCGCACGCACCCAGAAATCGTGTGCATCGTCTGTCGTCAGCGTTATCGCACGTCCAAACTTCATCCCGTTGCTCGCGCGGCCCGTCGGTGCCCCAATTTAGGAATTTGTCACCGGTTGTTGTCACCATCTCACCATTGCAGATGAGTCGCGGTTTGCGGCCATGGAATTGCTGAAGTGGTTTGAACGCGGGCAAGACCAAGGATTGGTGGTCTCTTTCAAGAGGGAATGCCCGGAGTATGGACTTCCCGGCTAGTGTGTGGCGCCGAGCAGTACAGCTCAGCTAATTGATCCCAACTTACGGTCGGTATACCGCGCCGCCAAAGCTATGCTGCGGCTATTGCTAACGTCTGTGTTTTTGAACGTTGTTTTGAGCGAGGCGCCTAATGAAAGACATCTCATGGTCTGATCTCGATAACGATGAACGGCGCGCTATCGCAGTATTGGGAGCCGGGCTCTCCATCGAACTGTGCGACCCTCTTGCGCTTCTGACGTTGCGGCGGATCGGGCTGATCGAGGGGTCCCATTTGACGGCTGCTGCAGACGATTTGCGAAGAGATGCCGTTTCGAAGAGTGTCGCGAGCTAAGCCTTGCGATGGGTGGTAGGAGTTGGATCGGGGAATGCCAAACGCAATCGAGCTCATTGTGGACGGCTACGTCAGCTTAAATGACAGGAGGGCTCTTGACGATTTGCGCATGCAGCGCCGGAAGCTCGCCGTGGACTTGAAGGCGCTTACCGGTTTTGATTGCCGGACAGCGATCCAGCAGATCGAGGAAGATATCGAGACGTGATCGAGGCAGGGCTGGCGCGGTTGGATGGCGCAACGACGGGTAGCCGATCTGTTCGCGTTTCTATCTGCCGTCGATCTTCTTTGCCCCCACGCACTAGGATCATGAGCACACGGCCGTTGTAATTCTTTGGCCTCATCCCATGGTGCGCCATCCAGCCATCGCGTTTCCTCGTCGGTCGTCAGAATGACCGGGGCATTAGCTTGGGCGGATCAGCCGGCCACCTCATTTGGCGTTGTCCTTGCGAAGCCTGAGACCAAATGCGGCCCCGGCGCCTGCATCGAACCAACTTTTTGAATGGGACAGACATTAAGCGTGAACTTCGAGCTAAAATTTTCCGTAGTTTCCCTTTGCATCAATGGAGTACGCTGTTGTCCTAGAGCTGGGGGGCGCGGGGATGACGCACTACAGAGCATATCTTTTGGATCAGAAACGCCACGTTATAAGCGTGGCTAAATTGCAGTGTGCCGACGAGCAGGAAGCACGCGACCGTGCTCAGCAACTAGTTGATGCCAACGACATCGAGCTATGGCAGCTTGATCAGCGCATTGCGGTGTTTGAGGCACCCACAAGCAGAACCTCGCAGGCGGCGGCAGAGGAAAGCGTTCAGCGGGCGCAACCTCCTAGAACGAAACCTAAGTAAAGGCTGCGATCAAAGTAGGCGCACAACTCGGTTGAGCGCGAGGATGGCGGCTCGGCTGGTAGTGATGCTGTCACCGGCGTCCGACCCTACGCAGTATTCTTCCGCACGGCAGGCACTTGAACAGGCGAGATCGATACGGCGGCATGGCTCAAGTCGCGAGGCATCAGACTGACGTCCACGTCGCGCTACATTCGCGATAAGCTATTTCCCTCGTGAGCGTCATGCTTTCGGCAGGGGGCCAGCAAAGGCTTTGAGCTTATTGGCTCCTCCCGGCATTTTCACTCCTTCAGTCGCGCTCCGGTAGCCTAAGCGCGTGGCGGATGCCCACGCGTACTCGGCGGCGGTTGATCATCCAATCGGCGTAACAGATTAAGCTGAAGTCTAAGGGTAGGTGTTAACTCGTCGTCCCCGAGACATGCTTGCAGTCTCTCGCCAATCTCTCGGAGGATTGCGCGGCTGAACGCCCTGTCGATGTCAATACGGGTTCGCATGGCAGAACTCCCTGTTCTGGCCGAAAGCCTGCTCTGCTATTGTCGTTCTGTCTCTTTCAGGAGTTGAGGCCGAGACCGCCGCCTTTGGCTATCTGTCGCGAGCCGTTGTGGACAGCGGGTGATGAACAACCATTGGCTATCCAGCGGGCGACGGTCTCGCAAACACAACGCCGTCGGCCGACAAAGGTTCACATAAGTTAACCTCGGAACGCGCTTTGGTAGCTTGACACCACCGATCCGGCGAGCGGCTCGCGGATCACCTTTTCGGCAGGCCCAACGCTTCGACGGCCCGAATGCAGATTTGAACTGGGTCTTTCAGGCTGGTCTGACCGATCTCAATGATCTTCTTGGCGATCATTTTGGAACGGGGATCGTTCCGCTCCTTTACGCCGATGGTCTTCAGGGCTTGCTCGGAAGCGTTCGCGAGCCGGATGACATCTTCCGGTCCAAGAGGTGAGTTCTGAAGTATCCGGTAAATGACCAAGCAAGCCCCCGCTGAATAGCAGCATCGCAGGAGTTCTTTCGCTGAAACTAGCGAATTGGGCGTGCGACCAGCACGCGCTCCATCGCAGGACGCCTGCGGCTCTTCACCGCCGAACAAGAGCGGGCACGAGATCAGCCGTAATAAAATCCGCGGCCCCCATGTAAGACCAGGCCGACGAGCTAATCGCCGTTCCGTCCGCACAATTGTCCGACCTCTTCGAGCACCTCAGACATATAGACGGGCTTCTCGCACCGTCGCGCACGTTGAAAGCGGACAGGTAATACCTCGGGGCTGTAACCCGTCACGAAAATAAAGGGGATACGACGGCGTATCAGTTCGTCCGCAATCGAAAATGATGGCTCTCCACGCAGATCAATATCGATGACTGCAACATCAAAGCCGCCGTTCGCAACCTGATCTTTTGTCTTAGAGATCTCGGCAAAGGGACCGACTACAATCGCTCCGCGAGCGGTTAATTCCTGCTCAAGATCACTCGCCAAGGAGTATTCATCCTCAAGAACGAGAACCCGGCATCCGGCCAGGTTATCTACCTCAGCAGTACACTTAAGCCTCGCCCGGCTCAGGCCGACGTTCTCAATCGTGGCGATGCCAGCCATCCTCGATCTCCCCGCTGCCTCACGCGACCTTGCGTCCATTTTCGCCCGAAACAGTCACACTCAATTTCAATGTCGGCTCGCGCCGTCGCATAGACTTGGCTCTAACCTCGGAACAGACGCTAAGCGGGAATGAGGCGATGTCATCCATTGTTGTTTGCGAAGAGCCGCCTGCCAGCTCTCACTAGCATTCGAAAGAAATGTGAAGCAGGAAACGAAACAATTTTGCGCGCAACCGAACCTTACTTGCGCAGCGCCAAGCAAGTGCAGAGACGCGATCAGTTGTTCTGACCGGCTGGCCCGAACGCGCCTCGTTGCGGAAGATCAAAACGAGGGTCGATCACTGTGCCTAGGCTGGATATTGTAGCAGAACGACCTTCTGTCAGGCTGCTGAGGTTATGAGGCTTGGCGCGGCATGTCCGTCAGGGCCTCACCCCGTCAGCGGGGGGATCGGCTCCGCTCCTATCGCAGAGAACTTACGTTTCTCCCGGTCTAGCGGCGGCTCGCCGCTAGTTCGACGCCGCTCCCGCGAAATAGTTCGTTAGGATCTGTGTGCCTAACTGAGAGCGTGCCGATTACCGCCGATTGCGGCACATGGAATGGGAATGTCGGCCCCGGCTGTCTCCCCAACCTGCGGCTGGGGCCGTTTTGAACTTGCGCAGCATTGTTCACCACCGGTCCACAACTATGATTAAGGGCATTGCTATCGCGCTATTTGCGCTGGGCATTTTATCTCAGTTCGATCAGGCGCTCTTCTATGGCCGCAATACTGACGCTGCGCTTAGGCCTGTGCGCGAGATCAGCCGCGCGTTTGGCGTGTAGGCCGGCATTCCATCGCGGAAGCGCTCGCCCGTTTGCTCTCGAATCTTGCGGCGTGGTCACCGCCGGACTGCGGTCTCCACAAACTCCTGCACAGAACTTGGCACGTCATCGTGCTCGACAAAACGCCCGACGCAGCTCGTCGGCAATATCCACCGTCACGTCGCGCGACTAGCCCTCGGCGGTATTGAACGCAACGATCTGCACCGGATGACTATATTGGTCTTCCAAAAGACGGCGGAGAAGCGATGCGCGGTCACTGTCTTTTTCGTCCGCCTCGCACCAGGCGCGCCCGAACCTGCCAAAATCGTTCAGCACAAGATAGGTGTCGTGATCGACATGCGGCACGATGGAGGGGGAGCGAGGCATACGCAGCAACTCCTGTTGGAGCGAATAGGAACCTTTACCGCGTTCCGGCCTCCCTGTGTAGGGGCGCTCTCGGAAATTTTGAGGTACATCAAGCGGATAATTCTCTCGACAGCCCAAGCTGCCGCTTTAGCGGTAATTTCCGGAACAAGCGTTCACTTTGTAACTTAAGCTAAGGTCTCAGGGGAAGTTCGGTGTGAAAGAGTTGCTGCCGGTCGTACTGGTCGTCGAAGACGAGCACGCTGTTCAGGGGTTCATCGAGGACGCACTCAACGAGGCCGGCTTCGGCGCCGTATCCTTGTCGTCAGGCGAAGAGGCGCTGACGATACTCAGCGGCGACAAAGACAAGTTTCGCGCTCTGCTGACAGATGTCAATCTGGCGGGTCGATTGAGCGGTTGGAAGATCGCCAAGCGCGTGCGCGAGATCAAGCCCGACATGCCGGTGATCTACATGACTGGTGTCTCGGGCGACGAGTGGCCTTCTCACGGCGTGCCGGGCAGCATCCTTCTCACCAAACCGTTCGCACCAGTTCAGGTTGTCACCGCCGTCGCTCAGCTTCTGAACGTTGCCTCGACAGAACCATAGGTTCCAGTTGCAGCCATCCAGCCAACTGGATTGGCGGCTTCTACCAACGGACCGCCGCTTGGGACAAAATGGCCACTCCAATCCATGGCGCTCGCATCCAGACGTCGCGCTCCTTATCCGTCGTGAGGATCACTGGCATCGGCTTCGGATGGGTCGGTTCAACCATGGCGTTCGGCGTAGTCGTCAGGAACTATAGACAAGGTGCAGGCCTGAGACCGGCTTGAACTTGTGCCGTCGTCCGCCCGGAGCCGACAGGCTGTGCGATCTGTGTCTGTGTCCTAATTCCCACGGTTGCGAGGAAAAGCGCATCCGTTTGTCGTCTTTCGAACAGACGGGCCAAATCCACTCCGCTCCAACTTCACTACTGGAAGCAGCCATCAGTTGGGGAGGCGGAATGGAACGTTCCCTGTTACTTGAGATGACGCGCGACAAATATGTCGAGCGGTGCAAGCAGCGAGCTTTCGATCATCTCGAGCGAGGTGATCTTAAGAACTCGGTCGCCTCGTTTGTCGAGAATATCAACGCGCGTCCCGATTGCGAGCTGCCAAACTACTTGGAAAGGCTTGGCGGTTCGCTTCTGACGGCGAACGACGCGCTCGGCTGGAGAACGCTCATTGAGATATTGAGGTGATGGTCCGATGGATCAAGCCAGCCAGGATGTGGCGGGGACCAATTTGACAGGGAACAAGCCCAGCACAACGACCGGACACTGATGGATGAGGGGGTGGGATGGCGCACTACCGAGCTTACCTTTTGGATCACGACCGCCACGTTATAAGCGTTGCCAATTTGCATTGTGCCGACGAGCAGGAAGCACGGGAACGTGTTCAGGAGCTAGTTGATGCCAACGACATCGAGCTGTGGCAGCTTGATCGGCGCATTGCGGTGTTTGAGGCCCCCAGAAGCAGAACCTCGCAGGCGGCGGCAGAGGAAAGCGTTCAGGGGCCGCAACCTCCTAGAATGAAACCTAGGTAAAAGGCTGCGACCAAAATAGGTGCACAACTCAGTTGAGCGCGAGGATGGCGGTTCGGCTGGTAGTGATGCTGTCACCGGGGCGTCCGACCTTACGCGACCTCGATCATTCGCTCCTTGCTGGCCCGCAGGCTGCGGAGGTAATAGCCTCGCGCGTGAACCGCTGATTTGATTTCGTCGCTGACCTTGAGAACTCGTTTCCTGCTCTTGCGCCACTTGTGTGCAGAGTAAAGCGCAGGTACGGCACAGCCTGTACTTAGAACGAGGAAGTCGCGCTTGTCATTGCGATAGACATCATACACCGTTCGCCCCCGCCTAATTGTTTTGAACTAAGAATGAAATATGTTTCGTCGTCTCAATCAAAGAGATTAGTACCTCGAATGGCTGTGCGGGTTGTAAATGTGCAACGCCTCGAGACTTTTGCTTCACCTCGTTCCGGAATTGGAACGAACTGAAGCAGGTCCGGACCACCGCCAAGTTAGGTATGCTGCGCAGTTAGTTCAGCGAGGCCGTGAGCGGCACGAGACAGCGGTTCTCTGGCGTTCGCCACCTCGCCGTGCGGCGATGACGCATTGTCTGCGACGCGAAACACCCAGTGGGTTTGCCTATTCGCGAACCGGCAATCGATGACGGGATTCTGGCCGCCGGCCCATCCGAACTCGCGCAATCCTCGGCGAAATGCCTCCAGGGGGCGCCAGTCAACGGTGCCCCAGGGTCCGGCTGGGCGCGCACGCCCACAGGCAGTGCAGCGGTCGGCTGCAGCCTGGGCGTGGTCTTGACCAAGTTCAGCATCGTCGCCGCCACGATCATCATGAGGATCCCACCAACGCTGAGCGTGATCTGCATCGCGAGCCCTTCCGATACGTCGAGCAGCGCCAGCAGGCTAGCGAGCGTCAGCAGAACGCCGAGGCAAAAGATTGGCAACGAGTGCTTGCCACAGAGGATGGCGCCACGCATCGCCGGAGTCGTCAATGCTTGCCGATTGGGCGGCACGAACCACACCGCAACAACCGCAAGAGCCAAGAAATGCAATAGACGCAACGGATCGAGATTGGATTTGTCTAGCGGGTAAGCCAATTTGGTTAGGCCCTGCGGGATTAACGCTTCCAGCGGCTTGATTCTCCAGCTCAACGCGATGACAAGGCTGAAGACCAGATAGAGAGCGGCAGGCACAAGGGCCTTGCGAGACGTTAGCCAGGGGCGCACGCTTTCGCCCTCAATTACCATCCAGGCGCCAAGGACCGCCAGTAGCTGCCAGGCCAGTGGATTGAAAGCCCAGTGGCCGTTCGGCCACGCCGGCATGGACCAGCCGAACATATGCACCAGCGCATAAAGCGCCAGCGAGGCGCCAAGCGTCGCGTTCGGCATTCGGAGCAGCAACCACAGCAAAGGCGCGAAAAAGAGGTGGAGGAGCACGAAGATCGGCAATACGTCGGTATTGACCGGACGGTATTGCAGGATCGCTGCGTGCGCGAGCGCCGAGCCCGGCTGGTCCAACAGAATGCGCGTATTGCTCACGTCAGCAAGACGGTCCCCGCCTGCGAGGTGAACCAAGATGGCGCAGGCGAGCGTGAGCAGCAGAAACGCGACATAGATGTCCCAACTTCGCCGCAGTGTCCGGCGGATCACGCTGGTCCACCCCTCGCAGCTCCGTACCTTGCCATAGGCCAGCGCGCAGGTGACGCCCGAGACGAACATGAACACTTCCGCGGCATCGCTGAAGCCGTAGTTCCGTAGCGTCAGCCAACTTCCAATATTATTGGGGACATGGTCAAGAAAGATGCACCAGAGCGCGATGCCGCGGCAGGCATCAATGCGCAAGTCGCGGCCGTTGACTTTCAGCTCCGGCAGAGCGCCTGCAAATGGCTTTGGGGATGCGGTCCGATCCTGCATTGGCTTGCCTCGTCCAGGGTGCGCGCACGCTTCGAGAGGAACGATCGAGAGGAGCCGAATGTGACAAAAAGCGCGGCCACGCTGCGGGAGTCTGACAGCGCCGCAGTCCAGAGTTACTTCACACCGACCCGGCCACGACAGCAATTGCGACTATGATCGTATGGCCGCTCTGCGCACAACCTTCTGGTGGAGAGGCTGACCGTCGTCATCATCGTGCAAGCGCCGCAACCTGTAAATCGGCCGGAGGTCGGTACAGAGAGGTGCCTAGGTCCTATGACCAAGGTACCGTCCGCCCTGCCGTCTTGGCCTCGGTCAGACACATGATGAGCAATTCATCGCTCGCATGGACGAGGGGCCAGCGAGCTCCGCGCATCACGTAGTCCGCTCCCTTCTTACCTGACCGCGAACCGCTGGCCAGACCCGAGATGGAAGATGGACGATTTCGAAGGTGGGTGTATGATTTTCTATTGATCTCCGGGCGGTCAGAAGACGGAGAGCTTTCTATGAAGGTGCTTGTTGTTGACGATCACACATTGATTCGGGCCGCGTTGCACGCTGTCCTGAAGCAACTAAAGCGAGAAGCCGTCATATTCGAAGCTTCGAGCGGCCGAGAGGCCATGCACATCGTCGAGGAGCATCCCGACATCAGCCTCATTTTGCTTGATATCAATTTGCCCGATCGTGACGGCTTCTCTGTCCTTTGCGAACTGCGCGATCGCTATGCAAGGACTGCTGTCGTCATTCTCTCGTCCTCCGATGATCAAGACACGGTCAGGCGCGCTTTCAAACTCGGCGCGCTGTGTTTCATTCCGAAAACCACGGAACGCGAGGTGATGCTCAACGCTATTGAGTTGGTGTTCTCCGGCGGAGTTTACATCCCGTTGGAGATACTGGAGAAGACAGCGGGCCCACGGCATGCAAACAAGCCAGTGGCGCCCGACTCGCTCAAGGGGCTCGGGTTGACCGATCGGCAGATTGAAGTACTTGCGCTCCTGATGAAGGGAAAGAGCAACAAGGTGATTGCCAGGATGCTCAATATGGCAGTGCCTACAGTGAAGAATCACATCACGGTCGTTCTCAAGGCGCTCGGCGTCGCGACGCGCACCGAGGCCGTCATAAAGGTCGGAAAAATGGGCTGGGAGTGGCCGCCGAAATCTGGATCATGAAACTGCCCCAGCGTCTCTCCCACCAGCGTGATCCCTAAACAGCTTGTGCATGACAGCGCGGAGCTGCATTGGGTCGACCGGCTTATGCAGCAAAACGTATCCTCTATCCTTAGCGTCCCGCAATGGTTCAGCTGCTGTATCGCCGCTGATGAGAATGGCAGGAATTGACGAGCCAAACGCAGCATTGACTTGCTCAATTGCCCTGATTCCCGTCTTCCCGCGTGCGAGATGATAGTCCGAGATTATGAGGTCGGGGCGTTGTTCGCGCTCAGCAAGTCGGACCAGTGCGGCTTCGTCGGATCCGGCCGCAAGAACCGAACATCCCCATCTGCTGAGCAATCCGCCCGTTCCCTCCTGCACGATTGGAGTATCGGCAATAACAAGAACTGCCTTGCCGTCGACTGCAAAAGCACCAGTGTGTGGTAAGGCGGCGGGCGCTGCGGCCTTGACGCATTCGTCGACCTTCGGAACTAGGATCGTGAATCGCGAACCGCGACCGACAGCCGAAGCGAGTTCGATTGGATGGTTGAGAAGCAAGCGAAGCCTGTCGACAATGGCAAGGCCGAGCCCCAGTCCGCCGGTCCGGTTCTGCTCCGGAGCAGGAACTTGAAAAAACTCGCCAAAGATATTTTGCTTTTGATCCTCGGGAATGCCGGGACCGGTATCGTATACTTCGATGCGCAGCATTTCACCGCGCCGACGGCATCCGACCAGGATCCCGCCCTGCAACGTATAGCGTACAGCATTGGATACCAGATTCATGAGTATGCGTTCGAGCAGCATGGCGTCGCTCCGTACCCAGGCGTCACTTGGCCAGACGCGTAAGCGCAAGCCTTTTTCGCGCGTCGCCTGATCAAACGCCGTCTCGCTTTTTTGCAACAGGCGCCCGATCGGGAATTCGCTAATGTTGGGGGTAAGCATCCCGGCATCGATTCTCGAAATGTCCAACAGCGAATTGAACATTTCATCCATTTCCTTGCGCGTTGCGTCGACCCGCTCGATCGTCCTTGCCCTCTCCCCCGGTTCGAGCGGCGTGCGCAGTTGGGCAACAAACAGCCCTAATGCATGTAACGGTTGCCGCAAATCATGGCTTGCCATGGCAAAAAAGCGTGATTTTGCTGCACTGGCGAGCTCCAGCTCTTGCGTCCGCTCTGCGACCTTCCGCTCGAGTTCGACGCGCGCGCGGCGCAGCCGCTCCTCCGCTTTCTTGCGTACCTCGACATCGGCGCTCAGCAACAAGCTTGGAACGGTAATGCTGATCAAGAACATCAATACCAGCAGGAACGATGCGTTAGGGTCCGTAGTTGTGAACGGGCCGCCGCCCGTGAGCGTGCCCCAGATCGTGATGCCCGCAAGCACCAGGGCGACGGTCGCGGTATCGCGTGGACCGCGGCGCAGCGCCGCCCACAACATTGGCAAGATCGCGAGGAAACCCAGTGGATCTCGGCCGGGCGTTTGCTCGATCAAAGGGCTGAAAGCAATGAGTCCAACAACCGCCGCTGTCGTGAGGACGCCGACCGTCTCCAGAAGCGCATGGCGTTCGAAGTGATGATAGCGGCTTGATGCCCAAAGCAGGATAACAGGAGCAATGACCAGTGCGCCTGTCACATCTCCCAGCCACCAGGTGATCCACGCATCGGCGAAACTCTTCTGTTCGATGTACCCGAAGATTGTCAGACTCGTCAGTCCAATGCTGGCACTGATCGGTGTCGCGATCACGACGCAAATCAGAACAAACTTTGCAACGGAATCGGGGCTTGAAAACGTGTTACACCCACCCGACCACCGATTAATGAGATAAGCGCCTACAACCGCTTCAAGACCATTACCGGCCGCAATCGCGATTGCGGTAGCAACCGAGCCTGCCGTCGTCGCATTTGCGATCAACGCCGCCGCAAAAATTGCTGGCCAGGTCCAATATCCCCGCAACAGCACCGCCGCCAGCGCGACACCCGTCGGTGGCCAAATTGGCGTTGTACTGGGATGAATGGACGCGAGAGCAAGCCCGCCTTTAGCCAAGACGAGATAGATGGCTCCGATCGCGACCAAACTACCGATGTAGCTGACGCCTCTGCTAGAGTTTGTCTCGGAGGCTAATGATCGAGGATTGGACATCGTCGACGTCCTGGACCAGGCAATTGGTTCGTCTATCGAAACTTTGATCTCTGCATCTCAGAGCGCTAGGTACGGCAGATGCGCTCAGATCAAATTGATCACAGCAGTCTTCTGGCGGACTAAGCGACGGCGCGTGCGATGGAGCTGGCCGCTTACTGTTCAATTCCCGCGGATCGCCTCAGAACCAGTGAGACGAACCGGGCGCCGTTGCGTCCCGAGGAATTCGCGCCGTCTCGTGTTCACCCCGAGCTTTGGGGGATGCATCGTACGACGAAGATAGGCGCTCCGAAAGGCCGGATTTGGACCCAGACTAGGTCGCCGTATGCGACAAAGGCCCATCTCTCGTTGGAATCTCGGGACTGAACCACTTACACGTTAGCTTGCTGCGGCGTGACGAGGAAGCGGAAGCTTCGCCCCGGAAACAGAAGCATCTCCATGATCGATGAGACGACAAGTCCGTTCGTCGGCCGTGGCGTTTGCGATGGCCGGTGCAATTCTCCTTTGATCGAACAACCGTAAGGAAGCCAGTGCTAGTGCCGTGATCGAGTGACCTCGTTCGACGACTTGCACGACAGACATTTTGAAGCGCTGCGTCCTTTCGCGTTCGAATACGTCGTCGGGCCGCTCGCATGTCATTCGATCAATCATTCCGGCACAAATGACGGAAGGGTTGGAAGCCGCCTCATGAACCGAGGTAACGTGGTCCTGTTCGAGCGCCTGCTGAACGCCGCACGCACTAAAGGAGTATCGCATCATCGCTCGATGGACCGCCTCGATCGCGCTCCACAATGTTGCATGTCTGCGGGCTGCCTCGCTCAGACTACAAACCCAATTTTACCCGGCTGGGAACGCGCTTGGAAGAAACTGTTGTTCTTCGCTCGATCTGCGCTTTTGCGTCCAGCACTTTATCACCGGCTCCTGCGGCGCGCGCCCGGCTGACCTGGTCCGATGTGCTGGCGCCCTTCCCGCGCGTTCCGATCGGCAGACCATTTCCTTCGGCCCGCGCTGCTGGCGAAGAATTGTTTCGAGTGGACAAAGCGCCGCCGACTGGTTGGTCCTCATTGCTCGTGCCCGTCCCGATCGCGCCGATCGGCAGACCATTCTGAGCGTGACCAGCCCCGGCATTTCTTGCGGCCTGGGCGGCGGACCGCGACCGCGCCGGCGCTGCGGGCTGAACGTTCGGATTGTTCGGCTCGGCGTTGACGCCTGGATTTCCGCCGGTGGCAGTATCTTTCGTTCCCATTCCTGGGGGCGCTGATTGACCAGCGTTGCCTGCACCCGTTCCCATTCCAGAAGATGCCGACGGACCAGCGCTGGCGCTACTCGCGCCCGTCCCGGTGCCTGCGCCTGCGGACCCGGCGTTTGCGCCGCCGGCTTGCGCCAGGACCAACAGAGATGAGCTTGCGACGATGGTGGCGATTATCAAAGGCTTGGCGTGGGGCATCTGACGATCTCCTTTGCCAAACTTCTATTAACCACGACGCCGCAACGCGGTTCCTGCCTTCTGCGGCAAAAGAACACCGCCGCCCTTGCGCTTGTCGATTGGACCAGTTCGTCGAAACGCCCGGTCAAGCCTCCTGTCCTAAGCGGTCCAGCGTGACGCCAATGGCCGTCGAGTCCTCACTGGTCTCTTCTTCGTCTTGCGATCAATGCGCCCGACTTGCCGGACAAGTTTCAGTCCTGCACGACTTGCTATAATCGCTTGGTTCGCTCGCAAGGAGCCGGCGTTTGGGGACAGGACCGTGAACGCCCGCCCGCCGCGGAGATGAGCGGCCGCCCGGACTGCAGTCCACGGTGGACCACCGCTGTCCCATCCAACTCGCTGTCCGCATCTCGGCTTATCCGACAACAGCACGGAGGTGGTGAATGCGCCAAGTCATTCAAGCCCACGGCGAGGACAAGCGACGAACAGCGACGTCTGGATCCATGCGCAATGCGATGCGGCGAAAGCCGTCGCCGGCTTAACCTCTTCCACGTCAGCCGCGCTTCCGCTGAGAGGTTGGCTTAAACTCCACGACCTCGTGCTGGTCGTACGGATTCGATGGCTCATTTCGCTTCACGATTTGCTCAAGCTCGAGCGCTTCGATGGCGAGTTCATCCGCCAAGCGCTTAAACAGCTCGCACTCTTCTGTGTCCGTCGCCTGCTGACTCATCAGCGCAAAGTCTCTGGCGTCAGCGCGGACCTTTTCCAAACGTCGTCGGAGGTCCTTCATGTGTGCCGGCTCAGCTTCTAAACTTATCCTCGGCCCGAACAATCAGTTTGCTTGTTCGGACCACGCGGGAGTCAACTACCGAAACAGGATATTGGTTCTTTGCGAACTGCCAAATTGGCCGCTTATTCTAGCCACGACGGCTCCCGGGCTGAGGCATCCCTGTTCGGCACTCGCCCGATGATGCATAGAACTAGCATACCTGAAGGGGCATGAAGTTCGAAAGCGCACAGACGCGAGTGTTGCGCCGGACTAGGGTCTGTTGGGATTCATCTGGAGTTTATCGCGGCCGCGGCCAGATAGATCATTGAAGTGAAGCTCTGGTCGGTCTTGTCGGCGCGCA
>NZ_JBEPQT010000057.1:0-15206 GCF_040547985.1 Bradyrhizobium sp. LB14.3
ACGCCGATCCCAAACCCTTCGTATGGACCGCCGATCCAAAGCGCGTCCTCGCCGCTGTCAAACGCGGCAAACAAGCGTTAGAGTCGCTCCACTAGGCGCGTATACGGATAACGGTGCTCTGCAGTTCTGGGGCAAAAGCCGAGGACCGACCGCTTCTGATTGAGATGCTCGCTCGGTTTGGTGTAACTGACGCCGTGAACCGCGCCGGGCATGTCCCGATCGCTGTAACCTCCGCGCGCCGCCCATTCCGAAAGCCCGCATCCGGCCGATGCCTGCACGTCACCCTCGGGCAGCCGGATAGCGCGGCCGAACCGGCGCGTCGATACGTTGATCCATCGCCCAGCGACCGAGCCAGTGCTCCTGCGCCGCCATTTTCCCAGCTCGGAATCGTGACCTCGCGGCCGTCCACGCCCCGAACCCGTTCGCAGGCCGCCGTCACTTCCGCCTCGGTCATCGTGCCAAGCGCCTCGATCCCTGCCGCAAGGCAGAACCGATCGAAGCTCGCTCGCACTTTCGTAAACGCTTCGTCCACAGCCCGGTCGCCGGCAACCAGCCGGTGTGATATCTCTCGTCATGGCGTTGCGCTCCTTTGTGGAATCAGCACGCCGAGCCTACCGGTTCAAGGGCAAAGCCGACCTCTTCAGAAATTCAACAGAACCCAGGACATCCCCACTGCGCGTTCCTTGACGGCTTTCGTCGCAAAACCGGCCGCCGGAGTGATTGCTGCTGCACCTCTAGCTATAAACGGCTCAGGCTAGATCGCTGCAGCACAATTACGGTCCTAACAAAGTCCGCGCCCGTGCGGCTGGGCATCTGACCACCAAGAAGCCATACTACACCATTCGACTCCATTCCGCGGCAAGGAGCTCACCTTCGGCAGACCTCAGACTGAGAACTTAGATAAGCCAGCTCGACCAGAGTCGCTCGCGAGTGCGAGGTTCTATGGTCAAAGGTGCGGCCCGCACTCACGTATGGTGGACCGAGGAGGGCAGCAGGCGTTCTCCGCTCATAAGCCGACTCGGCGGATCTCAGATAGCGTTGGTCTTCAGACGTCACCTTCATGATCATGTTCGAAACTCCTGACCATTCGGCGGCAAGCAAGGACTCACGCCAGTGACTTGTGCGGCGATGCTGTCGCTAGCAACAGTTTCTCTCGTGTGCTACAAGTTTAGCTTGCTCGGGCTGAATTCAACGTTTCGGTCAATGACTCCTCGAATATGTCTAGGCCTTGTCCCAACGTTTCTTGCTCGATCGTAAGTGCAGGCAAGAACTTTAGAACCTGATCGGTCGGTCCGCATCGCTCGACAATCAATCCCTTCTCAAACGCTCTACGTGACGTCGCCTCTGCGACTTCGGTCGTTTTGCAATCGAATCCGCATACCATGCCCCGTCCACGAACAGCAAACTTGTTTCCGTGCTGGTGCGCGATAGCATCGAGTCGACGCCGCATAAATGCGCCCAAGCGTCCGGCCTTTTGCGAGAATGTCTGGTTGCGCCAATACAGATTCAAAGCCGCTTTGCCAGAAACGAGTGCAAGGTTGTTTCCTCGAAACGTCCCCGTGTGCTCGCCTGGCTCCCATGCGTCAATTGCTTCTTTGATCAGGAGCATCGATAGTGGCAAACCGTACCCACTCAGCGATTTCGACATTACAACAATGTCTGGCGACAACGCAGCGAACTCAAAACTGAAGAATTCGCCTGTACGGCCACAGCCCATTTGGATATCGTCAACTATGAATATAGCTCCGACCTCTTTTGCCAAAGCCTGAATTGACTGCAACCATTCCTTACCGGCGACGTTAATGCCTCCCTCTCCTTGCACGGTCTCGACGAGAATTGCGGCTGGAAGATCTGTGCCACTGCTCTCGTCCATTAGTACCTTTCGCACGTAATCCGCCGGACTGTGAGTGGAGCCAAGATAACCATCATAGGGCATGAACGTTGTGCCGGATAAGGGAATGCTGCTGGCTTTGCGGTAAAAGCGGTTACCGCTCGCGGCTATGGCTCCCAAGCTTTGGCCATGATATCCATTCGTGAAAGAAATGACGTTGTGACGTCCTGTGATCTTACGCGACAGCTTTAGAGCTGCTTCAATAGCGTTAGCTCCCGTAGGCCCGGTAAATTGAAAGCGGTAGGAAAGATTCCGTTCACGAAGGATGACAGAGCTAAAGGTCTCCATGAATTCGATCTTTGCTGGAGTGGCCATGTCCAAGCCGTGGACGACCCCATCCGACTCCAGATACTCGCTGATTGCCGCTTTGATCTCCTGATTGTTGTGGCCATAGTTTAGCGCTCCAGCGCCGGACAGAAAGTCAATGACCTTCCGGCCACCCTCGGCGAACATAATCGAGCCGCGCGCCCTGCTGAACACAGCAGGAAAGGAACGTGAGTACGAGCGCACGTTGGACTCTAGCATTTCGACTGTCTTCATTCTGCGCGCCCCGTGTCCTCCAACCATGTGGTCGTCTCCTCGACTAGAAAATCTGCCCGACGAACAAGCGCGCGGGCAACATCGTACAGGATTGGCAGACCATGAGCCCGCGGTTCCGGCGCCTCTCGGCGTCCTTTGGGTTATGCGTAGCGCGTCTAAAAATCAGCTCCAACGGCTTACCTGAGAACCAGTCAGAACAAAGCTACTATGTCTAGTAGTTTGTCCCATCCAGCGACGGCCGCCGGCTAAGTCGTTTTTCGCGGGCAGGTTTGCTTAGCCGCGCGCGATCGAAGAATTGGCACATACTGCGCGGTTAGCTTGGAAGCGCTATGTGGGCCGATAGTTCCTCGCGACCAGAGGGACCGATCCGCTCCCGGCGACGGCGGAGCCCGCCAGCCGGACTTGGATGCTCACGCTCACGGCGAGTAGTAGGGAGACGGCCGCCGCGGATCTGGCCCGGCGCAAGGGCTTATCGCGCGTCCAGAGCCAACGCTTTGGGCCTGGCATTGGCCGGGACCCGCGCGGGAGAGTGGTCGGCGTGGATGCGTTCGGCAGCAAAGGAGTGGCTTGAGATCGCTTCGACCAGTGGCATTTGTGTTGCCCTGCAACGGATGCGTAGGTTCGGGCGCTTCGGCCCGCCGAAGGGTTGCTGGTCGCGAACGCAAGTTGGCGAGTTTGGCGTGCACCACTCGATCCTTCGAATGCGCAAGGTCGCCAAAATGCGGCCTTTGCGTTTTCTGTGAACTACCAAGCGATTCGATCGTCTCGACGGACTAAGTGATTTTGGCCGCAATCGTGCGTCCTTCTCCGACAAAGTCCGGTCGTGAAAGTTTCAGGTGAGTTCTTTGTTCTAACGAGGTCCTGCCAGCAAGCCGCTGCCGTGGCACTTTGGCGCTTGGCTCAGCAAGGATCGTGGCACTGATGGTCGGGCACTACTCCGTTAAAGCGAGGAGGGCCTCGCACTCGTCTGAATACGCGCCATACCACAGGCGCCTTGTCAGGAGCAAGATGTTGCAAGTGCTTCAACGAGATGCCGAAATGCAACGACAAGAATGCGCGTGGAAAGGCAACGGTCGGCACTGGCACGCGGTAAGCACGCAGACGCGTATCGATCCACATCGTAAGCGCCGCACGGACGGGTGTGGCTTGGCGCGGGGGTGCTTCCGCACCTTTCATGCGATCCTTCCGCCATGACCCTCGCGAAGCGCTTCATCGAGGCAGGCGATCAACTCCAGACCGTCAAAGGGTTTGGCGAAAAAGCCGGTTGCGCCGGCGCTCAACGCGCGGGCTCGCGTACGATCATCTGCGAAGGCCGTCATCAAGATGAATGGCACAGCGTGGCCCAGGGCGCGCATCTGTTCCAAAAGTTCAAAGCCGCTCATCATGGGCATCTGCACGTCTGCAATGACACAGGACGTGGCGTTCAATTGAGAGGACCGCAAGAATCCCTCAGCCGATGCAAACGTATGAACGATGTGGCCCTGCGATTTCAAAAGGTTGTTCAGTGCGGCACGAATCGAAGGATCGTCGTCAACAACGGAAACAGTTGAATACTTAGACAAGGCGACCCGTTCTTAGTTGGGCGAAGGCTTTGGCAACATGATGGCCAGCGCAAGAGTGCGCGTGTACGAGGAAATTGTAAAATCATACTTAGGTTTGTACGGTGAAACGGTCGGTCCCAATTCCCAGCCTCTCAGCCATCCTGATCAAATCGGCTAGCGATCGAGCTCCCATCTTCTTCATCACGTGGCCGCGATAGATTTTGACTGTAATCTCGGCGAGACCGAGTTCCGCGGCTACCTGTTTGTTCAATAGGCCGCCGGCGACCAGTTTAAATACATCCTGCTCTCGTGGACTTAGGGCTTTAAACAAGGACTGCAGCCTGCCGATCACCTGGTCTACACCTCGTCTCTTCCGATCCTGTTCGATCGCTGCGACCACGCCATCGAGTAGTTCCTGATCGCGAAACGGCTTGCTGAGAAAATCGATTGCGCCCTTCTTCATGGCTTTGACGGTCATCGGAATATCGCCATGAGCGGTGATGAAAATGATGGGAATGTGAATCTTCAGTTTGGCTAGCTCATTCTGGAGCTCAAGGCCGCTCAATCCCGGCAGCCTGATGTCGAGCACAAGGCAGCTAGGAACATCAGGGAGTTCGCTCTGGAGCATTTCCCGAGCCGATCCGTAAGCAACGACATCTAGTCCGATCGAACGAAATAGGTTAACCAACGATTCACGCATTGAGAGGTCATCGTCGACGACGAAGACACTCGGCCTCACCTCCGGGCCGACGACATTTGCGGCTTCCTTCCGCGGTTCAGAGCGCTTGATCACGATAAGAGCCTCACTTGTACGATCTACAGTAGAATTGTCGCCTGGACACGGCCGTTGATCGCACGGGTAGCCTTTCGAGCCGTGCAAATCTCTGAGATTTCCAGGTATGTAATTGGTCAGCCATTCGCGCAAGCGAGGCGCATTACACGAAAGTCTAGCAAAAACCGCCCGACTGGTCGAGAACTGTCTTTCGGCTTGGTTTAGCATGGCGGCGCGTGTCGCCTGGCCTTCGGAGTGAGGCTGCAGCGGACGGCTCGCTATGCGGCTGAAGGATCAGAATGCCCGTCGCCTTGGTAGTTGAACGCGCGGGCGCGAGCTGAGCGAATTGACCCGATTGTGCCTGTGCATGCACCGATCCCGCCGGCGCTGAGATCGGCAAGCGGCGTAGACTATCGCACCTGTACTAAGGAAAATAGACATCACAACAAGCAGCAGCAACATAAGCGCATGAACCCTTCTTTTTCCGTCGTCAGATCGCCTGTGACTTGCTCTTTGCGTGGTTGGGGAAAGCACGTTGCGCGCCCCGAGCGGTCAACCTGGATGTGTTGGCGGACCTACCAGTGGCTCATCCATCCGAAGGCCCCACGGCGCAGGCTGCGTCATTTACAGGCGGCCCGACGCACTCCGTCCAGAAAAAAGTGCGTCGGGTTCGCCCCGCATCGCCAGTACATCCGTGGTGATGCTGGCTCCAATGAAGCAACCAGCGTGGCAAAACTGAGGCTCGCTCAGCAAGGAGAGTAGGTCGTGACTCTCTGCTACTGCGTACCGGCGAGGAAGGGCTTAAATCGTTCGTAGCGTCAGGTTGTGCGATGCCGGTGTAGATCTATTGAAATGCCAAAGGCGTTCCGCCGTTCTTGATTTTTGATTGCATTTCTCTTCACCGGTCTTCGGTTAGCTTACGCGTTGCTTGAACAGCGGTCCAAGCAGCGAGAACTCTCTCGCATCTATTGGGTTCGCACGGCCGGCAATCCCCCTCCTGCGAGCCGCAGTGAGCGGCATCCCGATCTGCGAGCGCCTGGGGGGCTTTGTCGCGGGTCTGTTGCTCCATGAATGGGAGCAGGCCTAAGAGAATAGTTATGGGTCGGTGGCAAACAGTGGCTCGCAGATCTGCCATTCATGCTGTGGTTCGGAGTCTGACTGCATGGCGCCAACGATGGAGCCAGGAGTGAACATCGATCTCGAAAGCAGCACCGTGTGTGTCGGCGGGATTTCTAGCCTGAGCGCCCTTGCGGCGTTTATGTTCAACCACTCGACCGAGCATCTTCCTTCCCCCGGCCTTAGAAGCTTGCCTTCATGGCCGATTGTGGAGCAATCGTCTTTGGCGGCAGTGCTGTTAACCGATCAGGCTGTGATGTATTGGGCGTGTAAGTCGCGTTTTGGCGTGCCGCGGTCCACTCTTTGGCGGCCGCGATCAGTACTCGCGTCATTTTGCGAATTCCCTTCACAAGCTCGCCCCATATGTGTCAGGTTTTGGCTCAGTCCTTATTGACCGGGCGGGCAAATGCCGCGGGACCCCCTCAGCCGAACTTTGTTCGGCTCGAATCTCGACAGTGACATCCAGCCCCTGTGGGAGGACGGTGATCGCGCGTTCTGCCGTGCGTGGCGCCGGCAGATCCACGGCAGCAGGGCTGTCGTGCTTGTTGTGCGGCCCATCGCGGAACACCCAGCGACGCTCGACCGCCTCGCCCATGAGTATGAGATGAGGGAGGAGTTAGACGAGGCATGGGCGGTGCGGCCGTTGGAACTCATCCGGGAAGCTGGTCGGACTATGCTGGTCCTGGAGGATCCATGCGGCGCGCCACTGCTAAATTTACTTGGGCTCCGTATGGAGCCCAAGCGCTTCCTGCGCCTTGCTGTTGGCATCGCGAGGG
The DNA here is from genome assembly GCF_040547985.1 of Bradyrhizobium sp. LB14.3. NCBI lineage: Bacteria > Pseudomonadati > Pseudomonadota > Alphaproteobacteria > Hyphomicrobiales > Nitrobacteraceae > Bradyrhizobium > Bradyrhizobium sp. LB14.3. The sequence goes on from NZ_JBEPQT010000057.1 coordinate 6,637, forward strand.
CCGTGGGCAAGCTTCACCGGCACGGCTTGGTCCACAAGGACCTGAAACCCGCTCACATTCTGGTCAATTGTCCTGACGAACAGGCGCGACTCACTGGGTTTGGTCTGGCTTCCCGTCTTTCCCGCGAGCGCGTGCCGCCTGAGCCTGCCGAGTTCATCGCCGGCTCGCTGCCCTACATGGCGCCCGAACAGACCGGACGAATGAATCGCTCGGTCGATTGTCGCAGTGATCTCTATTCACTTGGCGTGACATTCTATCAGATGCTGACCGGCGCGCTGCCGTTCACGGGCTCAGATCCCTTGGAGTGGATCCATTGTCATATTGCAAGAAAAGCAATACCGCCCGTCGAGAAATCGCAAAACCTCCCCGAGTCGATATCTCAGATTGTGATGAAACTCCTCGCGAAAACCGCCGAGGAACGCTACCAGACTGCCGCTAGCCTTGAGCGCGATCTGCAACACTGTCTTGCAGCATGGGCCAACCACGGTCGCATCGACCCGTTTGAGCTCGGCGCAGACGACACACCTGATCGGTTGCTCATCCCCGAGAAGCTCTATGGCAGAGCCCTTCAGATCGAGACTTTGGTTGCCTCTTTCGATCGCGCGGTGAAGAGCGGCGCGCCGAGGTTGGTGCTCGTCGCCGGTTACTCCGGTGTCGGTAAGTCTTCGCTTGTCCAGGAGCTACACAAAGTACTGGTGCCCTCGCGCGGGCAGTTGGTGTCAGGCAAATTCGACCAACTGAAGCGCGACGTTCCCTATGCGACGCTAGTGCAGACGTTTCAGAGTCTTGTCCGTCCTCTTCTAAGCAAAAGCGAGGGCGAACTCGCCACCTGGCGGCAAGCGCTCCGGGAGGCACTCGGCGCGAATGGACGACTGATGGTCGAATTGATCCCCGATCTGACCCTGATCATTGGTGAGCAGCCCGCGGTTTCTGAGCTTCCAGCCCGGCAAGCGCAAATTCGTTTCCAGCTGGTGCTTCGCCGCTTTATTGGCGTGTTCGCCCGGCGAACCCATCCATTGGTGCTCTTCCTCGACGATTTGCAGTGGCATGATGCCGCAACGCTCGACTTGATCGAGGATCTCCTGACCCAGTCGGATCTGCACCTGCTGCTCATTGGAGCTTACCGCAGCAACGAACTTGATGCAGGCCATCCACTTAAGCGCAAGCTCGACTCCATCAGGAGAGCCGACGTAAATTTCGAAGAGATCACGCTCTCTCCGCTCACCGCAGACGATGTCGCGCAGTTGGTCGCGGATACCCTTCGCTGCGGACCAAAACGCGCTGCCTCGCTTGCAAAGTTGGTGCATCAGAAGACGATGGGTAATCCGTTCTTCGCCATTCAATTCCTTTCTGAACTGGCCGAAGAGCAGCTGTTGACGTTCGATCACGAGTCGGCGCGCTGGCGATGGGATCTCGAGCGCATTCACGCCAAAGCGTACACCGAGAACGTCGTGGATCTGATGCTCGGCAAGCTCATCCGCCTGCCCGAGCAAACGCAGAACGCGCTGCAACAGCTGGCCTGTTTCGGCAACATCGCCGGAACGGCGGAGCTTGCGATCGTGCTCGAAATTTCGCAGGAGCAGGTGCATGCCACCCTGTGGCCGGCGATCCGGCAGGAAATGATCGCGCGCCACGGAACAGCCTACCGCTTCCTCCACGATCGCGTTCAAGAGGCGGCCTACTTGCTGGTGCCGGAATCCTCGCGCGCTGCTGCCCATCTGCGGATCGGTCGGATGCTCGCGGCACACATCCCTGCGCACAAACGCGAAGAGGCTATCTTCGACGTCGTCAGTCAACTCAATCGAGGTGTCGCGCTAATTACCTCCGGTCAGGAGCGTGAGCAGCTCGCAGAGCTGAATTTGGTCGCAGGGCAGCGTGCCAGGGCGTCGGCGGCCTACGCCTCGGCACTCACATATTTCACCGTCGGTGCTGCGCTGCTCGCGGAGCACTCTTGGCGAAGGCGCCACGAACTCGCGTTTGCACTGGAGACAAGCCGGGCGGAATGCGAATTCTTGGTAGGCCAGCTGGACGTTGCAGAGCGCCTCCTGTCCGCTCTGTCGAAGCGCGCCTTGAACGGGCCCCAGCGAGCAACGGTCGCCTGTTTGCGGGTCGATCTTTACTTGACGCTCGGTCAGCACGGGCGGGCAGTGCTCACAGGGCTCGAATATCTTCACGACGTCGGGATCGAGTGGTCGCAGCATCCGACGGACCAGGAAACATTAGCCGAATATCAGCGGATGTGGTCGCAGCTGCCCAACGCAATCGAGGATCTTGCTAGTTTGCCTGCAATGACCGATCAGACCGCGCTTGCCACGCTTGCCGTCTTGACGCGGATTCTTCCGCCCGCAGGTTTCACGGACGCCAATTTATCCGCTTTGGTCATCTGCAGAGCTGTCACCATCAGCCTCGAATACGGCAACACTGATGCTTCTTGCGCCCATTACGCATGGCTAGGCCGAATCTTGGCCGGGCGCTTCGGTGACTACCAAGCAGCTGACAAATTTGGTCGTCTTGCTTGCGACCTGGTTGATCGCGGTGAGTTCTCCCGCTTTCGGGCTCCCGTCTATTTGGCCTTCGGGTGCAACGTGATCCCGTGGACGAAGCCCCTAAGAGGTGGCCGAGTTTTGATTCGGCGAGCGCTCGCAGCTGCGGTCAGCAGCGGCGATGTCATCTATGAAGCGTACAGCTTGCTTCATCTAACCTCAAATATGATGATGGCCGGAGATCCCCTGAAAGAGGTGCAGAACGAAGTAGAGAAAAGCTTTGCTACGATACGGAATAGAAAGGTTCAGTTTGCTGCTGATGGCGTAGCCGCTCAGCTCGCAATCATTAGAAACATGCGCGGCCTCACGCGCTCATTCGGTTGCTTCGATGACCAACAATTTGACGAGCTAGACGTCGAGCGATCGTTGGCACGGAGTCCGGAGCTGTCACCTAGCGAAACCGTCTACTGGATCCGCAAACTTCAGGCGCGATTTCTAGCCGGCGATTATGCTGCGGCTGTTGATGCTCGCTCCAAGGCGGAGCCCAAATTATGGACTATGCCGACGGAGCCCTTGATCGCGGAGCTTCACTTCTATGGTGCGCTGTCTCACTCATGTTACTGCGACAAGCTAGGCGAAAGCGAACAACAGCAGCATTGGGATATCATTGATGCCCATTACAGACAGCTGCAGATATGGGCGACGAATTGTCCTGAAAATTTTGAGAATCGGGCTGCCTTGGTCGGCGCTGAAATTGCAAGGCTCGAATACCGGGATGCAGACGCAATGCGACTATATGAACACTCAATCCAGACCGCAGCACGTAACGGTTTCGCCCACCACGAGGGAATCGCTTGCGAACTTGCAGCGCGCTTTTATGCTGCGCGCGGTTTTGACAGAATCTCCCGGGTTTACCTGCAGGACGCGCGGCGCGGCTACCTTCGTTGGGGAGCAGATGGCAAGGTGCGTCAGCTCGACGAGCTGAATCCCCATCTCAGCCATGAGGAGACCACTCCTGCCATGAATGGAATGAGGATCGGAGCTCCGGTTGAGCATCTTGATCTCGCGACGGTGACAAAAGTGTCGCAGGCGATTTCCGGCGAGATTGTTCTCCAAAAACTAATCGACACGCTTATGCGGACTGCCATTGAGCAGGCCGGCGCCGAACGAGGTTTGTTAATTCTGCTGCATGGAGGCGAGCCACGGATCGAGGCGGAAGCCACAACGGTAGCGGATGCGCTGCTTGTAAAGGTGAATGAACAGCCCGTAACTCCGATGGCGCTTCCCGAGTCCGTGCTGCATTTCGTCCTACGCGTCCGCGAAAACGTCATTCTCGAAGACGCTGCCGCCGAGCCTTCATTTGCGGAAGATCCGTATATCCGCGAGCGCAAAGCGCGTTCTATTCTTTGCTTGCCACTGATCACGCAGGGCAAGCTGATCGGTGTACTTTATCTGGAGAATAATCTCGCCGCGCGCATATTCTCGGCTGCCCGCAACTCGGTGCTGAAAATGCTTGCCTCGCAAGCTGCGACAGCGCTGGAAAACAGCCGGTTGTACAGCGAAGTTCAGCAACGGGAGTCGAAAATCCGGCGCTTACTCGACGCTAACGTCATCGGAATATTTATCATTCGCGAAGGAGGCGAGATCATCGAGGCAAATCAAACCTTCCTCACGATGGTAGGATACGACCGAGAGGATCTCGTCGCGAGGCGAGTGAACGGTCTCGACCTTACACCGCCAGAATGGCACGAGCGCACACTGAATGCTGGAAGAGAAGCAAAAAGGACCGGAGCTGTTCAGCAGTTCGAGAAAGAGTATGTCCGCAAGGATGGCAGCCGCGTGCCGGTGCTAATTGGCCTCGCCGTATTCGATGCGCGAGACGACCAAGGTGTTGGCTTCGTCCTCGACCTGACAGAGCGAAAGAGAGCGGAAGCAGAAGCCCGTGAAAGCGAACGACGATATCGCGAGACTCTGATGGGGCTGGCACACGCCAATCGGATCACGACAATGGGACAGCTGGCCGCCTCAATCGCCCACGAGGTCAACCAGCCGATTGCCGCGATCAGAAGTAATGCGGGGGCGGGGCTAAATTGGCTCGGTGCTCAACCGCCAAATCTGGAAGAAGTTCGGCACACCTTCGGTTTGATTGTCCGTGACAGTATGCGTGCAGGGAACGTGATCCGTCGGATCCGCGCTCTTATGAATAAGGCTCCTATGCAAACTGAGCTGCTCGCAATTGACGAATTGATCTTAGAGGTGCTGGCCCTAGTTCGCGCGGAACTTACGAAAAATGATGTATGGGTGCAAACGCGACGTACTGAGGCGTTGCCGCTCGTCCGGGCAGATCGCGTCCAGGTCCGGCAGGTGATCCTCAATTTGATCACGAACGCCATCGACGCCATGAGCGAGATTAACGAAAGTGACCGCGAGTTACTGATCAGTGCGCGGACAGATGACTCGAACAACGTAGTGGTCACTTTTCGGGATACGGGCCCAGGACTCGATCCGAACAGTGCTGACCGCGTGTTCGAGGCGTTTTACACCACCAAGTCCGAAGGCATGGGCATGGGGCTGGCCATTTGCCATTCTATTATTGAGGCGCACGGGGGCCGGATGTGGACGGGCGCCAATGATCCTCGCGGGGCCGTCTTTCAGTTCAGCATGCCGGCTGCGCCGGACGTCGTCGATCGGTGGGAACAGGTCTCTTCAACGTCTTAGGCTCGAGTGCGATATCGAGCAGGGCGCTCCGGGAGCCCGATCATCGTGACAGAGCGAGCGGCGAGACCTCGCGGATTTGAGACATTCGCTTTTCTTACTGCCCATCGGGGAGTGTTGGAGCGAGCGCAGATTGTCGCGAATTGTCAGAAGATCTGCAATCTGACCATGTTAGCTTCAAGACGCTTTGAAGGCTTCCTGCAAGTCTCTTGAGACTTGCAGGGCGTCGGAATCACGGTGAAAGCTGCATACGCAGTGTTCGAGAGAATGACGGCAATCCGCCTTCCAAAGCATCTTTGTTTGGGTGAAAAGGGCGATTTCAATGCGGTGATTTACTTTAAGATGCAACCTTCGCTCGTGGCTGCGCAGAGTTTCAGTGTGGCGGATCAGTTAGCGCCAGTCGCAAGATTCCGTGCTAAACTGGTTTGCTTTGACAGCAGTGGAGCCGGCGCAGCCCCTTGAATCCGATCTCAATCGGAGCATTCCTGTCATGCGCCCCGAAGCAGCCCGCGGATTGCAACCGGTGTACCGCTCTTCTTCTCCGGACTGGCCTCGGGGCCTCGCGCCGCTGCTGCCGCTCGCAATAGGTGACGCGCAGGCGAGGCGTCGTGTATGGTTTCTGTGATCTGTAAAAGCCCGAGCAGGAACCGACCGCCGCCGTCGCATCGCTGTCCAGAAGGAGAGCAGTCGAGGATATGGAGAAAATCCAGTGATACCGCGTCACAATACGTCGTCCGGGTTCGTCATGAGGTGAGCCACACGACGGTCTTGGTCACGGTCGCTCTTCGATAGCCCCTCGATGACACCGGCGCGATCCGCCGCGTTGCGGTTCTGGCTCATCTTCCGCGTGCCATTGAGGCGTGTAATTTGCAATCGCAGACCGACAATCCCCTTAAGCTCCGTTTTGATGAAATCGCCAGGGGCGTCAGACACCGCCCAGCGGTCTGTGCGCGAGCGCTCGTGCACATCGCTCAGCCGCGTGACCACCTTTGTGTTTCGGCATGGAGTAAGGACCCCGTATTCGGGGTAATCGGCATCCAATCGGGACCCCGGGACAAGGGTCCACAGTGGCTTCCATCAAGTCATGGAAGCCGAGGTTGGGATGCTGGTGGTGGAGACGATTGCGAAGATCGGTCGCGCCTATTTTGTTCATGGTCAGCGCATCAAGGCGATCTGCCGGGAGCTTGGCTTATCGCGCAAGGTGGTCCGCAAGGTCATCCGTTCGGAGGCGACGGAGTTCCGGTACGAGCGAGAGACGCAGCCGCTTCCGAAGATGGGCCCGTGGAGTGCCGAGCTTGACCGGTTGCTGGCGGCGAACGAGAGCAAGACGACGCGCGAACGGCTGACGCTGATCCGTTTGTACGAAGAGCTTCGCGGCCTCGGATATGCCGGCGGCTACGACGCGGTTCGTCGCTATGCGCGGCGGTGGAGCCGAGAGCGTGGCGCCTCGACGACCTCAGCTTATGTGCCGTTGAGTTTTGCGCCCGGCGAAGCCTACCAGTTTGACTGGAGCCACGAAGTCGTCCTGTTGAGCGGGACCACGGTGGTCGTGATGGCGGCGCATGTCCGGCTTTGCCACAGTCGGATGCTGTTTGTTCGGGCCTATCCGCGCGAGACGCAGGAGATGGTGTTTGACGCCCACGACCGGGCGTTCGCACTGTTCAAGGGGACTTGCCGGCGCGGCATCTACGACAACATGAAGACGGCGGTGGAGACGATCTTTGTCGGTAAAGGCCGCCTCTACAATCGGCGCTTCCTGCAGATGTGTAGCCATTATTTGGTCGATCCGGTTGCCTGCACGCCAGCGTCGGGCTGGGAGAAGGGACAGGTCGAGAACCAGGTCGGGTTGGTCCGCGAACGCTTCTTCACCCCGCGGCTGCGCTTCAAGACATTGGACGAGCTGAACGCCTGGTTGCTCGATAAATGTATCGCCTACGCCAAGGCTCATCGGCATCCAGAGTTCGCCGACCGGACTGTCTGGGAGATCTTCGAGGCCGAGCGACCCAATCTCGTGCCTTATGCAGGTCGGTTCGATGGCTTCCATGCCGTGCCGGCCTCGGTCTCGAAGACCTGTCTGGTGCGCTTCGACAACAACAAGTACTCGGTTGCGGCAAGCGCGGTCGGGCGGCCCATTGAGGTCCAGGCTTATGCGGACCGCATCGTGATCCGCCAGGACGGCCGGGTCGTTGCCGAACATCCGCGATCATTCGGTCGCGGCGAGACGGTCTACGACCCCTGGCACTATGTGCCCGTGCTGGTGCGCAAGCCCGGTGCCTTGCGTAATGGCGCTCCCTTCAAGGACTGGGTACTGCCCGCAGCGATTGAGCGTGTGCGACGCAAACTCGCCGGTGTCGACGATGGCAATCGACAGATGGTTGATATCCTCAATGCGGTGCTGACTGACGGCCTACCGGCGGTGGAAGCCGCCTGTGCCGAAGCGCTCGGTCACGGCGTCCATTCCGCCGATGTCGTTCTCAACATCCTGGCCCGGCAACGTGAACCGGCCCCACCGGCCAACATCATGACGCCGGCTGCGTTGACGCTCCGCCATGCGCCGATCGCCGGACAACCTCCGGAGGACAAACTGATGGAACGAACCCAAATCTTCGATCTCATGGGCGAGCTTAAGCTCTACGGCATGAAGGCCGCGTTCGACGAGATCATGGCGACCGCCGTCAAGCGCCAGCACGAACCCCAGCACATCGTCGGCGATCTGCTCTCGGCCGAGATCAACGAGAAGCAGGCCCGCTCGATCAAATACCAGCTCACCATCGCCAAGTTGCCGCTTGCCAAAGACATCGCCGACTTCCAGTTCGACGGCACGCCGATCAACCAGACGCTTGTCAATGATCTCGCCGGCGGCGGCTTCATCGCCCAGCAACGCAACGTCGTCCTGGTCGGCGGAACGGGCACCGGCAAGACCCATCTGGCCATTGCTATCGCGCGAAGCTGCATCCGATCCGGCGCTCGTGGCCGCTTCTATAATGTGGTCGACCTCGTCAACCGCCTCGAGACCGAGACCCGCAACGGGCGACAGGGCCGGCTTGCCGAGCACCTAACCCGCATGGACTTCATTGTCCTGGACGAGCTCGGATATTTGCCCTTTGCCCAGTCCGGCGGTCAGCTTCTCTTCCACCTCATCAGCCGGCTTTATGAGCGCGCCTCCGTCCTCGTCACCACCAATCTGGCATTCGGCGAGTGGCCGAGCGTGTTCGGCGATGCCAAGATGACGACCGCGCTGCTCGACCGTCTGACTCATCACTGCGATATCGTCGAGACCGGTAACGACAGCTGGCGCTTTAAAAGCCGCGACGACGATCAAACAACCCGCGCTCGCGCCGTCTCCGCAACCCCGGCCAGCTCCGACGCCGC
>NZ_JBEPQT010000058.1:0-14753 GCF_040547985.1 Bradyrhizobium sp. LB14.3
CGTCTGCTCATAGTCTCTCCTGTTCACGGCGATTATCGCCGCCTTCAGGCAGAAACTCCACTTAGCGACCTGTTCAAATTTGCGAAGCCGGCTCTGTTGTCGCATTTGGGCGTGATGATCAGGCCCACAAATAGCACCTGGTTAGCTCGTTTTTGGCCTGGAGCAAGCCGTAGGCTCCATGTCACGGAAACGCTCGTTTTGCAGAATTTCTCCAATAGCAGGCGGTCTTTTGCAGCCTTTATGCATCGGTCCAGTTTACCTCTCCTGTCATCACGGCCTGCCTAACCTTAGCAGAGACTTTGCTGGGTGGCTCGCGGGCCACCCAAATGAGCAGGGGCCGCACTCCCTCGCTTTGATCGTTGTGTCTATGGCGGCTCATATTTTGGGTCCAATAACTGCAACGGAACTACGGCTGAAACAGAATCCTCTCAGGACAAATCGAATGGATATCGCGTTCACAAAGCAAGAGCAGGCGTTCCGCGAAGAGGTGCGTCACTTTCTGCGCGACAGCGTCCCCCCGGAGACGCGCCGTAAGCTAATTGAGGGAATTGGTCTGTCCAGAGACGAGATGGTGGCTTGGACGCGCATTCTGCACAAGAAGGGTTGGGCTGTGCCTGACTGGCCCAGAGAATATGGCGGAACCGATTGGACGCCAGCCCAGCTGTATATATTCGGTGAAGAGTTGCAAACCTATCCGGTGAAAGGATTGCCGGACTTTGGTACGTCCTTAGTGGGCCCCGTGATCTATACTTTCGGCACCGAGGCGCACAAGAAGTACTACCTGCCACGCATTGCAAACGGAGATGATTGGTGGTGCCAGGGCTTCTCGGAGCCTGGCGCAGGTTCCGACCTCGCCTCGCTCAAGACGCGGGCTGTGCGGCAAAGCGACCACTACATCGTTAATGGCCAGAAAATATGGACAACTCTCGCCCAACATGCCGACTGGATCTTCTGCCTCGTCAGGACCAATCCGGATGTTAAGAAGCAATTGGGTATTTCCTTCCTGCTGATCGACATGAAGTCGCCCGGAATTACCGTGCGCCCAATCCAACTGATCGACGGTAGCTATGAAGTCAACGAAGTTTTCTTCGACAACGTCCGCGTTCCCGCCGAAAACCTTGTTGGCGAGGAAAATAAAGGCTGGGGCTATGCCAAGTTCCTCCTTGGCAACGAGCGGTTCAGCATCGCTAGTATTGGATCTTCCAAAGAGCGTGTCAGGCGCATCAAGACACTCGCCGCGCTATGCCGTGTCGGGCATGAGCGGCTGATGGACCAGGTCGCCTTCCGCGAAAAGGTCGCGGCTCTTGAGGTTCGCCTAAAGGCATTGGAGATGACGCAACTCCGGGTGGTGGCTAATGCATCCAAACACCGAAGCACTACCCAAGACCCCGCGAGCGCTATCCTGAAAATTAAGGCGTCGGAGATCCAGCAGACGACAGCCCAACTTTTGATGGACGTCGTCGGGCCCTATGCACAGCCCTACCTATCGGACGACGATAACCAGACCCATAACACTCCGCCGATTGGTCCGGATTGGGCCGCGGCGATCGCGCCCGCCTATTTCAATGTCCGAAAGGTCTCGATTTACGGCGGCTCTGACGAAATCCAAAAAAACATCATTGCCAAGGCGATCCTCGGCCTCTGACGATCTTTGTCGATCGAGGAGGCGAGGCGCACGCCTGTTCGAGGCGGGGCTTTAGGGGGGCTAACACGGCCCGCATTCAGGAGAGTTTACCGGTGGACTTTGATCTTTCAGAGGAGCAGCGGCTTCTCAAGGACAGCGTTGAGCGCCTGATGGTCGAAAGTTACGGCTTCGACCATCGGCGCAAGTACCAGAATGAAAAGGTGGGCTTTAGCGAGACCATGTGGACGCGCTATGCCGAACTTGGGCTTTTGGCGCTGCCGTTTTCTGAGGCTCACGGCGGCTTCGGCGGCGGGGCCGTCGAGATGATGATCATCATGGAGAGCTTTGGCCAGGCGTTGATCCTTGAGCCTTATTTCGCGACCGTAGTCCTCGCTGGCGGCATTCTGCGGCATGGGGCAAACGAGGCGCAAAAGACCAAACTCATCCCGGCGCTTGCGCAAGGCCGCATGAAGCTTGCCTTCGGATACACCGAGCCACAATCGCGCTACGACCTATTCCAAGTAGAGACACAGGCGAAGAAAGACCGCGACGGTTGGTTGATCAGCGGTGCCAAAGGCCTTGTTCTTCATGGTGATACGGCCGACAAGATCATTGTGTCTGCGAGAACGGCTGGAGGGCCGCGGGAACAGGACGGGATAGGCCTCTTCATCGTCGACGCCGCGGCGCCGGGCCTCATGCGCCGCAGGTATCGAACACAGGATGGTCTGCATGCGGCAGAAATCAGTCTCGAGAATGTGCGCGTTGAGTCCACCGATGTGATTGGAGATCCCGCGGGCGCATTTCCAGTCATTTCGCAGGTCGCGGACGAGGCGGTCGCAGCAGTTTGCGCCGAAGCCGTCGGCTGCTTTGCAAAAATGCAATCGATCACACTCGACTATCTGAAGACGCGCCAGCAATTCGGGAAAACCATCGGTTCGTTCCAAGTGCTTCAGCACCGTGCGGTCGATATGTTCGTCGAACTTGAGCAGTCCCGCTCCATGGCGATGTACGCCGCGATGATGGTAGCCGAAAAGGATGCGACGCAGCGCGCTCGAGCGGTTTCAGCGGCGAAGGTCCAAATCGGGCAGTCAGCGAAATTGATCGGCCAGCAGTCGATTCAGTTGCATGGCGGCGTCGGCATGACAATGGAATACAGCGTCGGCCATTATTTCAAGCGGGTCACGATGATCGACACGTTGTTAGGAGATGCAGACCATCACGTCCGGCGGCTCGCATCGTTGGGAGGACTGATTGATGGACAAGAAAATGGAACACAAAGCGAGGAAGTGCCGCATGGGTGAGCCCGTGAAACTCGGACATCATGATGTCATCGCCACTATCACAATCGACTATCCTCCCGTGAATGCGCTAAGTGCTGCGGTCCGCGGTGGTATATTGCGTTGCATGAACCTAGCGGTCGCTGATCCGAAAGTGAAGGCGATCGTTCTGACCTGTGACGGCCGCACATTTATCGCGGGGGCGGACATCACCGAATTTGGCAAGCCGCCCCAACGACCATCGTGGGACGAATTCATGGCGGCCATTGAGGACTCGCCGAAGCCGGTTGTCGCTGCCATCCACGGCAATGCGCTCGGGGGAGGGCTGGAAGTCGCATTGGCTTGCCATTTCCGGGTCGCGACTGAGGACGCCAAACTCGGTCTGCCTGAGGTCAAGCTGGGCCTTCTGCCCGGCGGGGGCGGAACGCAACGCCTCCCCCGCGCCGTTGGGCCAGAGCTTGCAGTAAAGATGATCGTGGGGGGTGACCCGATCACTGCGCGAGAAGCACTGAATAGTGGCCTCATCTCGGAGATAGTGGAAACTTCAGCGGCTGGTGGGCAAGCCTTTGCCCGCAAGGTTCTGATCGAGCGGCTGCCAGTCCGCAAGCTCCGCAACGATGACTCAAAGCTCGCCGCGGCAAAAGCCGACCGCTCGATTTTCACCAGCGCAGTCGCCTTGATGACCAAGCGGGCGCGCGGGCTGGAAGCGCCGTTCGCCGCCGCCGATGCCATCCGCGCTGCGATCGACCTGCCGTTCGAACAGGGGCTTAAAAAGGAGCTCGAAGGCTTCGACAAGCTACTCGGAAGTGATCAGTCCAAGGCACAACGGTATGCGTTCTTCGCTGAGCGCGCTGCGAACAAACTTTCAGGGCTCCCCGAAGGGACGATGCCACGACAGATTGAACGTGTCGCGGTTATCGGGGGTGGCACCATGGGCGGCGGCATCGCTATGTCCTTCGCCAATGCTGGCGTTTCTGTGACCCTCATTGAGAGCACAGACGAACTGCTCAAGCGTGGTTTGGGTACCATTCAGAGGACCTGGGAAGCATCGGCCGCGCGTGGCAGCATCCCGGCCGACGCTCCCAAGCAACGCATGGCCTTTATCAACCCCGCGGTAGGCCTCAGCAACGCGCAGGATGCGGACCTCGTCATCGAAGCGGTTTTCGAGACCATGGCCGTCAAGAAGGAGGTGTTCGCACAACTCGCAAAGTACGCAAAGCAAGGTGCGGTCCTCGCCTCCAACACGAGCTACCTGGACATTGACGAGATCGCCTCGGTCACCGATCGTCCGCAGGACGTACTTGGCATGCATTTCTTCTCGCCTGCCAATGTGATGAAGTTGTGCGAGATCGTGCGGGGACCGCGAACCGCACCGGACGCGCTGATGACCGCGGTATCGATGGCCCGCCAAATTGGCAAGGCGCCGGTTGTCGTCGGCCTCTGCCATGGCTTCGTCGCCAATCGCATGTACGATCCAGCTTTCAAGCAGGCAGATAGGCTGTTGTTCGAGGGTGCGCTGCCGCATCAGATCGACGCAGTTCTGACGAAATTCGGCATGCCGATGGGTCCGTTCGTCATGGGCGATATGGCAGGCTTAGATATTGGCTGGCTTTCGCGCAAAGATCGGGGCCTTAAATCGGAGATCTCCGATGCCCTTTGCGAGGCAGGCCGGTTTGGTCTGAAGGCCGGCAAGGGCTGGTACAAATATGAGTCCGGCTCGCGCGCGCCAATTCCGGACCCTGATGTCGAGAGACTGATCGATGAGACGCTCATCCGGTTGGGCCGCAAGCGCCGAGCCATCAGCGACGAAGAAATTCTCGAGCGCATGATGTACTCGATCGTCAATGAGGGCGCTCGCGTCCTCGAAGAAGGGATTGCCGCCAGACCCGGCGACATCGATGTGGTCTGGCTCTATGGCTTTGGTTGGCCGGTCTATCGTGGTGGGCCGATGTATTGGGCCGATCAGGTCGGGCTGAAGCATATCGTCGACCGCCTCGCGTTCCATGCAAAGCAGACCAACGATCCCTCACTGGAACCGTCATCGCTCCTCAAGCGGTTGGCGATACAAGGCAAGGTCTTCGCCTCTCTCACATAGCCATTCCCAGACCTGAAAGTGCGATATCGACACCATGGCCCCTCACTAAACAAAGGAATAGCAACGCGATGCTTCGCGATGAACAAGCCTATATCGTCGGTGCGTATGAACATCCCACGCGTAAAGCACCCGACAAGTCAGTCGCGCAACTGCACGCCGAATGTGCTGCTGGGGCACTTGCCGACGCTGGGTTGACCAAAGACGACGTCGACGGCTACTTTTCGGCCGGCGATGAACCCGGCTTCCGCCCCGTCTCGATGGTCGACTTCCTGAATCTCAAGGTGCGACATTGCGACTTCACCGACATTGGCGGTTCCGCCCCTTTGCAGCACATTGCCCACGCTGCGCAAGCTATTGCGGCCGGCAAATGCAACGTGGCCTTGGTCACGTTGGCTGGAAGGCCTCGCAGCGCACCCGTCAATTTCCAGCCCGACGTTACTCAGCCAGATTTGTTGTGGGAACGGCCCCTTCGGCAAAGCCTCCTGGATATCTACGCCTTGTGCGCACGTCGTCACATGTATGAATATGGCACTACTAGCGAGCAGCTGGCCTGGATCAAAGTTGCCGCCTCTCACCATGCGCAGCACAACCAACACGCCATGCTCCGCAAGGTGGTCACCATTCAAGATGTGCTGGCGTCTCCAATGGTGTCTGACCCTTTGCATCGACTTGACTGTTGCGTCATCAGCGATGGCGGCGGAGCCGTTGTAGTGACACGCTCAGAGATCGCAAAGAGTCTCAAGCGTCCGCGGGTGAAGGTGATCGGGTCAGGCGAGGGCATCCAGGGACAATCTGCAGGTGCAGTCGAGCTTACCGCTTCGGCGGCCAGGCAGTCCGGAACCGTCGCATTTGCCGAGGCTGGCGTGAAGCCAAGCGATATCCGCTACGCTTCAATTTATGATAGCTTCACCATCACCGTCCTCATTGCGCTGGAGGATCTCGGGTTCTGCGAGAAAGGCCACGGCGGCCGGTTTGTTGCCGACGGAAACCTAATCTCCGGTGTTGGCCGGCTGCCTTTCAACACAGATGGCGGCGGTCTCTGCAGCAATCATCCAGCGATGCGTGGCGGAATCACCAAGGTGATCGAGGCGGTCCGCCAGTTGCGAGGCGAGGCCCATCCCGCCGTTCAGGTCAGGGATTGCGCGCTGGCGCTGGCACATGGCACGGGGTGGCTGATGGGGACGCGCCACAGTAGCGCCACCCTCATCCTTGAACGGGAGTAATCACCAATGATGGGCATAGACTTTATAGCACACAGTCCAGAGACTAAGCCTTTTTGGGAGGCAGCTGCTAATGGCCGTTTCGTGCTGCCACGATGCCAGCAGTGTCATAGGGCCCACTGGTACCCGCGAGGTATCTGCCCACATTGTCTATCGATCGATATCGACTGGCAGGAATCTTCGGGCGAGGGCGAGATTTACTCCTTTTCTGTAAACCGCATGGGCAACGAGCCCTACGTGCTCGCTTATGTGGCGCTCACGGAAGGGCTCATCATGTTGACCAATGTGGTCGACGCAGATCCGGCCACACTGTCGATAGGTACGAGGGGCAAGGTGGTATTCAAGGCCGCCGCGCCGCAAGCCCCCGTTCCTCTCTTTGCTGTACGTTAGTAGTAACCGATCGACTCGCTCGGCTCAAATGCTATCGCCTTCGCTCCTCTGTCTGCAGTCGAGGAGTCGCCGCGAAGGCTCGTGAAACAATGGGCCGACTACGGCCGACCCATACAGTATCTCTGAGGCCAAGCACGGAGCGGAAGGTCGAGCAGCGATCCTACACAGAATAGACAACCGGCGCCGCAACGATGGGAGCGCCGGGACTGCGAGAGCTTCGCAGGTCTCTCCCCGGCGGCTGAGACACATGCGCTTGCTTCATAACACATGGAAATGATAGTTGCGTCGAGCGCTCTGCGCTTGAGACCGCATCGCAGCGACCTCACAACGGTATGAGTGATTAACACTACTTCAGGAGTCGTTATAAGGGCTGATAAGACTTACCCGCTTAGCACGCTCGCGTCGCCCTGAGCGAGCAACTTCCCTGTCAAAGAGCAGGATGATCTGCAAAGGCGCCAAACAGTCACGCACGCTTAGGTTCAACACCATCGTCGACGGAAACCTCACGCTTGCCGTGAATCGCGCGGAATTTCAGCTCTTCGTAGGCCATATCGACGAAAACCATCGCTGTCAGGGCGTACATTTTTTCTGAAGAAGACTTTGCTGCTGGCCACCAGACCGCAGGTAAACAATGAAGGTGAGGAAACGGTGGACCAACCGATAGCGCCTTATGCAAGGGAAGAGGATGGATGCCAGCGAACAATGCCTTTGTGGAATTTTCTGGGGTTCAGAAGACCTACGACGGCGAAAAGCTGGTCGTTAAGAACCTCAATCTGGATATCGCTCGGGGGTGAGTTTCTGACGATGCTGGCCATCTGCCTCCGGCAAGACGACTACCGTGATGATGCTTGCCGGCTTCGAGGCGCCCACCTATGGCTCGGTCCTGCTGGCGGGCGCTCGATCAGCAACATGCCGCCGCGCAAACGGGACATCGGGATGGTATTTCAATATTACGCGCTGTTTCCGCATATGACCGTGGAGGAGAACCTCGCCTTCCCGCTGAAGGTTCGCAAGCTTGGGAAGTTGGAGCGAGAAGCGAAGATCAAGCGGGCGCTCGACATGGTTCGTCTTGGTGCCTATGGCGGGCGGCGGCCGGGCCCGCTTTCCGGTGGCCAGCAGCAGCGCGTCGCGCTGGCACGCGCGCTCGTCTTTGATCCCAAGCTCGTTCTGATGGACGAACCGCTCGGCGCGCTCGACAAGCAATTGCGCGAGCACATGCAACTCGAGATCAAGCATATCCACGAGGATCTCGGCGTCACCATGGTCTATGTCACGCACGATCAGGGCGAGGCGCTAACGATGTCGGACCGGATCGCCGTTTTCGATGATGGTGTCATCCAGCAACTCGCAGCGCCTGCCGAACTCTACGAGCGGCCGCAGAGCCTTCGTCGCCCAATTCATTGGCGAGAACAACCGACTGACTGGCAATATGGTGGCGATAAACGGCGCGAGCTGCGATGTGGAGATTCCGGGCGCCGGCAATGTGCAGGCGCTCGCCGTTAATATTGACGCAGTTGGCGGGTCGACGGTGCTGTCGTTGCGGCCCGAGCGGGTGAAGTTGAACCCTGCGCCAGGCTCGCTGCCCAATGTCTTCAGCGCACAAGTTGCGGAAGTGATCTATCTCGGCGATCACGTGCCCGCCCGCGTTACGTTCTGCGGTCACGATGATTTCGTCATGCCGAATTCGGAAGGGGCGGTGCAGGTCGACCCGGTGCGATGATCACCATCGGCTGGAACACTGAGGATTGTCGGGTGCTCGATGCGCCTTGATTGACGACCACGGCCCTGCCGAGCAGGGCCCGGCTGAGACTTTGGCAGCGCTGCCTTCATCTTGGGGGTGGCATAGAGGGGAGAGAGCAATGATGAGAACGTCACTGATGATCGCGAATAGCCTGGCCGTCGTCGGCCTGACAGTGGGCATGTTCGCAGCAACGCCCGCCGTTGCGGACGATCAACTCACGGTCACGGCCGGAGGCGGGTCCTTCCAGCAGGTCCTGCGTAAGGTCATTTTCGATCCATTCTCAAAGGCGAGCGCGATCAAGATCAACGAAGCCGAGTACGACTACAGCAACGCCAAGATCCGCGCCATGGTCGAGACCAAGACCGTGAGCTGGGACGTGGTCTACGCCAGCGAATCGCAAATCCAGCAACTGTGCGCTGAGGGGACCATTGAGACCATCGACTGGAAGAGGCTCGGCCTCGACCGGGACAAGTTCGAGGGTGACTACACGGAGTGCGGGGTCCCCGTCATCGACTCTGCAACCGTCGTTGTTTATGACAGGGATAAGCTTCCGAACGGGCCGAGGACGATCGCCGATTTTTTCGATCTCAAGAAATTCCCGGGCAAAAGGGGATTATACAAGAGCGCGCCCGTCGAGTGGGCATTGATCGCCGACGGCGTGCCCGCAAAAGATGTTTACAAGGTGCTCAACACGCCAGAGGGAATTGATCGCGTTTTCAAAAAGCTCGACACGATCAAAAAGGAGATCGTTTGGTGGACGGCTGGTGCACAGCCGATGCAGCTTCTCGCCGATGGTCAGGTCGTCATGACTGACGCCTGGCACGGTCGTGTCTATGATGCAGTCAAGAACTCCGGCAAGCACTTCGAGATCATGTGGGACGCCGCGGTATTGAACGGCAACGCATGGATAATTCCCAAGGGCACGCCGCGATTGGACGATGCGTACAAATTCATCGCGTTTGCCAGTACGCCTCAGGCGCAAGCTGGCGTGGTAAACAATACCGCCTATGGCCCCACCAATAAGGATGCGATAGCGCTCGTCGATGCGACGGTTCAGCCTCATCTTCCGAATAACCATATGAGTAATGCTTTCCGGATCGGGGCGAGTTTTTGGAGCGAGAAGGGCGATGAGCTCCGCCAGCGCTTTACAGCCTGGCTAGCCAAGTAAGGCTGAACGGAAGAAGCAGCGGCGAGGACATTCTCCGTCCTCGCCGTCTCCCTCGGACCTGATGAGCAGGATGTCTATAGCGAGCGTGAAGGCGACGTCATAAGCTCAATCACGATGGTCGCGGACCAATGTCACCCAGCCAGTCTCTGCTCGTGGGTTGCTGCGTGCATTTGCGCTGCTTCCGAGTGCTGACCCATGTCCGCGTGCAGACGATCCCGACTAACCGGCGTCTTGAAAAAGGTAAGTGCTATGGATTTCCCACTGCCGAACTTTTCTATCGATCTGACGGGACAGACCGCACTCGTAACCGGAGCATCTTCAGGGCTCGGCGTCAGATTTGCCAAGGCACTCGCACGATGCGGGGCACAGGTGGCGCTGGTGGCAAGGCGGATCGAGAGACTTGAGAGCACTGCCACGGAGATCAACGTGGCCGGCGGCAAGGCCATATCGCTGCAGCTCGATGTGACCGATGCCGAACAGCTGATCAGGGTTGTAGCGGAAGCAGAGCGCCAACTTGGTTCGGTGACAATTCTAGTCAACAATGCGGGTATTCCCGACGCGCAGCACGCTACCAAGATGCCGATAGAGCTGATTGATCGCGTGCTAGACACAAATGTTCGAGCGCCCTATGTGCTGTCATGCGAGGTCGCGCGGCGATTGATTGCAGCAAAGCTTCCCGGCCGCATCGTCAACATCGCGTCCTCCTCGGCCTACTCCTATGGAGGCAATGGGGCTGCCCTCTATTCGATCAGCAAGGCCGCAGTCGTCCGTATGAGCGAAGCCCTTGCCGTCGAATGGGCGAAATTCAACATCAATGTCAACGCGATCGCGCCGGGTGCGTTCTCGTCTGAAATGATGGATGGCATGCTGCAACGCGTGGGCGACATAACGAAGGGATTTCCGCGGCCGCGCATCGGTAACCCGGCGCAACTCGACAGCACGCTGCTGTTCTTGGTCTCGCCATCATCCGACTTCGTGACCGGCACCTGCGTACGCGTCGACGATGTGCAAGACGGGCGCTAGATAACCCACCTGCATCTGGACAATGCCTCAGTACGATACAGAAGCTGGCTTGTCCGCTTCGAGCCAACTCACGTCCTTCGAGAGCCGACAAGATAGTTCTGAACAGCTTCGCTTCCGCGCGGCAGAACGGCTGTTCAATCGCGGATTGCCTTGGTGCGCCCAAACGCTACATACTGGTTTCGAGTGGTGAGCTTCTGCATGAAAGAACAGAAGCCCGCCTGATGTGAGCGCTATATCGCCTGAACTTGGCGTTTTTCTTCTATGCACGTGAGCTATAGCCTCGGGGCAGCATGCCAATGGTAAGCGCAGGTCGCGCGGCTCGAGTGAGGGCGAGGTCGGACGGAAATGGTTGGAGACATGATCCCATTTGGCGAGAAGTTGTATCGACGTGCTCAGGCGACGCCGGACGCGCCGGCAGTTAGTTGCGGCGAGATCAGCCTCTCGTGCAGGCAGTTGGAGGCGAGAGCGAACCGAATCGCACGGGCGCTGCAAAAGCTGGGCGTCAAGCTCGGCGACCTCGTTACCATAGGTCTGCCCAACAGTGTCGACTTCATCGAAGCCTGCTGGGGCGTCTGGAAGCTGGGCGCGTCTCCCCAACCTGTGTCCTTCCGACTGCCGAGTGCCGAGTTGCAAGCCATTATCGACCTGGCCGATCCGCCGGTCGTGATCGCCTTTCCGGGTATGGAAACTAACCGCCGACGTGTCACAGTCAGCGACCTGCTCGCGTTATCAGATGATGACCGGCCGTTCGAGCCACGTGTCGCTCCAGTGAAGCAGGCCGCGACTTCCGGCGGTTCGACAGGGAGGCCGAAGCTCATTCTATCCGCGTTGCCCGGCCTCACGTCGGCCGAGCCGACTGATGATCCGGGCGGCTGGCGCTTCCGGCCAGGCGAAGCGGCTCTGATTCCTGCACCGCTCTACCACAATGGCCCCTTCGGGTGCGCCTTGGATGCGATAACTCAGGGTGGCCATTTGGTTCTTATGCCACGATTCGACGCTGAAGGTGTGCTCGCAGAAATCGAGCGGCGGAGGGCGAGTTGGATCTATTTGGTCCCCACGATGATGAGCCGCATATGGCGGCTGCCTGAGGAGGTGCGGGCTCGCTACGACATCTCGTCACTCAAGACTCTCTGGCACTTGGCTGCGCCCTGTCCGCCTTGGCTCAAGGAGGCCTTCATCGACTGGTTTGGGCCCGACGTGATCATGGAGCTCTATGGCGGCACCGAAAGCCAAGCTTGGACTACCATCACCGGACGCGAGTGGCTTGATCATCGCGGCTCAGTTGGCCGCGTAGCCGTGGGTGAAATGAAGGTCTTCGACACCGGCGGAAATGAGCTGCCACCGGACACAGTCGGTGAGGTCTACATGCGCCGCGGCGAAGGCTCCCAGCCTTCCTACCATTACCGTGGCGCGACGGCCCGTGCCCTGCCTGGCGGTTGGGAAAGCCTCGGCGACATCGGCTATTTCGACGCGGACGGATACCTGTACCTCGCTGACCGGCGTACCGACATGATCCTGGTGGGTGGCGCCAACGTATATCCCGCCGAGGTCGAGGCGGCTGTCGATGAGCACCCGCTGGTGTTGTCGAGCGCTGTGATCGGCTTGCCCCACGAGGACTTGGGCTCGTCCATTCACGCCATTGTTCAGGCTCGACCGGGGCTAAATACCGAGGGGCTGCTGGCGCATCTCGCTGAGAAGCTGGTGACTTACAAGCGTCCCCGCACTATCGAATTCGTTGAGGAGCCTTTGCGTGACGAGGCAGGTAAGGTGCGCCGTACCCAATTGCGCGACGAGCGTATCGCCCGCATGAAGTCGCTCGAAGGCTAAACCTAGCTGGTGTTTATTTCGAAGATGTAGCTGCAGGAGAGTGACGGCGAGAGCTCAGGCGGTATTTGTGCCCTCGCGGCGATATGGCATTGCCGCTGGTTCAACCGAGCCTGTGCTTGTGCCCGACCGGTGCGAGTTTCAGTACTTCGGCCGAGAAGCGCACCGACTGGCACTTGCGGAGCGATAAAATGCGACAGTTACGTTGCTGCAGCAAAGACTCACTAGCTCGCATTTCGCGATGCGAGTGTTGTTAGGTCCGAACCAACCCTCTTTCGGCAACCCGGCAGTGCTCGCAATGCAGAGATTTGAGGAGGATGGGATGGGACTCTTGAAAGGCAAGGTGGCAATTATTACCGGAGCCGGCGGTGGGCTCGGTGAGGCTTACGCAAAGCTGTTCGCTAAAGAGGGAGCGGCCGTCGTCGTCAACGACCTTGGCAGCACGCTCGACGGGTCCGGCACGAGCGCCGCTGCTGAAAACGTAGTGTCCGAGATCATAGCGACAGGCGGGCGCGCCGTTGCAAATGGGGACGACGTATCCACTCCAGCCGGCGGAGAAAACATCCTCCGGACTGCGATTGATGCTTTTGGGCAAATTGACATCCTAGTCTGTAATGCAGGCATCTTGAGGGACCGGACATTTGCCAACATCTCCGAGGAGGACTGGGATGTCGTTGTCAAGGTTCATCTGAAAGGCACCTACTGCTGCACGCTGCCAGTTTGGAGGTGGCTCAGGAGCAACGCTCGGCCAGGCGTAATAATTATGACGTCCTCGACGTCGGGACTATTCGGGAATTTCGGGCAAGCCAACTACGGGGCGGCCAAAGCCGGAATCTATGGCTTTATACGAGTTCTCTCCATGGAGGGCCGCAAGTACGGCATTCGCGTCATGGGCGTGGCACCCAACGCGATTACGCGGATGTGGGCAGACGTGCCCGGTTTCCAGGACGGCGACCCCGATCCCATTCTTAGTCCCGAGAACGTTGCTCCAGGCGTGCTCTTCATGGCCTCCGAGTTGGCGGCGGACCATTCGGGCAAGGTCCTCGCTGTGTCGGGCGAAGAGATCGCAGAAATTAAGATGCTGACGAGTGCGGGGTTTCATCCCAAAGGGAACTACACGGCGGAAGAAGTGGCTGCACACGCGTCTTCGGTGTTCTTCCCGGCGGACCTGAAGCGGCTCCCTATGAAGACTTAAGGGGCGTGCCTGGAGAAGCCTCATTCTTGCGGCGCGTCCGACGGACCTGCGTCAAGTCCTCTTCGCTGCTATGAAATGATCAATCGCACGTATCAGGCTTCCACCGGGCATCAACGCTTCACTTGGCGCAAGAGAACCAAATCTAATACTACGACCAACGTTCGCGGATATTTCATGCCGATTTATTATCCTGACATCCTGGAGCAGAAAAACGAGCCTCGCACCTTCACCTATGGCCACAAGGACGTGGTGCTGTACGCGCTTGGTATCGGTATGGGGCGCAACCCAATGGACGAACGTGAACTGCCATTCGTCTATGAGAAGGATATCAAGGTCTTGCCGACTGCGGTCGCAGTGCTGGCGTCCGGCAGGGGAGGAAACTCCGAGCCGGCGCCGAACCAGGAAGTAGGCCTTCGGATCAGCCGCTTGAATTGGCTGATGCTGGTGCACGGTGAGCAGAGGGTCGAGTTGCATAGGCCGTTGCCGTCCTTGGGTACGTTCACGGCCACGAGCCGCACGCTCGGCGCCTATGACAAGGGTAAGGATAAGGGCGCCGTCGTCGTCGACGAGACAGTGTGGATCGACGAAAGTGGCGAAAAGGTCGCCACGCTCACCGGCTCAAACTTCGCTCGCGGCGATGGTGGCTTCGGTGGGCCATCGAAGGGCGCGCCGGAACCGCACCTTGTCCCAACGCGCAAGCCAGACCTAGCGATCGCTTTAGATACCCGGCCGGACCAGGCGCTGCTTTATCGCTTAAACGGCGACCTTAATCCACTGCACTCAGATCCCAAAATGGCCAGGCAGGCCGGCTTTCCACGCCCCATCCTGCATGGCCCGTGCACATTCGGCATCCCTTGCTGGGCTGTGCTGCAGGCGTTCTGCGGTTACGATCCCACGAAGATCCTGAGTCACGAAGCACGCTTCTCGGCGCCCGTGTTTCCGGGGGAGACCATCACAGTCGATCTCTGGCAGGACAAAAATGTGATCTCGTTCGAGGCCCGTGTAGCTAAGCGAGGCGCAATCGTCATCAAGAATGGAAAAACAGTGCTGCGAACTTAGATCCACTCCGCCGCTAGTGGAGCGACTCTAACGCTTGTTTCACGCGTTTGACAGCGGCGAGGACGCGCTTTGGATCGGCGGTCCATACGAAGGGTTTGGGATCGGCGTTTGTCTCGGCGACGAAGCGGTTGATGGCG
>NZ_JBEPQT010000059.1:0-13817 GCF_040547985.1 Bradyrhizobium sp. LB14.3
AGCGGGTCCTTGATCAGGTCGAGCACCTGGCGGTCGAGCTCGGTGTCGGCACCGTGCATCTCCAGCTCGATCTGCTTGCCGAGTTCGCCCGAGAGGTCGCGGACGATGCGGGGCAGCTTCTGCCAGGCATTGCCGATCGGCTGCATGCGCGTCTTCATGACGCCTTCCTGCAGTTCGGCGGTGACGTTGGACAGCCGCTGCAACGGCACCTTGAACTCGGTGTCCTCGTTGCGGCGGGAGATCTCCAGCAGCTGGTTGCGGGTCAGCACCAGCTCGGAGACCATGGTCATCAGATGCTCCAGCGTATCCACGTTGACGCGGATCGACTGGTTGGCGATGCGGTCGCCCTCGGAGGCCGTCTCGTCGGCCCCCGACTTCTTCGGGGCGGGCTTTGCCTTGGCGTCCTTGGCGTCCTTCGCAGTTTCCTTGGCAGTTTCCTTGGCCACAGGCGCCGGCGCCTCAGCGGCCGGCGCGGGCGCGGCCTTTACTTCAGCTTTGGCAACGGGCGCGGGGGCCGGGGCTTCGATCGCGGTCTCGCGGAAGGCGCGCTCGAGCTCGTCGAGCGACACTTCGCCCAGACGCAGCGGCCGCTCCAGGGTCTGGTCGGCCAGCACGCCGGAGGTCGGCGCGGCTTCAACGGCGACAGGTGCTTCCGGCACCAGCGGCGGCGCTTCGGCCACGGGAGCAGCAGCGACACCTGCTGACATCGCCGCCATGCCATGCTCGACCATCGCTTCCAGCTTGTCGATCAGGTCGCGGTCGGTGCCTTCGGGCTCGGCTTCGGTCGCCTCGAGGCCCGCGAGGATTTCCTTGATGCGGTCGATCGAGGACAGGATCACCGTCACCGCCTGCCCGGTCACCGGCATGCCGTCACGGAATTTGCCCATCAGCGTCTCGCCGGCATGCGCCAGCGCTTCCAGGCGCGGCAATCCGAGGAAGCCGCAGGTGCCCTTGATGGTGTGGACCAGGCGGAAGATGTTATCCAGGATCTTGGCGTTGTTCGGCTCCTGCTCGAACTTCACCAGCTGATTGTCCACCGTGTCCAGGCTCTCGCCGGTTTCCGTCAAAAACTCCCGCAACAGATCATCCATGAGCTACGCCTTACTGACCTGGATCTCGACGCCCGAGCCGCGCTTGGCATGGACGGAAGCCCTACCTTGGATCGTTAGACATCCCCTTTCACGTTCCCGTTAATTTCATCCTCCGTGCTAATACGGATATTGAAGAGAAGTGTGTCGTTCGACCGCATGCGACAGCGTTTTTCGGCCAGACCGGCACCACGCCGCGACGGCCGGACGCATTGGGTAAACGTGCCGATAACAGCAAGGCCGGGCGCGCAGGAAAGCCCGTGAAGCACGATATGCACGGCCTTCGCGGAATTGCACCGAGTCGCCTGCAATCCGGCGCGCTCTCGCCGCTGTCGCTTGGTGCTTTGCCGGGATTCGCCAGATCCGCGTTTGCGGTAAACGAACGGTTACCGCGTCCGCTGCGGCCGGTGCCGCGCTAACCGAGGCACCCCGCCGAGGCAAGATCGCCGTCGGGACGGTGCTCCGCAGACAATCGTTGATGGCGGCGAGCAGCGCGATCATCCTCTGGACGCGGATGTGCACGCGGTCGCAGCCGCGGACGGACATCTTGTCCCAATTGCCAATATATCCCGACGGGAACATGATGAAACTTACCCGGACAGCAAGCGGTTTCGCGTGCTGCGACACGCTGATCCAGGAGACGGGAGGCAGCTTTGGAAACGATGGTGCGTTCATCCAACGGTTTCCTGTCCGCGCTGTCGGCAGACGATTATGAATTGATCCGCCCGCATTTGCGTATGGTCGATCTGCCGCATGACGCGGTGCTGGTCGAAACCGGCGAGACGCTCAAGCGCGCCTACTTTCCCCACCGCGGCGTCATCTCGCTGGTGGTGGAACTCGCCAGGGGCGAGCATGTGCAGGTCGCCATGATCGGCCGCGACAGCCTGCTCGGAACGCTCTCGACCATGGGCGATGCCTGCGCGCTGAACACGGCGATCGTGCTGGTTCCCGGTTCCGCCTCCGTGATGGACCTCGACGTGCTGCGCGTCGCGGCCGACCAGAGCGGCACCCTGCGGACGCTACTCACGCGTCACGGGTTGGCGGTCTACGCGCAGGTCCAGCAGACCGCGGGCTGCAACGCCGCCCATCCGGTGGAATCGCGGCTGTCGCGCTGCCTGTTGCACACCCATGACCTCTCCGGCGACTTTCGGCTGCTGCTGACCCAGGAGGCCATGGCGCAGATGATCGGAGCGCGGCGCAACAGCGTGTCGCTGGTCGCCAATACCTTGCAGCAGGCCAATTTCATCCACTACACCCGCGGGCACATCCAGATCCTCAACCTGGACGGCCTGCGCCAGACGGCGTGCGAATGCTACGCCACCGTGAAGGCGCAGTACGACCGGTTGCTCGGCCCGCGCTAACCGGCGCCGCCGCGTGGTGAACCGGCGGCTAATTTCGGCCTGCAAACACCGATCATCCTGCTACCGGAACTGAAATCGGGATGCCGTAGACACGGGCCTGACGCGCAGCCGTTACGGGCCGGGCGGCAACCGAACCGTGATCGAGGCAGGCAAAACCATGTTCGAAGTCACCGTCGCGGCGGCACAGACAGGGCTCGATGCCGAGCCCGCGCGCGAGCCGGGCGCGTACCAGGCGCTGGTGCGCGAGATCGGCGAGGACGGTGCCGGTGAAGTGCGCGACGTGTTCTGGCGCGAGACCTGCGCGCGCCTGCAACAGTTCCGCACGCTCTCGCCCGCGCAGCACCACGGCAGGATCGCGCGCGAAGCGCATTCGCTGAAGAGCGCGGCCGCAACGTTCGGCTATGTCAGGCTCGCGGCGCTGGCGCTGCGGCTGGAGATGACCGCGGTGACGCTTGGTGGCCCCGAATTCCGCGATCTCCTGGACCTGATGGACGCCGCCTACGCCGCCGCGCGCGCGCAGGAGCCCGGGGCCTAGATTCTTGAAGGCCTAGATTCTTGGAGGCCTAGATTCTTATTGGCGCGTTTTCTTCACGCGAACCGGTATCCACGTCGCTCGAAAACGCTCTAACCAACTCACGCGTGCATCCCCGCCGTACTTCTACGGTTTGGGATTTTCACAGAAGGCTAATCATAAGTGGCGATAGTCACCGGAAACCAGGAGGGTTTCCATGTTCACCTACGAGACTGCGGACCAGAAAGAGGTCCGTCGCTTCCGCATCGCACAGTTCAACGGCCGGATGGCGACGGTGACCGCTGGCGAGGCGACGGTGACTGGCTTCGTGCGTTCGGTGCTGGTGCAGGAATCGAGCACACCGCCCCGCTGGACCATCACCATCATTCCCAACGGGCCGAAGGAAGAGCTCAAGCCGCTGCGGCCCTCATCGCGCGCACGTCCGTTCGCTGAAGATTATTTCTGAGCGCGATCGGGGCCCCGGGCTTTATCCCGAGACTGCTCGGGCCCGGCGCTCGCCGCCGACGGGCGGCACGGCACAAGAGCCTTCAGTCGATCGAATGCAGCAGCGCCGCACGGACGAGATCCGCGGTGTTGCGCGCACCGAGCTTGCGCATCGCCTCGGCGCGATGGCTCTCGAAGGTGCGCGGACTGATCTGCATCCGAAGCGCCCCCTGCTTGTTCGAATAGCCCTCGCTGATCAGCCTCAGCACCTCGCGCTCGCGCTTGGTCAGCCGCTTCTGGCCTGACAGACCGAGGATTTCGGCGCTCGGCACCCGCTGCGGCGCGCGCGCGGCGGCCTTCGATTCGGCGTCCTCGGCCCTGGACGCGGTCGGCAGGCCACCCTTGTGAGAACCGGCAAGCTGCTTGACCAGGCCACAAACCCGCTCGGTCTGCGCCAGCGCATTCTCCACCACCCGCTGCAAATAGGCACGGTCGCCCGTCACAGGCGCGAGCTGATCGCTGTGGTGCTTGATTTCGCCCATGTAGAGCAGCAGCGCAGTGAGGGGGCCGTTGAGCTCGCGGGCGATGGCGGCGGCCATTTCGTCGGCCGCCTTGGCACGGGCGGCGTTCAGGCGGACGACATCGAGCTCTTCAGTTGGAGCAGTTTTGCTTTCGTACCATTCCGACGGCCGCGAATCAGTGGCCGTATCATTCTGTGACCCCATGTCACTCTTTAGCGGAACCCAGGCCGATCTGTGGTTAACTTTTTTCTCCGTAAGACTACGGCTATTTTGGCCGTTTTGTGCTGAAACACCGGCATAGGCACACTTTATGCTTGAGTGGTTCCCTGTCCGAACATTCCTAGGTTGATAAATCTGCCCAGATGTTAGGCAGGTGCGCCGGAGCTTTGTTAACGATCACATCCCCGCCGGATACCGCTGCTCCCGGACTTTACGGATAAATTAACGGCGACTTGCTTCTCTATGTCGCACTTGAGAGCGCGCAAATGCCTCCATGCATTGGGCCGGTAGGCCTGCTGGAATCGTTGCGGAAGATTGCGTGCCATGAACGAGATCGACCAGCTATCGGACTTTCTGCAGAAGCTGACGCCGCTGTCGCGCAGCTGCCTGCTCAGTGAGATCGAGCGGCTTGAGCTGTGCGGCATCGACATGCCCGGCGCGGCCGATATCCACTCCAAGCTGCGGGCCGAATTTCGCAAGGACGGATCGAGCCAGGCGCGCGCCACCAGCCCCTCGCGTTATTTCTTCGCGCCGCTCGAGCTGCTCCTGATCGACGGCGCGCCCGAGCACGCCAATCTGGGGCGGATCTCGCGCAACACCCTGACCCCGATCTGGGAGTGGATCTGCCGCGACCTGCTGCCGACCATGGCGCGCGACTACATCAAGGCGATCAACGACCAGGTCGCCGCCAACAACCCGAAGGAGGTGCTGAAGATCGCATCGACCTTCCAGACCAAGGTCGTCAAGGTTCTCGAGAGCACGCTCGCATCGGTGGAGAGCACCGAGTTCGCGCGCGGCAAGCTCGCGCAATACACGGCGTCGCGCACCGCCTTCGACGACGTGAAGAAGATGCAGCATGTGCTGCGCGCCGGCGCCGCGCTGCCGAAGTTCAACGAAAAGCTGCCCGAGAAAATCGCGAAATTCGACGACGGCCTGGTTGATCAGATCACCGCACGATTAGACGCCTTCAAGAAGGCCCATCCCGAGGCGCTGCCGTTCGCGCTGACGCTGGTAGCGAGGCGACTGAAGACGTTCTGGCAATTGGTGCGCCTTGCCACCAAGCCAGCCGCGAGCAAGAGCGCCGCCGATGTCGCCGCCACGCCCTATGCCTGCGTCGTTCACATGGTGCTCGACCGGCTCGACGACAAACGCCTCGCTTTGCGTATCGCGCTTCGTCACAACCGGGTGCTGGTCGCGCGCGACCTGCTCACCGAGATCTACGACACCGAATATGCGCTCAAGGTGCGCATCGACGGCATCGAGAATTGCGAATGGGGCATTCGCCTCCAGCAATTGATGGACGCGATCGCGGCGCTGGTGTCCGCCGAGGTAAGCCGCTTCCCTTCCAATGTCGGCCACATTCTCGGCTCGCGCCGGCTGCGCAGCCACGACACGCTCAGCGGAAAGCTGAGCTATCTGGCCTGGAAGGGACGCGATGCGATCGAAGACGGTGCGGCCGCGCTCCGCAAACTGATCGGCCAAACCTGATCCCGCGCTACTGCGCGCGCGGCAGGCACAGGAAGCGATCGAGAAATCGTCCTGACAGCACGAATCTGAACCACCAATACATTATTCGCCGCGTCGTCATTGCTGCGATCCCTGACAGCCCACCACCGGCTGCCCAGAGCAATAGCGCAGCTGCAGCAATACGCATGTGATGTGCTTCACAATGGCGCCGGCGCAACCGGACGCATCGTCGCAGAACCGTCACGAGCGAAGCGGGAACATACGCGCATCGCGCGAAGCCCACGAGCAATTGAGGCGGCCATTATTCAATTGGGCGAAGGCGCGCGCGGCTTCGTCCAATTGCAGGACAGTGCGCGTGCATACCGCCACACCGCACGTCGCGAAAATCTCCGTTGATTGCCGCACACCTGCGCGCGCCGCGCGGGCAGACGTAAAAACTTCTCCAACGATATCCAGACAATTTTAGACATGATGGGGGCTTTAACGTTACCCAGATAATTCAACGATCGACTGAAGCCTTCCATATTTGAAACTGCTCACGTCGCTAACACACCGGTCGCGGAACGGGAGTGTTTGCGATGAAAGATGAAACTGTTGAACTCGCTGGACGAAGGCCGAAAACCTTCGGACGACGAAAGGTGACGCCGCGCGCATGCGTGGCCGACGGCAAGCGCCATCTGCGCGCTTTTCTCTCCGAAGTGCTGGAGGATCTCGGCTTCGTCACCACCGAATGCGCCAGCGCCGACGAGCTGCGAACTGTACTGGCGAGCGAATTGCCCGACCTGATCCTGCTCGGCATCGCTGCCGACGGCATCGAGCCCGGCATGTTTCTGGAGACGCTGGTGCGCGAGGCATTCGACGGCAAGGTTCTGGCCGTCGGCGCCCGCGAGTCGATCATCGTCAGGGCCGTGCAGCAGGTCGGCGAGGAATACGGCCTTGCGATGCTGCCGCCGCTGACGACGCCCTTTGCCGCGGAGACGTTGCGCGAGCGCGTCGCGATGCTGCTGCCGAACGAGCCGGCGCCGAGCCCGGCCGTGCATGTCGGCGA
The DNA here is from genome assembly GCF_040547985.1 of Bradyrhizobium sp. LB14.3. Lineage (NCBI taxonomy): Bacteria > Pseudomonadati > Pseudomonadota > Alphaproteobacteria > Hyphomicrobiales > Nitrobacteraceae > Bradyrhizobium > Bradyrhizobium sp. LB14.3. The sequence continues at coordinate 6,660 of NZ_JBEPQT010000059.1, forward strand.
GGCCCTGCATGCCGGCTGGCTCGAGCTTTGGTACCAGCCCAGGATCGACGCGCGCACGCTGATCCGCAGCGGCGCCGAGGCGCTGGTGCGGATGCGGCATCCGACCTGGGGCGTGGTGCCGCCGGCCTATTTCATCCCCGAAGAGCACGACCCGCATCTGCGCGACCTGTCCGAATTCGTGATCGAGCGCGCCATGCAGGACTGGCACTATCTGCTGGAGCAGCAGAGCCCGGTCGATCTCTCGATCAATTTGCCCGCGTCGTATCTGACGGAGCCGCAGGCCGTGCGCGATCTCTGCCGCCGCATGCCGACGCATCCGGCGTTCGGCGGGCTGACGATCGAGATCGACAGCGACGAGGCGATCCGCGACCTCGATCACCTCGCCGAGGTCGCCCGCGAAGTGCGCCTGCACAATATCGGCCTGTCGATCGACAATCTCGGCGCCAACTGGCCGTCGCTGATGGATATGGACAAGATTCCCTTCATCAAGCTGAAGGCCGACCGGCACTTCGTCACCGGCAGCGGCACTGACCGCCTCAAGCGCACGGTGTGCCGCCACATCGTCGAGCTCGCGCAGGGCTACGGCGCCGGCACCGTGGCCGAAGGCGTCGAGAGCCGCGCCGATCTCGTCGCCGCGAACGAGCTCGGCTTCGACTGCGTGCAGGGCTTTCTGTTCGGCAAGCCGATGCCGCTGAAGAAGTTCGCAAGGAGCACGCTGACGCGGACGGTGATGGGAGGCGCGTGAGGCGGCCTCAGGCAAACCGCCGCGCGAAGAACACACAGGCGACCACCAGCGCGGTCGCGGCGATCATGCTCCAGGCGACCGGCTCGTGCAGAAGCCAGCCTGCGAGCGCGAGGCCGAAGAACGGCTGGAGCTGCTGCAACTGGCCGACGCGGGCGATGCCGCCGATCGCAAGCCCGCGATACCAGAAGATGAAGCCGACGAACATGCTGAACACCGAGACGTAGGCGAGCCCGATCCAGGCGGGCGCGCCGACGCCGCTCCAGGTCGACGGCCAGGTCCAGATCACGATCGGCACCATCAGCGGCAGCGCCAGCAGCAGCGCCCAGGAGATCACCTGCCAGCCGCCGAGGCGACGCGACAGCGCGCCGCCCTCGGCGTAGCCGAGCCCGCACAGCACGATCGCCGCGACCATCAGGAGATCGCCGGTCAGCGATGCGGAGCCGTCGTTGGAGAAGGCAAAGCCCGCCACCGTGGCGCTGCCCAGAATCGCGAACAGCCAGAACATCGGCTGCGGCCGTTCGCCGCCGCGCAACACGCCGAAGATCGCGGTCGACAGCGGCAGCAAGCCGATGAAGACGATCGAATGCGCAGACGTGATGTGCTGGAGCGCGAGCGCCGTCAGCAGGGGGAAGCCGACCACGACCCCGATGGAGACGATGGCGAGCGAGACGAGATCCTTCCGCTGCGGCCGCGCCTGACGAAGCAGGCCGAGCACGACCACACCGATCAGTGCCGCGATGACCGCGCGCGCGGACGTCAGGAACAGCGCGGAAAAATCGCCGACCGCCACGCGCGTCGCCGGCAGCGAGCCGCTGAAGATGATGACGCCGAGCAGCCCGTTGCCCCAGCCGCTCCCGGAAGATTGCATGTTTGTCTCTTTTTTTGGGTGGCGATGATCGGCCTTCGCGGATGGAGCCGTCCAGCGTGCGCGACGATCAAATCCCACGTCTTCCGCGACCGGACAACAAAAAACGCGAAAACAACCCCATGCACAGTAGCCGGCGGCTGCAAGATCAATGAGTTACGTGAGGGCCGGAATCGCCTGACTAGGCGGCGATCGTCGCGTCCGTGGACGTCTGGTGACGTCGCGCGTGGTTTGACTCGTCGGGCAAAACAGGAGCACGATGTCATCATTGCAAGGTGTGAACCCTCGTCGTCGATATCGTGATCGCCACTCTGGCCGGTAACCTTCAGGTTCTCGAAGCCGATGTGCCGCACTAGCGGCGCGCACAACTCGCTTCGAGCTGGCCGTTTGACTAGGCTACGTGATCGCAGCGCAGGGCGGCGACGTCCAAGAGGACTTAGCCGACGCGCGTCAATGCGAGCTCCGAAAATTGATTGACGAGCGGACGCAGAAATTGAAGTTCGAGGTCAACGATATCCGCGAGCCGAATGGAGATGAAGCGCGGAAGGTCACCTTCAAGAAGCGCCTCAAACGAGGCGTCAGAGATAACGTGCTTTTCACGCATGTGATCTGTTAGAGTTTTTGAAAGGATTGCATCACGTAAAAAACCGGCTTCGGCAGGCAAAACCAGAAAACGATTTCCGGCACTAGAGTAAGCGCTTCGGGCACCCTTCAGCCTTGAGTATGGAATGATTTGAGCGACGCTTCTCCGCCCGGCAGAGGCTAAGGTTTCGCTGCCCATGCGAGGGGCGATTTGATCCTGAAATGCAGCCAAGCGAAAAGTAAAGGCCTTTGCCCTTGCGGCCCTAAAGTCAAACGTTTTGCTAATTGGACGTTCTTCAAATGGTCGCCTCCACGTCCAGACAGCTCGTTTGGTGTCGATCATCTCGTGCATATCGGCGATCGCAATTTGCACTCGATCGCCGCTCATTCCGGCAAAGAGCTCACCATAAGTCGTCATCCAGAGCCAAGCATAAAGAAGCTGCTCCAGCTCTTTATCTGGATTTGGCTGACGTCGAAACGCTTCGGCGAGAACCACCGTCTGTAGCGCATACGGCATCAACTCCGGAGAAGGAACTCCACAAACCTCCCAAAGGAAGTCGGCAGCCTTGCCAAGCGCTTCGCCCACGTCCCGCAATATTTCCGGCTCGGACTTCAGTCTTAGACTGAGTTCTTGGGCATTCGTCTTGTATACGTCTAGACCGAAGGCCGCTTTACACGCCTTCAATATCGGATCGTCGTTCAACTCTGCCCAACGCCTTCCCGACAAAATTTCTCGTTTCATGTCGGCAATCTGATCTTGAAGATCGAAATCTGAAGACCACGTGAGAGCGTGAACCATGTGGGTCTCGCTCATCCGCTCACCTTGGCTATTGATGCTTTGGAACGTTCGAGTCGCCATATCAAGGTCATCAGTCGTAATCGGTATGATTGGAATCTTATAGTCACGGAACGATCGAGCAATTTCGTCAGATGCTTCGATCGCTTGCTCAGCAAATTCCCCCCCCAGTTGCCGCTGAAATCTCAACAGAGCGACGCTATCTAGGACGAGATGCAAGGGCAGCATATCGGGTAAAATCTCGTCTTCGAACGGCGCATAGAAATCTTTTGTTTTGAGGTCGAAGAACACATCGAAGTTCTTCACTACAACGGATTCTTCACCGTCGGGCGTTTCCAAGAGCCCCTCGTCAGCCTGACTTTCGGAGATCGGCGGCGCCGCGTGAAGCGCGCCATAAAGCGTAGACAACCGCTGAACGCCGTCCAGAAGATATTGTCTAGCCGCCCCGTCCGGGGGAGGAGCCATACGGTGCGGACCAAGATGTTCGTAGCATTTGACCGCATTGCGCGTGGTCCGCCACACCATCACTGCCCCGATGGGGATACCATCGCGGATACTTCGCAGCAGCTCGCGCCGCGTTTCCCAATTCCAAACCATCGGCCTTTGAAACCGTGGAATTTGGAGGTGCCCCGCGCCGATCTCTTCCAATAATTGTGAAAGAAACTGCACATGCGGGTCGCTATAAAAGCTTGGTGCTGGCATTTGGCTACTATCTCAGTATGGCGATGAGCTCGGTGACGACGGTGTTCATTTCATCCCAGCTGCCTTCCCTACGCAGATGCTCCTCTTTGACTGACTCACTTGAAAAGAGTTCACCTATCGCTCGCCCGAAGCCATTGGCTAAGGCGACTTTGTCGGCAGCTGAAACTCCATCGAACAGATCACCAGCAGTTTTACCCTTCTTAGCGGCATCGCCGCTTAGACCTTCTTTCATGTTGTAATGCGCTCGCTGCGCATCAGACATAGAATTGAAGGCCTGAAAAACCCTTCGACGCGCACGATCACGGCTGTTAAACGCCCATCCGTTCAGCGCAAAACGCGGGATATAGTTTTCGATGTTGCGTCGCTTAAGTTGATGATACGGCACCCCTGCCGCAATACAACTCTGTCGTAGAGTTTCCGATTGATCGCTTGGCTCTGAAGGTCGTAGCGCGTCGCTATCAAAAAGCGCCCATCTACGTAAATGGCCGTGGGCACCTTCACCTGTCCACGCTTCAATGGCTCTCGGCATACTCGATATCCCGCCACCATGCGCGAAAGTTAGACCGCCCGTCACCTCGTGTCCCAAAATGGCTTCCCTCTGCTCAATCGTGGCCATTTTTAAGAGAAAATTTCGGTCCGAAATAGCATCTTCCAGCAATAAGCAAAATGGACGACGGAGAAACCTTGCCGCGTCATTAGGCGTGGCTTCCGGAGGATCTTTTGCCCATCGCGTGGCTTCCCTGATCACACGAAGCTCGAACCGAGCAGGCTCGCGAGACTCTAAAAAGTACCCCTCACGAATTATCTCCATCCATTCCTCTTGATGACCTCTTTCTAGGCCCTCAAGCCAATTTTGAACTGGAGTCGCGCTTTCATCTTCAAAGATGATCCTATGCCAGCCGTTCAGCGCCAAATGAGCGATGACGTCCAACGTAATGGTGTCAACCGGATTGGTGAACACACTTGTCGTCAGCACAACTCTCATTTTCTTTCGAGGGCCTGCCTGGTCCGAACCAATTCGCGTGACTGGTCCATCGTCTCCGCGAAGACTCCAGGGGGCCACCGATCGCCCAAGGGTCGACCAAGCTTGTCGAACTCAATCTTATCAACCAAGGAAGGCCCGTCCTCAGACGACCTCACCCAATAAACAATCACCTTGGAAGGATCCAACTCTCCTTTGACGATAGCAAGTTGAACCCTGAGTAGGAAATTCTCCGAGTGCGTCTCAACAAGCAGCTTTGTTCTTGGTTTGGATTGAGCCACCTCGCAGAATAAAGCCGCTAGCGCCGGGTGCGCTGAAGTATGGAGGTGAAGCTCTGGATGCTCGATCGATAGTATGGGGGTTGAACCTAACTTTCCATGCTTTGCGAAAGCGAGCAATCCAATCACGGGCAATACTTGCCCCATGCCTTCTCCAGTATCAACGATATCAATCCCGCGCATTTGCTTGCCAATGGGCACAAGGGCCAGCGAGAACAGTTCTTTCCCAGCGAAGGTCCCTTTTCGAAGTTCTAGGCGATGCGCTGTCGCTGCCGCGTACCAATTCGAAATTTCATCCAGAACTTGAGAACCGTGAGTCTCGTCTTCCAAAAGCATTTGAACGATATCAGAGCCATCAGGCGCGAACGTAGAGGAGGGACCGGTGAAATCTTCCAAGCGGTTGGGCAGCCCCCTCAACGCTTGTAGCCAGAAGACGTCTTTTGCGACCCCCCGCAACGTATCTGCGAGAACATTGAGAACATTTTTCAGCTCTGGGCTCTGTTCCTGATCCGAAGAAACGCGAGGAATTAGTCCTTCGAATTCAACTGCAATTTCCCAAGGCTCATTTCCTGGCGTGGTAGCAACATAACGCGTCGAGAGATTACCCTCTTCAGAGGACGGCACCCATTGAAGGCCGTACTCGCTTCCATCTGACATCCGCAGTTTTAGCTCTTCCACAACTTGAGTTCGCAAGTCTGGAAGGTGCCGGACAGAGAATTCGACCGATTTAAGGAACGGCTTTCTAGGATACCGAAACATACCGCGCAGCTGCCACCTCAACCCCAGAGTTATCACGGGGCTACTGGAAAGTTGGGACTTCAGGTCATCAAAGCTGGCGCCGCGCGCGGCCTTGGACGTCAACGCAAGCGGGCGTTTTCCATCCGACAACACAGAGTCTCGAATGAGCGGCAGAAGCCGCAGTAACGCACTCTTGCCCGAACTATTGAACCCGAAAAGCAGCGTAAGCGGACGGATTTCGAGGCTCGCCGCTTCCGCGAAAGCCTTGTAGTTCTCGGCTGAGTACCCAGACAGAGTTGGCGACATCATTTCATCCGTTCGCGTCCTGCGATGCATGCGCGACTATGAGATTTCGTTCCTCAGAGAGACCGTAGCTTAAAGGCGGACGGCTTAGCATGCCCTGAAGATTTGATCCGGCGTCCGATAGCGCGGGAACGGATTCACCGCACTACAGCCTTGCGTAAATTCAATACCGAACCCTGTTTCAGCCTTGAGAGACCGCTATTTGCCGGCATGGCGCTCGCGGGAGCCGACGTCGGCGGCCCCATATTTTGCAAGGCAAAGACCGATTAATTCTCGTGGCTGCGGCGGCACGGGTTCGCTCCTCCGGGCTGGGCAATCGGGCCGTTTCGACCAGCTACTCTGCCTCCAAAGGCGCGCTTTCGCTTGGGGATCAATCTGGGGCCGGAATCGCTCGATTGAGGTTTATGCCCCAAATTCAAGATGATACCTGAATGAGCTGGCGGAGAGGGAGGGATTCGAACCCCCGATAGGCTTGCACCTATGCCGCATTTCGAGTGCGGTGCATTCGACCACTCTGCCACCTCTCCTGAAGGCGCCAAGTAAGGAGCAGGGCCCCTGTGGTTGGGGGCGTTAATAGGCGAGGATGGCGGGCCAGACAAGGCGCGCGAGCGGAAAATCAGACCGGTTTTCCGGCCGGACCCCACGATGTCGCGGTGACGATGGGGACGACCCTCGGATTTCGGCGGCAGTTTGAGCGAATTGGGCGTGAACCGTTGGCCGATGACCCGGCGCGAGCCCAGAGGCAGCGCCATCGCCGCCCGAATCACCGGTCTCCCGGAAAGCTCTAGATGCCCCCAAAGGGAGGTGGGACCGCCAGACGCGGTAAACACTGGCGGTCCCGTGCCGCTCATTAAAATACTGGCTGGGAAGGGCGGCTTCGCCGGCCAGGTGAGGCGACGGTTCGACCCTAGCGCGCGGCCGGTGCGCCGCAACGCAAACCGGCCCTTAACCTAACCAGTCAAGGTTACTCTGGAGCCGTTTCCGTTCCGATGAAATCGGAACGGGTCTCCAGATTGTTGTTTTGGCGCGTTTTCTTGGCGCGAACCGGCATCCACTTCGCTCGAAAACGCTGGCTAGGGTCTGTTGGGATTCATCTGGAGTTTATCGCGGCCGCGGCCAGATAGATCATTGAAGTGAAGCTCTGGTCGGTCTTGTCGGCGCGCATTG
>NZ_JBEPQT010000060.1:0-13614 GCF_040547985.1 Bradyrhizobium sp. LB14.3
GGTTAAGCCCGTCCACCGGCGGGATACGACCGGGTGAACAGGCCTCGTTGCTCAATCCGATCGTAACGAAACGTGCAGCCATGAGCGCGGGCGAAGACTTCGGCCTCTGCAAGTGCGAAGGCACCATTCCCGCCGAACGCCTGTTCGATGTACCGGCCCCGAATTGTCAACTGCTGGTCCGCCCCGATATCATCCAAAACGCTCGCCAGCCGGAGCAAGTAGTCTTCGCGCTGCTCTATGAGCGTCCGCTATCGTGAAGTTGGCTTGCCGCGCTCCTGCCGACCCAGTTCCGGCGTCGGATTAACGACCGCCTTTCAACGATTTTGCGGCATCCAGATGCTTTTACAACGTATCTATTTGGCCGGAAGCATATTCTCCGGCAGCATCCTTACTTTTTGATGCCTTCTTGTACTCGGCGATATCCTTTTGGTGGTCTGCGACCATGTGAGCCGCGAACATTTTATCGAAGCCTGCGCCGGACAGTTTTGACATCTTGTCATGGTCGGCTGTTTGCTTGGCATTCGGTCCGCTTGGTGAGTTCATTCCCAGTCCTTGGGCAGCATCTAAAGCCTTCTGATTGGCGGCGGTGTGGTCTGTGGAAAGCATTCTGCCATATGACTTGACGGCATCACTTTGACCGTTCTGCTGCGCCAGCTCTCCCATGCACTTCAGCGAAATTGCCCTCGATTGCCTTCTTGAGGAACGTTTCGCTTTGCTTATCTTTCGCAGCTGCGTTGGCAATTGAGAGCGCCATCAAGGTTGCTGTCCCGAGCGACAAAAGCATTCTGTTCAAGGCAAACTCCTGTGGGTTGTTTGTCGATGAACACGCCAATCGTGGAAGAGGTTCCAATTGAGCACATGGGGCGCGTTCCCTGTAGCGGTGCTGGCGCAGGTACATCCGCAGGATTGTCTCCGGCTTCGGGCGCTGCCAGCTTACAGGCCGAAGTCCGCACGATCCGCAACAGGAACCGAATAGTGCGGGCACTATTAGCCCCTATGTCCGATCGGGTCCTGTATGAAAGCAGCAACGGCGACGTCTGGTCTTTGGCGCGACACCCGGCTTCGAGCACCCCAGTCGTGAAGCATCAGCCGAATGCCGGCTCAGGAGGACGGACCTCGTACATTGAGATCGGCAGATCCCTGCGGGGGAGCGCAAATGGTCCGGAGCACCAGGCGCTGCTCAACCTGATCGAGACGCTGATACCAGACTAGGGAGGACGCAATGATGCGGTATCCTTGGATTTTAGCGGCAGCCCTTTTCGCAGTCGGCGTCGTTGCCTGGGCTGTGGTGGCTGAGCGCCCTCCAGAGAACCCGCTCCGGATCGATGCTTCCCTGACCTTGGCCGCCGACCCCGACCTTCGATTGGTCTCGGAGCGCAGCCCTTACATGCGGACAGAGCGGTAATAATGGACAGGCGCCCAGCCTCAGCGGAGTCAGCGGTCGCGGGGATAGCCGGGCAAGCCGGGCTCGCACCGCGATGCAGGGCGCGCTCGATTCGGCCTCGCTGATGGTCGCCAAGAACCTGTCGGACGGCAAGATCACGACCAACCAGATTCCCACGGCGGGGCCGGCCTACTTCGCCGCACTGTACACCGAGACCGACGTGCAGAGCGTCCAGGCGGCGGCGACCTACACCGCCAACAGCGGCGGGAAGGGATCGACGGTGGCGATGACTGCCTCGGGCGCGATCAAGTCCCAGTTCATGCAGATCGCCGGCTTCCCGACCCTAGGATTCGGCGTCTCCTCGACTTCGACCTGGGGCAGCAACCTGCTGCGCATCGCGCTGGTGCTGGACAATACCGGTTCGACGAGCGGCACCAAGCTCTCGAACCTGAAGACCGCGTCCAAGAACCTCGTCGACAAGCTCGGGGCGCTCGCCAAGACCCCCGGCGACGTCATGTTCTCCGTCGTGCCCTTCGCGAGCGCCGTAAACGTCGGTACCGATAAGGCCAGCGCCAACTGGCTGCGCTGGGACTTCTGGGATCCAAGATCGGAGGATGCCTCCGGCAACTCCTACTGCAGTTCCGGAAGAAGCTCCTGGTACACGAGGGCGATGTGCAAGGGGCACGGGTACACCTGGAGCCACTCCGTCGGTTCTCCTTCGACTTCGAACTGGAACGGCTGCGTCACCGACCGCGACTAGAGCTACGACGTCTCCGACGCGGCCCCCTCATCGCTGACCACCCAGTTCGTCGCGGATCAGGACCGTACTGCCCGGCCAAGATGCTGGCGCTGACAAGCACCTTCAGCACCGTCAAGAGCACCATAGAGGCGATGGTGGCGAACGGCGGCACCAATCAGACCATCGGGCTGCACTGGGGCTGGCTGTCGCTGCTGCGCCAGTCGCCGCTGAACGCCCCGGCCGAGGACGTCAACAACCAGTACCAGCACGTGATCATCCTGTTCACCGACGGACAGAACACAGTCAACCGCTGGAACGGCGACGGCTCCATGAGCACGTCCTCGACGGAGCGCGGAAAGATCGATACGCGGATGGAGACGCTGTGCGCCGCGGTCAAGGCCAAGAACACCACGATCTACGCCGTTCAGCTTGATGACGGCACCGGCGTGTCGCCCGTGCTGCCCAAATGCGCGAGCGGCTCGGCCACCTTTTTCATGTTGACCACGCCGAGCGAGATTGACGCCGCGTTCGCTCAGATCGGCACCTCGATCTCGAAGCTGCGTCTCGAACTAGCCCGCAAGCGAAATAAGGTCGCTCTTGCGGGCCGACGCGTGAGCGCCAAGGCGATGTCGCTCGTTCAGTTCGAGACATGCCTGTCCGATCTGACCACGTCCGCTTGTCCGGCTAGACCGGAAGTCATCGCCTCACGGGCAAACCGACGCGATTGACCCGAGGTGGACAAAGGGCTTGCTGCCTCACGAAGATTGTCACCACCAGAACGCTTCACGCGTCTCAGTTTGCGGAGACAAACTTTAACCCAATCACCCCTGCCACAATCAAAGCAATGCAAAACAACCGCGCCGGCGACGCAGAGTCGCCGAGCACTGCGATACCTAGAACGGCAGTACCTGCGGCACCGATGCCGGTCCAGACGGCGTACCCCGTGCCGACTGGAAGTGTGCGGAGTGCCAATGAGAGAAGAACGACACTTGATAAGCCGGTGGCGGCCGCAAACAGCGCGGGTAGCAGCCGCGTGAAACCTGCGGACCACTTCATGCCAAAGGCGAATCCGATCTCGAGGAAGCCGGCGGCGGTTAACATTATCCATTCCATGGAGGCGATCCATCCGCGATCGCCAGGCACTACGGCTGGGCGGCGTTTGTAGGGGGGCAGGATGCGCATGGACGGATGTCCATGCGCTACATGTTTGCTCACTGGGGGTCCCTCAGGACTCGCTGACGGCGCGGGGAATCGAGCGGAATGAGATTCCAAATCGATTGAATGCGTTCATCAAGCCGATGGCATAGGTGAGGTCAGCCAATTCCTTGTCGCTGAATGCACTCGTCGCGGCCTCATAGTCGACCTCCGGAACCCCGGTTTCCGCCACTAGCGTCACGGTCTCCGTCCAGGCCAGCGCACAGCGTTCGCGCGCACTGAAGATCTCACCCGCGTCGCGCCACACAGGAACCAGCACGAGCTTGTCGACGGCGACGCCAGACTTGAGCAGATCGCGGGAGTGCATGTCGATGCAGTAGGCACAGCCGTTGATCTGAGAAACCCGTAGATACACGAGATCGACCAGTTGCTTTGGAAGGCCGCTCTTCTGAAGATGGACGTAGACACCTCCAAAAGCCTTGAAGCCTTCCGGCGACGCCTTGGCGTAATCGATGCGCTTGTTCATGATTGAATCCTCATCTGGTTGAGAGATTCGATCGTCTCGCATCTTGGCCTATCCAAGAAGGTCCATGATCGGCCTCCGTTGCTAGACCATCATTTTCCTGGTCCAGAGGTCCCTCTCAAGCGGCTGTCACATCATTTTCAAAATGCGCCCTCCGAGATTTTCGGCTGTACGCTGAGAATCAATATTCGTGAAACTCAAAAGTAGGGCTGAGGCACCATCGTTGCGCGCCGTCCAGTCCGTGAGCGCCTCGGCGTAAAGCTTCTGCTTCCGCATGCTTGCAACCAGCCGGCGGTCTGAACGATTGCCTCGCAGACGCAAGATCAGGTGCATGCCCCCGGGCTGCAAGTCTATGCGCACATATTTTCCGAGCACGCTTTCCAGGCCAGCCGCGGTCGCTTCCCGGCGCTCGGCATAGAGTTTCCGCATTCGCTGGATATGGCGGGCAAAATGTCCTTCGCTAATGAATGCAGTGACGATGGATTGCGTGAGCCCGGGGCAGCCAGCCGAAAGGCTTTCAGTGACCTGCTCAAACAGCTCGACTTGCTCTTCCGGCACTACGAGATAGGCAAGCCGCATACCCGGAAAGAGCACCTTGCTGAACGTGCCCGCATAGAGCACCCGCCCATCGCGGTCGAGGTTCTTCAACGCAGGGAGCGGGCGGCTGACATAGCGGTATTCGCCATCGTAATCGTCTTCGATGATCCACGCCTTGTTTCGCGCGGCCCAATCCAGTAGCGCAAGACGTCGGGGTAACGACAAGGACATGCCGAGCGGGCTCTGATGCGCAGGCGTGACTACCGCTGCGCGCGCCAGGGGCGCCAGCTTGACCGCGTCGGAAACAACCATGCCCTGCCCATCGACAGGGACCAAGACGCTTTCAACATGCATATACTTGCATATCTCTCGCGTGGGCGGGTATCCGGGGTCTTCGAGCCAGACGCGATCGCCCGCCTGGAGCAGGGCGTTGCCGATCAGCTCGACAGTTTGGCGATACCCCGAGGTGATGAACACCTGCGATGCAGTGCAGTTGATGCCGCGCGAGACCTGAAGGTATCTGGCGACTTCCGCGCGCAGCAAAGGTAAGCCTTGGACAGGAGGATGGATCATATCGGAAGGCTGCATGGCGCGCGCACGGCGCGCGGTAAGGCGCGCCCAAATCTTTCTTGGAAACGCATCCAGGGCAGGCAAGCCCATCTGAAAGGGTAAGATCGTATCGGGACGAAAACTGAGAGCGTCCGGAGCGAAGTCCAAAGGCGGCGCTGGGCTTGCCATGAGCGTACGCGGCTTGAGGTCCGGGCTTACAATGGTGCCTGCCTGGCCGCGTGCCTCGATTAACCCCTCCGCGGCCAGCAAGGAATAAGCGGTTTCGATGGTACCTCTGGCGAGTCCCAATTCCCCGGTCAGTGCCCTCGCCGAAGGAATGCGGTCGCCGGGCTTCAACATTCCATTGGCGATCGCGTCCCGGAACCGTTCGTAAATCTGGCGGTAGAATGGCTCGGTCGCCGTCGGATCCAGCGGAGAGATCCTTCCAGGCGTGGCGGCAGACATGGCCCGATCCGATCTTTTCCATGAAGGAAACCACTATGCCACAACGGTTCGGATGGGTCTCCAGTTCTCGCAGGACTCCAGCAGTCTAGCCCAGCGCGGGGGCATATCATGGACCAGTCGCAAAGCTCCTTCATGGTCCTTGGATGCAGGCCTCCATTGCTTATCGTTCATGATCCGAGTTCAAACAGCAGCGATCGGACAGTCAATGGAGAAGATACTGCATTTGATTTGCAGCCCCCGGGGGCAGGCATCGGAGAGTTACAGGCTATCTCAGAAAATCATCGGCAATTTGCTGGATAGCGAGCCCGCGGCAACCGTCATCATTCGAGCCATCAGCGACGCCATCGCCGATCTCGATGAGCGTTACGCAACTGCTCTCGGTGGGACCGAGCGATCGTGCGCGGAATATTTGCCGAGGGCTCGATGTCGCGGTCCGAAGAGTTGATCCAAGAGTTGGAGAGCGCCGACTGCGTGGTCATCGCAACTCCAATGCATAACTTCACCGTGCCAGCCGCTCTCAAGGCGTGGATTGATCACGTCGTTCGGGTCCGTCGAACTTTCGACGTGACTGCCCAAGGAAAAGTGGGGGCGCTGCACGACCGGCCGGTCTTTGTCGCAGTGTCCTCGGACGGGCGATTTTCCGGCGAGCGCACGCATCAGCCCGATTTTCTCACGCCATATCTTAAAGCTATCCTCGGCAGCATCGGGCTGCATGATCTGACGTTCTTCTCCGTCGAGGGGTCCGCCCTTGGTGCTGATGCATTGGCCATAGCCGGGCCACCACCGATCAAGCGATACAGGAGTTCTTTCTCCGTTTCGCATGCACTTCAGCGGTGGCGTTTCGGCAAGCTGTGTGAGCGGCCGACGGCCGTCGATTTCAATCACAGTTCTCGGAGAAACAACATGACGGTCGTCAAAGCCGCTGCCGTACAGATCAGCCCCGTGCTCTACAGCCGGGAAGGAACAGTGCAAAGAGTAATCCGAAAGATCGCCGAGCTCGCCAGGCTGGGGGTCCAGTTCGCGACGTTTCCGGAAACAGTGGTGCCATACTATCCCTATTTCTCGTTTGTGCAGACGCCCTTCGAGATCAGGACAGGCAAGGAGCACCTCAGGCTGCTCGATCAGGCCATAGCGGTACCCTCAGCCACCACAGAAGCCATCGGCGAGGCTGCGAGGCAGGCCACGATGGTGGTGTCGATAGGCGTCAACGAACGCGACGGCGGCACGCTCTACAACACGCAATTGTTGTTCGACGCAGACGGCACCTTGATCCAGCGCCGGCGCAAGATCAGTCCCACTTTCCAAGAGCGCATGATTTGGGGCCAGGGCGATGGTTCCGGGCTGCGCGCAGTGGATAGCGCCGTCGGCCGTGTCGGCCAGCTGGCATGCTGGGAGCACTACAATCCGCTGGCGCGCTATGCCCTTATGGCTGACGGCGAGCAAATCCATTCAGCCATGTACCCGGGTTCGTTCGCCGGTGATCGCTTCGCCGAGCAGACACAAGTGAATATCCGCCAACACGCCCTTGAAGCGGGCTGTTTCGTCGTCAACGCAACAGCGTGGCTTGATGGCGAACAGCAAGCGCAGATCATGAAGGACACCGGATGCAGCATTGGCCCGATTTCCGGCGGCTGCTTCACTGCAATTATTTCACCCGAAGGTGAATTGATCGGTGAACCCTTGCGATCCGGCGAAGGCCACGTGATTGCCGATCTCGATTTCTCGATGATCGATCGCCGCAAGCAGATGATGGACTCGCGCGGCCACTACAGTCGACCGGAACTTCTCAGCCTGGCTATCGACCGCACAGCGGCGTCCCACTTCCATGAACGCGGTACGCATCCTCTGCCGATCATCGCGGGGCCGGTTGATGAAGATAGCGTCAAGGCGGCATAGTGCTGCTGGCCATTCCGAGAGGATGCGTTCTTTGGACTTCCGGGCCGCAAACCCGTTGTGCTGATATCAAAGCCCGCAACGATACGGCCACTACCACCTGCGCCGATGCCAGTCAGTCCTCTTACCACGCGCCAGTTCAATCGCGCCTGCCATGCGGCTGCCCACATGGCCGGGATCGACAAGCGGGTATCTCCGCACACACTCCGGCACAACTTTGCCACCCATCTTCTGGAACAGAACATCGATATCATAGTGATCCAGGTGCTGCTCGGCCACGCCAAGCTCGATACCACGGCGCTCTACACCCGCCTCGCCACCAAGACGATCCGCGAGATCATGAGCCTGCGCGATCACATCATGGGCAAGCTCAAGGAGGCCGAGCCACCCGCCTGACGTGCGGCTCGCGTGCCGCGCCCAGCGCTGGAGGTCGCGGATATTTTCCGCGACCGTGGACCGGCATGGCGTCAAGCCAACGCCGGCCATGTGAGCCTCGGCCAGCTCAAGGTCACGTCAGCCATCGAGAGCTGCCGCAGGGCATCGCTCGGGGGACATGTCGAGCGATCCGAGGATTGTGTCCACACCCAGATCGCCTACAACGCTTGTCGCAATCGGCATTGCCCGAAGTGCCAGGGCGCCGCGGCGAAGCAATGGCTCGCCGAGCGCGAGGCCGATCTGCTGCCCGTGCTGTACTTCCATGTCGTGTTCACGCTGCCGGCGGGCATCGCCGACATCGCCTACCAAAACAAGGCCGTCATCTACGACCTGGTGTTCAAGGCCTCGGCCGAAACGCTGACCACGATCGCCGCCGATCCAAAGCATCTGGGCGCCCGCATCGGCATCACCTCCGTGCTGCACAGCTGGGGTTCGGCGCTCACCCAACACCCGCACGTGCACATGATCGTGCCGGGCGGGGGCATCTCGCCCGACGGCACGCGCTGGGTATCGTGCCGTCCCGGCTTCTTCCTGCCGGTGCGCGTGCTCTCGCGCCTGTACCGCAGGCTGCTCCTGGAGAAGCTCATCGCGACCCACAAGGCCGGCCGCCCGTACGTATTCGGCAATCAAACGCCACTTGCCGATGCGCAAGCCTTCGCGGCTCACCTCGCACCGCTGCGCAACGCCGAATGGGTGGTCTATGCCAAGCGTCCGTTCGGCGGTCCCGAGGCCGTGTTGGCCTATCTGTCGCGCTATACACACCGCGTCGCCATCGCCAACAGCCGCCTGATCGCCCTCGACCAGCACGGTGTCACCTTCAGATGGAAGGATTACCGCGTCGAGGGCCGCGGACGACAGAAGATCATGATCCTGGCCACCGGCGAGTTCATCCGCCGCTTCCTCATCCACGTGCTGCCAAAGGGCTTCAACCGCATCCGCCATTACGGCCTGCTGGCGCGGGGCGCTTGCGCCGGCAACATCGCACGCGCCCGCGAGCTGCTCGCCATCAAAAAACGTGAGGATGCGCCCACCGAGACCATCGCCGACGCCGACAAGCCGCGGTGTCCATGCTGCGGCGGCCGTATGATCCTCATCGAGCTCTTCGTGCGCGGCGAGACACCGCGCCATTCGCCAGCCGCTCCAACCCGCGCCATCAGGATCGACACCTCATGACCACACAACGGCGGTTCTGCAAAACGATCATCTTGCCCGCCGCTCATCAAACGGCCACCGCGGAGTGCATCCAAATGTTCTGCTATCGTCCAATCCGCCGACAATGCTGCGAGTTAGACGCCGCCAACCACTCAGTCGCCGCCGCGCCACCGCCCCGCAGTTCGCTGCATCGGTTCGAACTCAATCGGCCAACTCGCCTGCGGCGCTCAAATCCCCATAGAGCCTGCCGCGCCATTCCCGCCCACCATGCGCGGTTTCCTCCCCTGGAGGCTTTCGGACGCCGGCCCCGTGCACGCCGCCCCACCGTCATGGGGCCGGCATCCAAAACCCTTCACATTTGCGGACGTCCTAGGACACCGCCGCTGCCATCGGAACCCGATCAAGCGACTCAGGTTGAAAGGGACGCATCGACAATCTCGGATACTTGCAATGCATCCCGACAGGCCGACTTTTCTGGGCGTTGAGGCTTGTGACTTGACCAGCGCCCTGCCCGCGGCCGACGTGATCTTGTTTGGCGCTTCCGATGCCACGCCGTACGTTGTAGGTCAGACGAGCCATGCCGCCAAAGCGCCGGACTTCATTCGTCGCGCTCTGCGTCATTATGAGAGCGATCTCACCCGTTGGGATTTTGATCAAGAAGCGGAGCTGCTCACTCCAGCCAAATTGAAGGTCTTGGATGGTGGAAACTTGGTGACGGATCCCATGACACCTGAGAGCAATCGTGATGCCATCAGAACGACCACGCAAGCTGTCCTTTCGGCTGGCGCAGTTCCGATCCTGCTAGGCGGGGATGATTCAGTTCCGATACCTTTCTTCGAAGCATTTCGCAAAAGCAAAGGGCTAACGATCCTGCAGATTGATGCCCATCTTGATTGGCGTGATCAGCGAAACGGATCGGGCTATACATTCTCAAGCACAATGCGGCGAGCCAGCGAATTGCCCTGGGTAAGACGCATCGTGCAGGTTGGGTTGCGCGGCATTGGCGGCTCTGGTCGTGCCGAATTTGACTGTGCAAAGGCGTGGGGCACCAAGATCGTCACAGCAAGAGATATTCGGCTTCATGGGATCGCAAGCGTTCTTGCAGAGATAGAGGACGATAGCGAGTGCTTGATTACCATTGATTGCGACGGTCTCGATCCATCAGTCATCCCAGGCGTGCTCATACCACAGCCAGGCGGTCTATCCTATTTTGACGTTGTCGATCTTATGCAGGGTGTCGCGTCAAAGTGCAGAATAGTTGGGCTCGACGTCGTCGAGTTCGTCCCCGAGCGCGACGTGCAAAATCTTGGAGCGATTGCTATCTCGCGGATTATCTGCAATGGGCTAGGTTGTATTCGGCAACGAGCCGTATAACTGCTGCTCTTGACGCTTCCTCTGACCCCGCGAGAGGGCCATCCGTCTTGCGGTGCTGAGGTCGAGCAGATCAGTCCCTTCGGGGTGAACGTCGATCTCGCAGCTGGTGTGCTGATCAAAAAAGTATGTGGCCATCGGCGGACAACAGTTCCGAGCACGCCGAGTCCTTCGCAGCCCACTTTAAGACGAAGCCCACCATCCCGCAGGAAATGGCTCCATCAAATCCACTGTAATGTGGTTGTCGTTCAGAGGCTCTGGGCTCGGATCCTCCGTCTTTTCCAGAAGCGCCGCGGCGGAAAGAACAAGCCACTGCGAAGACTCGGGCGAGTTCGAAGCCAGCCTTTTATTCTCGTTCAAATGTTGCTCCCCCGAATGCGTCGATCACCCGATAGAATTCGAAGGGCTCGCCTCCGTTCCTGCGCTCGAGCGATGATGAGGGGAAGTGGCTTCCTAGCAACACTGCCTTGATGAGAAGAGACGTCTCTGGCGTAAACACCCGCGAAGCGCGCAAGCTGCGCCTCTATGGGAGCGCCAGAATCAGCCGCAGTTGCTCCTTCAATTGGTCGATGGAAAACGGCTTGCCGATTGCGGGGGCATTCCTGAATTCCTCCTCCAGCGGCGGTCCGCCGTAGCCGGTGCTGAACAGGAAAGGAATCTTTCGGTCGCGCAAGATGCGCGCTACCGGGAAAACGAACTTCCCGGCCAGGTTGACGTCAAGCAAAGCTAGATCGAACGTTGCCCTGGTGGCAAGTTCGCACGCCTTCGTCACGTGGGCGGCCGAGGCGACCACTTTCAACCCCAATTCCTCGAGCATGTCTTCGATCATGAGGGCCACCAATCCCTCATCTTCGACCAGGAGAACCCTGGCGCCGGACAGCTCAACCATTGGACGATGCAGGCACAATGGGAAACACCATGCGGCAGCGGGTGCCCTCCGGCTCGAACACCAGATCGAACTCGCCGGCGAGGTCATGCTCGACGCAACGCTCCATCAGTCGCGTGCCGAAGCCGCGCCGCTTGGGTGGCGAAACCAGTGGCCCGCCACGTTCGCGCCACTCGCACTCCACCGTGTTGTGCGACAGTTCGTTCGGGCCAAGCCGCCAAGTGAGGGACACAGCCCCGTCTGGCACCGAGAGTGCGCCGTATTTTGCAGCGTTGGTCAGAAGTTCGTTGAGCACCATGGTGATGCTCAGCGCCGTTCGGGCGTCCAGATCGACGTGGGGCCCCTGCGTCGTCACGCGTCCGCCCGACACCGGAGCAACGATATCGTAGACCAGCCTTTCTAAAGGTGCCTCCTGCCAGTTTCGCCTGGTGAGCAGGTCATGCGCGCGGGCAAGCGCAAGCAGCCGCCCAGTGAACGTTGGCAGGAATTCCTGCAGGTCGGCGGCGTGGCGCGCGGTCTGGCTCGCGAGCGACTGCACGGTGGCCAGAGTGTTCTTCACACGATGGTTGAGCTCGTCAATTAAGATCTTTTGGGCGTTCTCGGCGCGCTTGCGCTCGCTGATATCGACCAGCATGTTGATGGCGCCGACCAGATTTCCCGCGGCGTCTCGCAGGGGCGTCGGATAAGGAATAAAGGGTACGCGTCTGCCGTCCGGGCGTTCGGCCACCGCTTCGGCACCGCGGACCTCACGGTTTTCGCGCAGCGCGACGGCCATCGGGCACTCATTGTGCGGCAGTGGCGTGCCGTCGGGCCAATAGAGTTTCCAGGTCACACACCATTCGTCGCCCGGCTGCGGCGTTCTGCCCGCCATCTCGACCGCCGCCCGATTGTAGAAATTGATGCGACCCTCGGCATCCGTCGTGTAAATGGCTGCTGGCAGCGCCTCGAGGAGATCGCGCATGCGTTGCTCGCCGTCGCGCAGGCGGTCCTCCAGTTGCTTGGTGGTGGTGACATCCTGGGCGACGCGCACGCCATAAAGGAATCGGCCTGCCGAATCCCGCACCGACGAGCTGAAAATGTCGAGATGGCGCACGGACCCGTCAGGCCGCAGTGCGCGCTTGCGAATCGTGTAGTTGTCGATGTCGCCACGGACCTGCCGCGCGTAGAACTCAGCGTCCTCGGTCTGGTCGTCGGGATGGGTGTAGTCGAAGAAGGTCATCCGCAACAGCTCGTCGCGCGAGCGCGCAGAGATGCGGCAGAGGGAATCATTCACCCGCAAGAAGCGGCCGTTCTCGTCGGTTTCGGAGATGCCGACGCTGGCGGCCTCATAAGTTGCCGCGAGCCGGGCTTCACTAGCTCGGCGCGCCTCTTCGGCAGCATGCAGTTCGGTGACGTCAATGGTGAAGCAGCGCGTGTTGACGAACTTGCCGTCCACAAAACGGCTGTTCGACGTAATCAGCGTGTGCTTGACAGAGCCATCACGCGCCCGCAGCCGCGCAGGGTAGCGATCGAGCGGCTCGCCACATGAAAGACGGTGAAGGATATCGCCGATCACCGGCGCGTCGACATGAAACTCGGCGACGTGGCGACCAATGTACTCCTCGCGCCTGTACCCAAGCAGATCCAACTCAGCTTTGTTGGCACGAAGGATAATCCCTTCTCCGCTGACGATATGAAGGCCCACCGCCCCATTATCGAAAAAGTCCTCCAGGTCCTGCGTCTCCCGGCGGACTTCCTCCTCGACCTGCTTGCGTCCGGTGATGTCCTGGAAGCAATTTATGGCGCCTTGGATGCGGCCAGCTTGATCGCGCAACGCCCGGATGTTGAGCAGGGCCGCGAAGCGAGAGCCATCCGGCCGCGCCATTATGACTTCGGCATTGCGCGTCGGCGTTCCCATACGAACCGCGGTGGCCATGGGACAGTCGGCATGGGCAAGCGGACTTCCATCGAGCAGGTGGAGCCGGTGTGAACCGCAAAAGCGCTCCTTCCTGACGATGTCAGGTGTTCGGCCCCACAATTCCACGGCCTCGGCGTTGTAGGCGACAAGCAGTCCATCGGCGTCACAAAGATAGACCGCGCCGGGAATGGCATCGAGCGCGGCGCGGCCGGCCGCGGCCAGCGCCTCGAACTCCGTGGGCCTTTGGCGGGCGGACAGCGGGAATTCTTCGACGTTTGACATGAGGCGCTCGGCTCTCGGGGCGAGAGGAGCGACGGCCCGATGCGAGCCTCGCCTATTGAAATGAACATGGGCGGACGCCCCTGCAGCCCGCCGAACCGCTGATAACTTTAGCACGCGCCAATTGGTTCCCCCGGTACCCTCCTCATCGTCGCGTGCCCCTCCGATTTCGGCTAGGGGTCAATCGCGTCGGTGCAGACCTCTACCAGTCACTTCCGGCCTACCCCGAACTGCGGACATAGTGGAACCGGCGCAGCTGGTCCGGAACGGGCCAACACCAGACTCATGCAGCGCGGCGGGCCTTCTATTCAATCACCTCGTCGGCACGTACCAGCAACGATGGCGGAAC
>NZ_JBEPQT010000061.1:0-13450 GCF_040547985.1 Bradyrhizobium sp. LB14.3
CGCGATCTCAAGCTTGATCGCCGGAACCTGACGCTCCTCCAACGCACCTTCCACGACCAGCGGCGCGAATGTCGGCTGCGATGCCTCGCGCGGCGCCAACATGCCTCCCTATCGGAAGCGTCGTCGCCAATCGTAAATCGGCCAGCGCGTCGCTCCGTGCTTGCGCGCCACCTCGGACACCTGGGCACGGGGTAGCAGACTCTCCGCGAGGATCCGAGCTCTCTGCCTCCGAACGCGCGCGGCGCCCCGACGGTCCTTCAAGGACCTCCAGCCGGCTCACCGGCCCTACCGATGAGCCGTCCAAATGGACGTCCTTTTTGCTGTCCAATCCCATCCCAAACCTCCGTCTAGAGCCGGAGGCTTTTTCGCACGTTCATTCGAATTCTGAAGCAAGGGTATCGGCTTCGCGCTTACGCTCGGCAAGGATGCTGCCGGATTGTCAGCATCTGCCATCGGCCGGAAGGACGGTTGGCTTGACGAACACACCGCGTGGCAGACGCGCGATCTGTCGGCGAAGCGCTACGTCTACATCTGGGCCGATGGCATCCATCTCCAAGCCCGCCTCGAAGACGAAAAGCAGTACGTCCTAGTGCTGATCGGCGCGACGCCGGAAGGCCGCAAGGAACTGGTCGGCTTCACCGATGGCTGCCCGCGAGACCGCGCAGGACTGGCGCGATCTGCTGCTCGATCTGAAGCGGCGCGGGCTCGATGTGGCGCCGCGGCTCGTCATCGCCGATGGCGCACTCGGGCTCTGGAACGCGGCCGGCGAGGTCTGGCCCTGCACAAGCTCCCCAAGCTGCCGAAGAGCTAGCAGCCGAAGGCCAAACGCGCATGGCGGAAACCAAGGCTGCCGCCGAGCGGGCGTTCGACGGCTTCATCGAGAGCTACGCGCCCAAAAACGAGAAGGGCGCCGACTGCCTGAGCAAGTGTCGGGACACGCTACTGGCGTTCTACGACCCCCGGCCCAGCACAGGAAACACCTGCGGACCCCCAATCCCATTGAAAGCACCTTCGGTGCGGTGCGCCACCGCATCATCCGATCGAAGGGCCGCCTGTCCAACAGGACGGCGCTCGCGCTGGTCTTCAGGCTGCTCGAGGCCGAACAGAAAAGCTGGCGCCGTCTCGATGGCCACAACCAGTTGCCAAAAACTCGTTGTCGGTGTGATATTCAACCAGGTCATCCCCAAACCGGCTGACCATCACCCAGCAACCGCCGCCGCCTGACCGGCCAGGCCGTCACCAACAATTGCCGATAGCTTCCAACTGCCGGAGCCGGCCCAGAATGCTAGGAAGAGCCTCGAACAGCATCTGGCGTAAATTGCACGGTACCCTGTCTTGCAGAAACTTGATCTGCATGCCTAGCTCGAAGGACTCAGCAAGCTGAGGTCGGATCGCCGGTTAGCTTTCGCCTCTAGAATTTTTCCTATCCCTGGCTGTCCTCGTGCAGGTCCCTCGGTCGGAATCTGCGTGAGCTCCCCGTTGCTGAGGCGCAATCAGGTCAATAGCCCAACAATGGCCTGGGCTGACCCTGGAGAAGGCACGCTGGGCGCGTTGACATCCTCGCTGTCGTCCGAAACATTCAAGGCGCCCGGCTCCGGTGCAGAATTTGAGCGCAAACGAGCGTTTTGTTGCAGCAATCAAAATCGGTGCATCGTTACATTTGCCATGTTTGAAGCTTAGCAAGCTGAGAAGAGATGCCCTACACGCTGTCATCCAGCACATTGCGGAGTGCTTCACTTGAACTATTGTGACCGGCTGGCTTGCTACCTTACTGGAATCGCGAGGCATGCCGCGCCAACAAGCGTGCGGGATTGATATAATGAAGAGCAATACAGCGCCTCGATACACCGCACGATCTGGGTGGAACGCCTTGCTTCCGGAGCGAGATCCACGTCAAGACTTCCCCCACGGGCGGAGATACTCTGCAATCGTTGTTGGAGCAGGGTATACGGGGCTGGGGGCAGCCCGTCGCCTTGCTGAGTTGATGCCTGAGAGTGAGATACTGGTCATCGAAGCAACCGAGATTGGGGAGGGGTCATCGGCCCGAAACTCGGGATTTGTGACGGTGACGCCTGCTAAACCGCAGGCAAACGCACATGGCTCGGCAGACGATGACGCTGAACGGAAAATCCGCATTTCGATCGCGGGGTTGGACTGGTTGCGAACGCTGGTAAGAGACCACGAAATAGATTGTGATTGGGACGAGAAGGCGCCGCGCATTGATGCTGCGGTCACGAATGCAGGAGAGCGCAGAGTTCACGCGCTGCGAAACTTGTACGAAAGATGGAGTATTAGGTGCCTTGAACATACTTTTGAAGGGCTGACCGAGTTTCTTGGCACCAATTATTACCGTTGCGGCTTTGAACCGCTAACCCGCGCTCTGGTACAGCCCGCGGCGCTTATCCGAGGCCTCGCTGACCACCTTCCTAGCAACGTCACGATCCTTGAACGTACGACGGTAGAGACGGTGGGGGGGAAAGGGCCCTTCCAGGTTCACACCAACCGCGGGGAGTTTGTTGCCGATAAGGTATTCATCGCGAACAATGCACATGCGAGGTCGTTGGGATTTCTGGCCGACAAGCTGATCATGGTCTACACATATGCAGCCCTCAGTCCGGAATTGGATGACAACGATCTGAATCGCTTGGGCAGCTTGCCGGCTTGGGGAGTGGTTCCAGTCTTTTCAATGGGAACTACCATGAGAAAGGTGCAGCGGCGCTTTCTCATACGTAGCTGCGCCTCATACGAGAAAGAACACGACACCGAAAAGATCCGCTCACATTTGACTCGGTTGTTTCGAAATCGGTTTCCGCGAATGAAATCCCACCAATTGGAGTATGTCTGGGGTGGGGCAACGGCCTTTACGTCCAACGGGCAATTCTACTTTGGCCAATTGAGGCCGGGACTGTACGCTTCTCTGGGATGTGCTGGGGGAGGGCTCTCGAGAGGCAGTATGCACGGGAAGCTTCTAGCTGAGATGGCGTGTGGCTCTCAATCTTCTCTTCTGACCGATCGGCTAATGCTGGCCAGTCCCAATTGGATACCGCCGGAGCCGTTTCGCGGTATTGGAGCGATAGCCAAGATGACGTGGGAAGGCTGGGTTGCTGGGCGTGAGCACTAAGGCAGATATCGAAAAAATGATCTTCGAGGCGGGCGTTGGATAGCGGCAATATTGCGGTTGATTGGGTGCGAGCACGATGCGGTGAGCCACAGGCAATTATTTTCGTGAAAGCCGGCAAAACGCGACCATCGTCACCGTTCCCTAATCCTCTCGGCGAGCCCTGCTCGCAAACCAAGAGACGAAAGACCGCCGTTCTGGGCTGAGAAGGATTAACTGGATTCGGGAGGATCTATCAGAAAATGATGCTACGCGTCCCAAGGATTCGAAGAAAGACGAAACACAATGGATCTTGATAGCGTGAAGCAGATCACTCGGACTGTCTTCTCTGAAAGCTACGCAGAAGCTAGGCAAAAGTTTATAGCGGCGGTACCTGGAGGGAGAGCTTACCCATGCGGTACAAAGGGGCCCTCCGGTGAGACTCTCTTCACGGATGCCGCTTATTTCGGCGACCCGCAAGCGAAGCAACTCTTGGTCCTGATCTCTGGCACGCATGGCCCGGAAGGATACTGCGGATCTGCAGCACAGCTTCTGTTTCTGGAAGCCAAGTTCCACGAATGCCTTTCGCTCTCCACGGGCGTGCTCTTCGTGCACGCACTGAATTGCTATGGCTTCGCTTGGGACCGCCGCGTTACTGCTGAAGGATGTGACCTCAACAGGAATTTTGTCGACTTTTCCAAGCAGCTTCCTTCCAACCCGGGATACGACGAGTTGCACGAATATTTCATCCCCGCGGATAGCTCAGAGGAGGGGCTGAGCTGCGCGGAAGCAGTGATCGCAAAGTTTCGCGCCTTGCATGGAGAACACAAGCTTCGGCTGGTAAAGTCATCTGGTCAGTACACTAAGCCGGGTGGTTTGCATTATGGTGGTGATAGGCCGACTGAAGCGAGGCGAACTCTCGAGCGTATTGCAATGGACTTTGAAGTTGCCAACCGCGATCAGGTCCTTATTGTCGACTATCATACCGGCCTCGGACCCTATGGCTACGGAGAGCTACAATGTGAGCACGCATCCGGATTGAGGGGCTATGAAAGAGCAGTCGCTATGTTTGGTCCGTCCGTGACATCACCGGATCTGGGCACCTCTTCTGGAGTAGCCATTTTTGGTTCGCAAGCAGACTTTTGGCAGGCTCGCTTGGAAGACCGCCACACTTACGTGTGCCTCGAATTTGGAACGTATGATCCAGAACGCGCACGGCAAATGGGCGTGTGGCGGGATGATCTCTGGCTTTTTATGCATCGCCCAGAAGAGGTCAATTCCGAGCTTGGCCGGAAAATTCGAAATACATCGAAAGAGTATTTCTACCCGCAAAGATCTGATTGGAAGGAGATGATTCTTTCGAGATCGCACCTGGTGCATCGACAGGCAATCGCGGCACTTGCATAAGCATATTCCTTCCGACCTCGGGCATTCCACTGTGATCGCAGATTGGTGAGATCTCGACGTACTCAGAACAGGTCTAGACGGTCGATTCCATGAAACCTGCGGGCATCGACAAAGCCGATTTCGTGAGATGGAAGGTTTGTTGGCGGATTCCTCGTTTGCAGTTGGCGGAGCTGTATCGCGGCAGGATGGCGACCAGCGCCGGGTATCGCGAGCACAGAATGCTGCTGGCGTATCGGAAAACTCCTTCGTTCTGCGCGGCGGGCCAAAGACTTTGGCGGTATCAACAGGCGGTGCAGACTGTGTCGAGCGAGCACTAGCCGATGGGCCGCTGGCGACCCTCGATGATCGTCCGCGACCGCGAAGGTGCCAACGATCACACGTGAGGCCAAGGCCTAGCTGGTAGTCGTTGGGCATGCCCAAGGCCAAGGACCACGGCTGTCAGCGTGAGTTGTGGACGATGAGGCTCTTGGCGCGCCATGCACGCGAGCACGGCCGGCTGCAGGGCATGCGTGTTTGGCCAATTTAGTCCAGGGAACGGTTGTGCAAGGCCCTTGGCCAAGAGGAAATCAAGCCGCACAAGGTGCGTTACCATCTCGGAAATCGCGATGCCGAGTTCGAACAGGAGATGGCGGAGGTCCTGGGCGTCTATCTTGACGTCCAAGTCCTGAAGAAAGCTTCGGCCAAGGGAAAGCGGCGGGTAAAGCCGATGACGATCGTCTCCTGCAACGAGGCCATCGCAACGACGGCGCCGGATTTGCCGCCCAACCCTGGCGTCCACGGGTTCAGCGAGTTTCTCAGGCTTATCGATGCCGCCTATCGGCCGAACACTGAACCACCCCGGTTTTGCCGAAGGCCGTTTGGTTTAAGTTATGGCCGCCAAAGTCGGAGAGCCAGCGGGCATTCGGTCGTGGCGCCTTGACCTGGCGGTTGACGGATCCAACGGGCATGGCGCGGCCCTGTCGCTCAGTGCTACTGACAGATTTGCCACGGATCACGCCTTCCAAACCCATGTCCCGCATCAGTCGTGATCGCGCACGCCATAAACCCGGAAGTTCTCCTCAAACACACGCCGGACCTCGATCTTCATGGCGGCGTCGTCCCTGGCGCGCGCCGAGAGTTTGGCGGGATCGCACCGCCTGCCCACGTGGGCATTGGCAGGTCGAGGGGGTGATCGGCAAGACCTTGCACGTCGGCTCGGCCCCATGCGCCCCACGATGATCGTCAATCAAGGCAATCCCAGCTTGGACCGCCGGTCGATCTCTGGCAGTCGCAGAATAAGCCCTTGGCTTGCGCAGGATCTCATTTATAGGCCTGCCGAAGCTCGCGGTTCTCCCGTTCCAAGGCCTTCAGCTTCTCGGCCAGCTGAGCGGGCACGCGGCCCGCTGTCGATCTCCGTCTTCGTGACCCGGTCATGCAGCGTCTGCGGCGTGCAGCCGATCTTGGCCGCAATCGAGGTCACCGCCGCCCAACACGAACGGATGCTCGCTCGCGTGATCCAAGACAATCCGAACCGCGCACCCCCGGACCTCGGGTGAAACCTTGTTCGTCGTCTTGCGTGTCATGGCTCCATCCTCGCAGGAGTCGGAGCCTCCGGCAAACCGGGGCGGTTCAGACCGTCTGATGTGCTTCCATCCATGAAAGCGCTGAGTTTGGTAAGGGACATGAAGATTAACAATCGATGACCGGGATGCGAGTACGTTCCCGGGAACGACGCCGCGAACTGCTGCTGCGCAGCCCATATCACGCCAGAAATGCTGTCACCCGGAGATTTGAATTGGGCTGAACACGCTGAATCGCATTTCCGCTGAGTTTGAGTGCTCTCGCGTGGATGTCTAAAGCATCGCGTCAGCACTCGAGTAACATCTAATCCGCTAGCGCCGCAACGTCCTCTTGCATTCTCGCTACTGGCGCGTTTCGCAATTGAAGTTGATTCGATTTCTACGCGTTGAGCAAGGTCGATAGCCCGCGACGGCGCCGTCTGAGAGTTGAGGCGCCGAAGAACGGCGCAACGATGCTTGCCACTCCGGCTCGGGTGCGCGGTCCGAAAGCTCAAACCGATGGCTCATGAGCGCAGAATTTCTGCAAAAATGAACTACAAATCAGGGAAAATCGGTGGCTCAGTCCGGTACATCTTGTTCAAGGCTAAGGTAGCAATAGTCAATTCACAAGATGGGAAACGCTAAGGAGACAAGCGATGAGCTTTCGGTGATACGGGCTTCACCTAGCCCGACCCGGTGGTCCCGTGAACGACCCTCGACGGCCTGCGTGTAGCGACACCGTAACCGCCGAGCTTGCCCTCCGGAGCACTCGCGTAGCACAACAATCCCGCAACACGTCCGGCTTTTGTGGCTGGCGACAATGCAGCGTTTGCCTGACAACGGAGATGCCTTCAATGCGCTTGTTTGCTGCCGCACTTGCCACGGAAAGTCACCCCTTATCGCCTCTTCCGACCGGGCTCGATTCCTTCAAGGAATGCGTTTTCTTGCGCCCTGGCGAGCATCCCGAAGGGGGGCCGCTTTTCGGCACCGAATCGCTCTGGGTCGCACGTCGCCGGGCGGCTGCGGAGGGTTTTACACTTGTCGAGGGAAGTTGCTTTGCCGCCTCGCCGGCCGGCATTACGAACCAGCGCGACTACGAGTTTTTGCGTGACGAAATCCTGGGTCAGCTGAAGGCCGCGCTGCCCATTGATGGTGTGCTGCTCGGCCTCCATGGTGCGATGGTAGCGCACGGTTACGACGACGTCGAAGGCGACATCCTTGAGCGCGTTCGCGCGCTCGTTGGCCCGAAGTGCGTGATCGGGGTCGAGCTTGATCCGCATTGTCACCTAACAGTCAAGCGCGTGAATGTGGCGGACATCGTTGTGCTCTACAAAGAGTATCCGCACATCGACACGGTGGAGCGCGCCGAGGAGTTGGTCGATATCGTGCTCAGGACCCTGCGCGGGCAGGTAAAGCCCGTGATGTCGCTCTACGACTGTCGTCAGATCCAGCTTTATCTCACGACGCTGCCTTTGATGCGCAGCTTCGTCGACCGGGTCAAGTCACTGGAGGGCAGGGACGGGGTGCTCTCGATCTCGGTCTGCCATTGTTTCCCCTGGGGCGACGTACCGGAGCTATCGGGCCGCATCCTTGTAGTGATGGATAAAGACAAAGCAAAGGGCGACGCACTCGCCACCGTGATCGGCAAGGAGTTCATCTCGATGCGCGCTGACATCGAGGCACAATACGACTACCTTTCCGTCAACGACGGTATCGACGCTGCAATGGAATCCACCGACGCGCCAGTTGTGCTTGCAGATATCACGGATGCTGCCGGTGGCGGCGCGTCTTCCGACAATACAACGGTTCTGCGCTGCCTCATCGATCGCCAGGTTGAGAGCGCTGCCGTGATCTGGGACCCTGTCGCGGTGCGGCTCTGTTTTGACGCGGGCGAGGGGACCAGCTTCCCATTGCGACTCGGCGGCAAGATGGGCCCCATGTCGGGCAGTCCAATCGATGCGACAGCGACCGTTATAGGTCTCAAGCGTAATTGCATGAATTTCTATGGTGGTACCCAAGGCTCTCTCGGCGACTGCGCCGCGGTGCGGATCGGTGCGGCTGATGTCGTGCTCGTTACCAATCGGGCGTCTACTATGACGCTGAACCTCTTCCGCAGCGTGGGTGTCGATCCAATGGCTAAAAAGGTCGTGGTTTCGAAAAGTGCTAGACCTCTCGTAGGGGCGGATGGCCCGCTGTCCAACAAAATGATCTATGTCGACAGTGGTGGGCTTCTGAAGGTCGACTATCGGAAGATACCTTATAGCCGCGTCACGCGTCCGATTTGGCCGTTGGATGAGGTGGTCAGCCCCGGTCTCATCATTTGAATTGGGAAGTGCCTATAGACGACGGGCGGCATTGAATTGCGTGATCCACCGCTCCGACGCGGGGAGTCGAACCAACATATTGACAATGGAGGAGAGAGACCATGAGTTTCCTGATCAATCGTAGACGCCTCATGCTTGCGACGTCTTCCGCGGTTGCAGCCGGTGCGCTGTCTTCAGCGGCCGGCCGCGCGGCGACAAACGAGCTAAGGGTTGTCGTGGGCGGTGGTGATTTTGGCAAAGCCTTCATCGAAGCTTATGTAAAGCCGTTCGAGGCTGAGACGGGCGTCAAGGTGATCCGGATTACTCAGAACATCACCGACGCGCAGGTTGCGATGATGGTAACGTCGAACAGTGTCTCGGTCGACGTGGGCATCATAGGTGACGTGGACAGCTTGGCTTCGAAGGGCTGTCTCGAAAGGATCGATTACTCGATCTACAAGAAAGAGGATCTGGAAGGAATTATAGACGGCTGCAAACATCCGTTTGGCGTCGGCCCTTACCTCGTTTCCTTGAACATGGTCTACAACACTTCGAAGTTTCCGGCTGGCGGGCAGCGGCCCGTGACCTGGGCCGATTTCTGGGACGTCAAGAAGTTTCCTGGCGCCCGCTCACTGCCGACGGTGACCTGGGGTTGCTGGGAGGAAGCTCTCTTGGCGGACGGGGTTCCTGTAGACAAGCTCTATCCCATAGATGCTGACCGCGCGTTCGCGAGCCTCGACAAGATCAAACCGCATATCCGCAAGTGGTGGGGGAACGGGTCCGAAATTTTGCAAATTATGCGGGATGGTGTGGCCGATCTCGCAGAATGTTTTGACGGTCGAGCGGTTTTCCTGATTGACCAAGGTGCACCCATCGAGATCAATCGGAACGAAGCCAAGCTGTATTGGGATTATCTGGTTATCCCAAAAGGCAGTCCGAATGCCGAGAATGCGCAGAAGTTCATCGAATTTACCTTACGGTCAGACCGCCAAGCAGCATTTGCCCAGTTGTATCCCCAAGCTCCCAGCAATCGTAACGCCTACAAGCATTTGCCCGAGACGGTAGGTCGCAAACTTTGTACCTATCCTGAATACATGGCGACCAGCTATTTTCAGAACATCAAATGGTACCGCGAGACCGGCTCGGATGGCCTGACAAACGGGCAGCGGCTACTCCAGCGATGGAACCAGTGGATTCTTAAGTAGCGCCAGAACGCGTGGACTGTGGAGGCAGAGTCGCGACGCGATCGGCGACCCTGGCGCTCTATCATGCCTTCAGCGAGTCGCCATGGAGAGAAGCTTGATTCCTGCGCAGATTGAATTTCGCAGCCTTACAAAGATGTATGGCCCCGTTGCTGCGGTCAAGGACCTATCCCTGACCATTTCCCGCGGCGAGTTTCTCACAATACTTGGTCCGAGCGGCTCCGGTAAGACGACAACACTGATGTTGCTGGCTGGCTTTGTAGCGCCCACGCAGGGAGATATCATGATCGCCGGAAGATCGGTCGGCGCGGTGCCATCCTATCGGCGAGATCAAGGCATTGTTTTCCAAAGCTACGCGCTCTTCCCGCATCTCACGGTGCGCCGGAATCTTGAATTTCCGCTCGAAATGCGTGGGGTGAAGGCTGACGAGAGGGCAACGCGGGTAGACCGTATTCTTGAGCGGGTGCATCTCGCAGATCTGGGTGGTCGCATGCCCTCTCAGTTGAGTGGCGGTCAACAGCAGCGGGTGGCGCTTGCGCGTGCGTTAATTGCCGAGCCGCCGATCCTGCTGCTCGACGAGCCCCTTGGCGCGCTCGATCGAAACCTCCGCGAGCAGATGCAGGGCGAGATCAAAAATCTGCACAGGGAGTTCGGCATCACAACCGTCTGCGTAACGCACGATCAGGACGAAGCACTCACGCTATCCGATCGCATCGTCGTTATGCGAGCCGGAAGGATAGAACAAATTGACGCCCCGGAGGCGCTCTACGACCGGCCCGCTACACGCTTTGTAGCGAAATTTCTGGGCGAGGCGAATATCTTTGAAAGCCCCCGTTTCAAGCTCGAATCAGATGCCGCACAACCGCCCGGCAGCGTGGCAATGATACGACCGGAGCGAATCTGCGTCGCGGCACCCGAGGCGCCGAGGCCCCCTGATGCACACCAGCGCCAGTGCGTCATGGGTACGGTAGACGAGATGATCTATTCCGGCCCGTTGCGCAAATATCGTGTGCGCGTTGCAGGCAGTGCGCTCGTTGTACGCGAGCATGTAGCTTCGGGGCAGCAGATATTCCAACGAGACGACCAGGTGCGGCTCGAGTGGCTGCGTTCAGACCTACGCTTCGTAGCTTGAGGCGCTGAGAGGGAGACTGACATGGAGACCCTTCAAAAACTCAGCCGAATGCCTATCTGGCTTACGGTGCCGGCGCTTGCTATCCTACTCGTCGTCTTTGGCGTTCCGATGGTTTTGCTGTTCCTGACCAGCCTCAATGCGCCGGCCTTATCGATAGTCAACTATCAATCGTTTCTCATCCAACCCGCGAATGTCCGCGTACTCTTTCAGACCATCGAGGTGAGTGTGGTGGCGACGGCCATCTGTCTGCTTCTCGGCTATCCGATGGCCTATCTCATAGCGATCGCTTCGAAGCACCTTCGCGCCGTCCTCATTGTGCTTACCTTTATCCCATGGTTGACCAGCGGCGTCGTCCGCACCTACGCTTGGACCGTCATCCTTGGTGACCGCGGTCTAATAAACAGTCTGCTGCTCAAGATGGGCCTGATTTCGAGCCCGCTGGAACTCATCTACAATCGGACGGCGGTCTATATTGGCATCGTGCACATCATGTTACCGGTCATGATTCTGCCGCTGCTCAGCGTCATGATGGGCATCGACAAGTCGTTGATGGCCGCCGCTAACAGTATGGGGGCGCGGCCATTTGCGTCTTTCTGGCGCGTATTCTTCCCACTCAGTCTGGCAGGTGTGCGCAGCGGGGTGTTGCTTGTCTTTGTCGGTAGTCTCGGCTTCTACATCACACCAGCCGCTCTCGGCGGGCTGCGCGATGCCATGCTGTCCAATTTCATTGCGTCCCAGATGGCGGCCTCCATCGATCTGGGCCCTGTGGCCGCGTCGGCCTTCATTCTCCTAGGGATCGCCGCATTCGCGCTGTCCATCTTCGGACTCAATCTTTCCACCCAACACGGCGTCGTTGTGCAGAAAGAGCGCAAATCTTGGCAGCTCTCGCTACTAGCGTTCAGGAGCGTGACAGTCCATGTCAATGAAGTCGCCGCTTCTTTCAAGGCGGCGCGATGGAGGGTCCAACTATACCAAGCCGCTGGTAAGGGCAACCGCTCGAAGTTGATTGGCATATTCTTTATGGTGGCCGTCATGATCTACCTGCAGTTTCCAGGCCTTATCGTGATAGCTATGTCCTTCAGCGCCGGCGCGGTATTAGAATTTCCGCCATCGGGGTTTTCACTGCAATGGTACCGGTCCTTCTTTGGGGACCCGACTTGGACCGACGCTTTCTGGGCGAGCCTCCAGGTCGCTATCATTGTTGCCATTCTGTCGACGATCGTCGGCACGCTCGCGGCATTCGGTCTTAGCCGTACCTCCCCGCGGGTGCGCTCGTTTCTGACCTTGGCAATTCTGATGCCGATTACCTTTCCTCTGATCGTCGTGGGCGTCGCGATCTATTTCGGACTGGTCAAACTGGGTCTAATCGGGACCGCGACAGGTTTGGTGCTCGCGCATAGCGTCGGAGCGATGGGTACTGTAGTCGTCATTGTTTCGGCCAACCTGTCGAACTTCGATCGGCGGCTGGAGCAGGCGGCAATGAGCATGCGGGCCGGGCCTCTACAGACTTTCTCAAAGATCACGATTCCCTTGATCCGTCCCGGCATTATAGGCGGCGCCGTATTCGCGTTCATACATTCTTTTGACGAGGTCGTCGTCACTTCGTTGGTCAGCGGATTTTCAATTCGCACGCTGCCGCTGAAAATGTTGGAGAACATCAGCAACCAGATCGACCCCACGATTGCTGCCGTGGGTTCGCTGTTGACGGTATTGCCCGTACTGTGGCTCATCGCGCTCTATTTCACTTGGTGGAAATCGAGACCGTTGGCGCGGAAAGTTCACGCGGAACCCCTCATTTGACGGATCGGACGGGCCGCGGCCTCCCTCCGAGGGACACTCCCTCGGCACTTGTTGACAGCTATGATCACATTCCGCTCGAAAACGAAGGATTGGCTACTTGGACGCTGGAAAAG
Organism: Bradyrhizobium sp. LB14.3; assembly: GCF_040547985.1. Lineage (NCBI taxonomy): Bacteria > Pseudomonadati > Pseudomonadota > Alphaproteobacteria > Hyphomicrobiales > Nitrobacteraceae > Bradyrhizobium > Bradyrhizobium sp. LB14.3. The sequence goes on from NZ_JBEPQT010000061.1 coordinate 12,593, forward strand.
CTGCGCGATCACGGCTATCTGCGGCGCCAGGACAGCCATGCCGAAATTGCGGCTCTCGTCAGCGACGGTGTGCCGCTCAAGGAGATCGTCCGCCGCACAGGACATTGTCGCAATCTGGTTCGCCAAATTAGCCGCGGCGGCGGTACGGATGTGTTCCGCACCCGTCAAAGCACCCTGGACGGGCATCTGCCGTTCCTGGACGCGCAGTGGTCAGGCGGCTGTCGCAATGGTGCCGAACTCTGGCGCCGTTTGAAGGGACAAGGCTTCAAGGGATCGCTGCGCGTGGTGGCGGAATGGTCGACGCGACGGCGGCGTGCCGAGACCATCAGCCATCAACAATTGCAGAAGGTCCCCGCCGCCAGGACGATAGCGCAGTTGATGACGACGAAGCGCGACTACCTAACCAAGGCCGAGACCGTCACGCTTGCCGTCATCGAACAAAACGTTCCTATGCTGGCTGATGCCCAAGCTCTCGTTGGCCGCTTCCACGCGATGATCCGAAGGAAGGCCGAGATGGAGCTCGAACCTTGGATTGATGAATCCCAGCGGAGCCTCATTGCCTCCTTCGCGAATGGAATTGCCAACGATAAGGGCGCGGTGCACGCCGCTATTACGCAACCATGGTCCAGTGGCCAAGTGGAAGCTCAGATCACCAAGCTCAAGCTGGTCAAACGGCAGATGTACGGTAAGCGCGAAGCCGATACCCTTGCTTCAGAATTCGAATGAACGTGCGAAAGAAGCCTCCGGCTTGGACGGAGGTTTCGGATGGGATTGGACAGCAAAAAGGACGTCCATTTGGACGGCTCAACGAGGGGGTCGGTGGGCCGGCTGGAGGTTCTTGAAGGACCATCGGGGCGC
>NZ_JBEPQT010000062.1:0-12131 GCF_040547985.1 Bradyrhizobium sp. LB14.3
CATCTCAACGCGCATCTTGTCGGCGTTGGTGACGAAGTAGGGCGAGATGTAGCCGCGGTCGAACTGCATGCCCTCGACGACCTCGAGCTCGGTCTTCTTATCCAGTTAAACACCTAAGGAAAAAATCCAAGGTTCGGTAAGCTCGTGTTCGGCGCGCTGGAAACGGCGCACTCGTTGGGCATCGGCCCGTCAAGCTCGCGTCACCACTCCAGGTGTTCATCCGCCTCCAGCACCGCAGCCTCGGACTACAGCGCTTTTGCGTGCTGTTCTTGAGTAGGTTTGCGAGAGTCTGCCTCGCAGCGAAACGGGCACTCGGGCCCATGTCGCTTCCAAGATCTTGGATGGCGCCAAGACAGGTGAGATCACGGCGGACCGCCTTAGGCAGGTCGGCATGGAAGCTCTTCGCTCTGCGCCAACAATGTGGCGGTAGGTGCGGACAACCGATAGTGCTCATGTGAATTTCCAGGTCACGGTGTTGAAGATCCTTGTTGAGCTACCCGGACGGGTTCGCATCCATGCCGGAGCTCAAGGGAGACATGGCCATTTTGGCCACGAGCGGTCCCGATTGGGCGGCGCGCACCAAGAGAATGGGCGCCCGCGTGCCCGACATCGATGTTGTTTCGCAACGGCTCGTCGAGCGTGTGAATGGAGGGTGGCGCATCACTGACAAGGGACGAGCGGTGCTCGAAGTGATGGAGCCGCGCCCTAGCACGCCCCAAATCCAGCCAGTGGACACGAGAGCTCGTGAGCTGCCATCGCGAGTGCCGACACGATCCCATTCTGTCGAACTACGTCGGCACGAGCCTGAACCACTGGGGCGGCGCCGGTCCACCAAGAGCCGAACGTGCGCACCGCACTCTTAGACCGCACTACGCGATCAACGCGACGCCCGACGATCGGTTGCCGAAGGAGAATTTTCGATGCCGTTGGTTGTGCCGCAACGCGGATCACCGCGACGCCGCCCACCATCGCCAGACGCTCCTGAAGCCTCTCAAGGTCGTAGTCCGGGGTGGTCTCCTCGCTCTGAGCCTTCATCTGGGCCACCCGACCCGATGTCGGCCTTCTTGCCGGCGCCATTGACGATCGTGGTGTTCTCCTTGTCGATCATCACCCTTCTTGGTGCGACCGAGCATGTTGAGCGTGACGTTCTCCAGTTTGACGCCGAGATCTTCCGAGATCGCTTGGAAAGAGACGCAATTCTCCACGATCTCAATCGTGCCGGCATTGCCGCTTCGCTCGGATCAGCCTGCGGATCCTGCTCAATCGCGCCATCGCATGTCCTGCACGGCGCGGTGCGCTTGTCCCTGCCGCGTGAGACAACCCTCCAAGAGACCGACCAGGTCGTCGCCGTATTGTCAAACTTGTGGCTCACCTGCGCGCCAACTCGCGGGAGCATGCTAAACCAAAGTATGCATCGCGGTCCAGAAAATTGAGCTCATGAACTCTTGAGTCGCCGCTCTCTTGATGCGGGCCTTTCGCAAGAAAGATCTCGAAGGGCCGACCGTGGAATCCGAATATGAAACGCTCTGGGGCGGTTGGGATCAGAATGGCCAGCAGCTGGATGCTCGATCTGCCCGAGATGGCGAGCGAGACGCCGCTCCCGATCACAATCAATGCCATAACGCGAGGGAAGACAGGGCGGACCGATGAAGGCCCTCCCGCGGATTGAGTTTGTCAACGCAGCCGACGCGAAGGCGATTCGTACTGATCTGGGGTGAGGATGAGAGCTCAGCATTGTTCCGTATCTCGGACCTGACCTCCCGAGTTGATCGGACCAGATATGCCAATGACACAGGAGGCCTTCTGCCTTCTCCAGCGAAGTTGCGCTATCGCGCCAGGCCTAGGCAACGTCTGGGATGTCGAGAGCGTCGCACATCGCTCCACCGTGACGGCATTGATGGTCCAGGCGTTCGCGCGCCGGCGGAGCCGACACCACTGCATCATCATCAAGCATCCTTACCACTGCCTGTGATAGTCGACTTCTTGGTACGACGGCCTGATGCGGACGGCTCTCCGGTACACGCGACCGATGGCGTGAAGTGCAAGGTATCGCGCGCTCCGGCATCCACGTCGATTGCTGGTATCCAATCTACGATCCGGCGGGCCAAGAGGTTGATCATGCCTCGGCGGCCATTGGCCTACTGTGCTGCGCAAGCCGCACGGCAGCGTGCTGTCGGTCAAGAGCGTTCTGATTACTGACGCTGGATTATGTTGAGGTTCTGACTGAAATCGGCATCCAGAGACCAGTTCCCGACCTCATCGAGGAAAGGCAGAACGGACGGAGCTTCCTCTTCTTCGGCTGTCCCTTCAATGAACGGCTTTTGCTATTTATGCGCGGCAGATCACGAAACGCTCGGCTGACGTCACTACGGGATCGTCGATCCGCAAGCACTCTCATGCAACGAGCTCTGCTTTCTGGTCGAGCAACACCTGACACGTCGCGATATGGCTCCCGCAGGCGATAGAGATGTTGAGCGCCAAGTAGCGGCGCAAAGTGGGCTTCTCGCCGCGGTCCGCTAGTAGGAAGAGGTCGCATCGCAAGCGACCGGTGCGTTGGGAGATTTCACGCGAGCTCAATGAGAACCCAACGGCCATCTCCGTCAAATTGCGACGTCTGTCGCATTTGCGACGTGTGAACTGTCGCTGACGCGTGCAAAACTGTGCGGATCACGTCTAGCTAACTCATTCACAGGGCGGGAATGCCATCGCCATCCGAGATGGCACGCGAGTTGCTAACTCTCGCTGTGGCCGCTCAGGCTGGTCGCCATGGGCACACTTGATAGAGAATTGAACATGAACGCGGTTGCCGGACGCGGAAAACATCACAAAGATGCTGAGGATAGCGGCGGGATGCGGGTCATCGCCGATTATAAGGGTTCCCGGAGCTCTTCGAAGAATGGCAAAGGGAGCTATGGGTCACAGGCTGCCCCAGGCGATCTGCCGTCCGAGATCTGGGACAAAGTGAGGCCTCATCCCGGCTATAGCGAAAAAGCTCATCATCATTACGCTCGCATCCATGTCGCGGTCGCGCCGGCTTGCAATATTCAATGCAACTACTGCAATCGTAAGTACGACTGCGCCAAAGAATCGCGTCCGGGTGTTGGTAGTGACAAGCTCACTCCTGAGCAGGCGGCGGGAAAGCTGCTCGCGATTCCACAGCTGACTTTGCTCGGTATCGTCGGCCCCGGCGATGCCTGGCCAATCCGAAAACGGCCTATCATGCCACAGATCTCGGCGTCCGAGTACGGCACAGCATTCGGGCTCGAAGGCCATCGAGGCCCGACAGGAATTGGCGGCGCTGCAGGATGCTTGTGAAGGTCAGATAAAGATGATGCGGCATTGCCGCCAGTGCCGCGCTGACGCCGTCGGCCTGCTCGGAGATGATCGCAGCAGCGAGTTCACCATAGAGAAGGTCGTGGCCGTGGACGTTCAATATGACCTCGAGACGCGCAAGGCTTATCAGGCCGAGATTAAGGATGCCTGCGGCGAGGATCACGACCAGGCAGGAGGAGTTAGCGGAACTCGCTGGCGAAATGAGCGAGGTCAAGCTTCTGGCCGCGTTCGCAACCAAAGGATATGCCGAGGAGGATCGGCTTGCGGGCATCATCCGCGCCATCAACGACTGCCACGCTGTATTCGCGGCCAACATTGGTGGCTGCCCAACAGACATTCTGATCAATGCTTGGATCGAGCCGGTCGATCAATACGCGCACGACGCCATCGAGAAATCGGCGATTGGCTGGTTCAGGGGCTATCTCCATAAAACTAAAAACGGTGACATCCCGCGCGCAAAGCGCGGCGACGCAGCGATCCCGCAAGAACCGCTAATCTCGGTCGCTTAAGAGGTCGTATCTATGCCATTCAAGATCGTCGCCTCGCAATGTACGCGTTCCTCGGCTTGTGAACCCTTATACCCGAATGTTGCAACGTCGGAGAAGGCTCGAAACTTCGTAATTGAACCCCAGAAGTGCACCGAATGCATCGTCTACTTTGACGAGCCGCAGTGTGTCGCTGTCTGTCCAGTTGAAAACACCAACGTCATCGATACATCAGTGCCGCGTTTACCACGCGCCTGGCTAAAATGGAGTGTGCTCGTGAACTTCATGCCGAGCTCCGTCACTCCAAAGTCGCGAGTATCGCCGTGTGCATTGACGGCGCCGCAGGCGTCGACTTGCAATTTCTTGTCATGGCCGTGGATTACTCAGGATCGATCACCAACATCGGTGCGTAGGCGGCGCCCCGGGTCCCCCAAGAAAGTCACGGAGCGCAACGGCCCAAAGTTGCGCCTCGATGCCGAGCGCCCACTAAGCAGCGCTGTCATCGATTTGACCCACGTCGCTGTGCTGACGGGCTTGTTCTTCGCCGAGCCAGGCGCATCGCCTTGCAATGTCGAAGGGGCCACCTGTCAGAGGAGGAAAGCTGCCCATGAACCTGGACCCAGTCATTCCACTATCAGGCAGCAAGGGAGCATTGGTCGCACACACGCGGCTCGAGGAAGGTCTGCTACCCGAAGCCGAGGATCAGCAACGGCAGACCGGGATCTTCTATCATCTGGCGGAGTGGCCGAAAACATCTGCTCGAAGCAGAGGCGCTGGCCTCTGCCCCCGATCGAGCTCTACCGCTTCCACTTCTACAGACTCGCTGGGCTAAGAGGTCGGAGGTGGCAAAGTTCTGCATTTTATCGCGTCTGTCGGGTCGGGACGCAGCGCATCGCGCCGCGCCGGCTTGGCTGGGTGATGAATGATGAGGCGATTGAGCTCCGCCGCATGGTGGCACCACGTATGCGGCTGCTTGCGACGGTGAACGACCCCGACACCTCCGTGCACCTCGAGTTCGCGCAGCGGCTTTCACCTCATTTGGTAACCGCTCTGAACCGCGAACCTGAACGGCATGCTCGCTACGACTTGGCGAGTCGCATCGCGGATGACGAGTCGGCATGTCTCATCGCAGACGAGGACAATATGCTGCAGAAGAGCACCTCTGCTCGCGTCTCCTTGCGCCCTGCAGGTTGGCGAGGGGGCGGTGCATGAACATGATCGTTTGCGACAGTGATGTGGTCCAGCTAAGCGGGCCGCCCGCGTTCAGCTTCGGTGAAAAGGTGAGGGCCAGCAGGACCATTCGCAATGACGGCACCTTTCGCGGCAAGGAGATCGGCGACATTCTGGCCAAGAAGGGCGACGTGGGTAATGTCGTTTCCATCGGCACGTTCGTGCAGAAATTCTATATCTACGGGTTCGAATTTCTTGAAAGTGGCTACCGCCTCGGCATGAGGCGCAAAGAGGTCGAACGGGTCGACGAGGACGTGGATGATCTGCCATTGTCGGAAGTGGCTGTGTCATGACAGAGCCGCGCGTTCCAAAATATCGATCGGGCCAGCGCGTGAAAACCGCAGTCAATCTCATCAATGACGAGTCAGTTGCCACCGCGCCTCCTGATGGGATCCTGGTCGGCGCGGGTGCTATCGGCGAGATCGTCCGGGTCGCGATGCATACCGAAGCGAGCGTGCCGGTTTATCTTGTAGAGTTGGGCGAGCGGCTGGTCGTTGGTTGTCTTGAAGAAGAGATCACAGTTCTTTGAGGGGATGTTCTCGCGATGAGAGTGTCGAAAGAGGTACCGGTCGGGCTGATCCCGCATCCGAACGAGCTAGATCGCAAGCGAATCGAACGTGCTTTGATCTCCCGCAAGCACTATCGCTATGTCTCGCCGAGTGTGACGCCGGTAAAGGATGGCTATCTCATTGGGAGTCCCTGCTGCTCGCGCAGTATCGACAACGATGGCGGTCAGATCGATGTCGCGCTGCTTCATTACGATGCCGTGAGCGGGATCTGGAAACTGTTCTTCAAGAATCATGCGCGAGGAAGCTGGAAAATTTACAGCATTTTCCACCGGCTCGCGTCGGCGATCGACGAATTGAACACGGATCCCGAGCGGCTGTTCTGGCAATGATGCTCATTGGCAACAATCACAAGGAGTCGCAATGGCGCTCGCCACAGAACAATTGATCGAAATCGAACGCCTGCTTGCGACAGCTAACACAGACACTGGCGCCGTTGCTGACCTAAGGCGCCGCTTTCCGCAGCTCACCTTCGTTCGATGTGATGCGTCGGACGTGTCGCGGCAGCCATTCCGGCGTCTTCCGCAGTTTGACTTGCATCTCATCGATGGATCTGACCACTGCATGCAGATTACGGCCGACCAGGCGCGAGCGACTGGAGTGGTGCTGGCTAGAAGGCATGTTGGGCGGTGATCGGCACTGGACCCGCAGAGAATCGCCTCGATGACGCGGAGGAGGTGAATGCAATTCCGCTCTCGGATCCTGATATCATTGTTGCCGTCTCTCTGCTGTCGAAGCGCTATTGTGTTCGCAGAGAATTTCCAGTCGGTCGACGACTGAGACGCTCGGACCAGCTTTCGCCGTCTATGTTGGCCGCAAGTATAGCGTTGCGGTTCCAAGCGCACGATTGGACTCCTGCTTGGCCTGAAGGCGCTCGGTATCGAGTGGAGCAAGAGGCAATCGCCTCCTCGTATTCGTTTCTCAGACCGTGCATGCCGTCAATCGGGCGGACGCACGGGGGAGTTTGCCGATACCAAATGTTGGTCCGAAACGTGCCTCAAGACAATGCCGAAGAACGTATGAGACCTAACAGACAGGCGATTATCGCCGCCAACCCGAACGGGCCACCCGGCACCAATGCAGGTGCGAAGTTCAAGTCGCTGCGCGAGGTCCACCCCAAAGGGCGCGAAACTGAATACGTCACAATCGAGCAGCCCACCGGTCTCTAAACCTGGCAAAAAAAGGAACGATATGAATCGGCAGATCATCATTCACGTCCGCTTCGCCCCGAATGGCAGGGTGATCCAGATCAGCGAGTGCCCGGCGAGGCTTACGCCGGACCAATGGTTTGATGTTCTCAAGGCCCGAGCCGACTCTGCCTATCGCTCGCTGCCCCGTGGTCGGGGCGTCTTTCGGCTGACCCGGGCGGCAGTTGATACCTTCAAGCAACAAGCTGTGACGCTGGCATGAGCGAAGAGATTCATCGATATCGTGGCCAGCCAGGAGATTGAGGTGTTCGCAGCCTGTCCAGCCGATGCGATCGACCGGGTGGCGCCAGGGCGTACAGTCTGTCGCAGATCGACGACATGGCGACAGCCTGCCGGTTACAATTCTTGTGATCCTGACTTTCGGCAATGACACGATTATGTCCATCGTTGCTGGCACGACGGAGTCTGGCGTAACATCGCTTACGGCGCGTTGTTCTCCCTGGATCGGTTATGATTCAGATACAACGGCACACCGCGACGTTGGAGGTCGACAGTGGGTTTTGCATCGGGGCCCTAGTGGACACGCGCTTAGATGGGTTGCACTCCACGCTCTAGTCGACAGTTGGGTCCGAGTGTCCGGGGGTCCGTATAGTCGCGATCCGTCGGCTTTGCGAAACACCCAGGTGCCGGCGGTCTCGTTCCTCCGATAACCGATCGACAGGCCTCGTCAGATCGATATCAAGACGGGCGTTTTGCGCACCGGCTTGTCCAGCTGCGCACTGCGGCTTTCGAGCGTCTCGTCCCTGATGCGCCTGACCATCGCCGATGACTCAGCTTCATTCCGAAAGTATCCAGCCGGAGTCCAGTGGACAAGGATGTATACAGGAGTCTGATACTGGCGGACGCCTGCGCACTCGAATCCTTGAGACGGCTGGCAATTTGAAGAGCTCTATAATAGGGCGTCGTGTCCGTCTCTCAGCTGAACAAGAACAAGCTTCGCTCAGAAGCATGCCTTCGCCGCGGGAGGAGTGACCTGAGTCCCAACTATCATCCGCCGATAAGTAGAGTCTTGGTGACATTTGAGCCCAATGGGCTCGGTGAAGCAACGGCGCGGGGCGCGGAGCCCCCCGCATAGCGCAGCGCCTCGCCCCGTTTCGGTCGGTCGGCAAGCGCTGCGATCGATGAATTCGCTCGACGTGAGATCGCCGAGCGAACTGTGTGGGCGAACGGTGTTGTAATCGTCCTTCCATGTAGCCAGCGCGGAGCGAGCCTGGGTGAGCGAGATGAACAGGGTCTCGTTGAGCAACTCATCGCGGATCCGGCCGTGGATGGGGAAGACGGCCCCGCTCTCTCGGCGACGGTGATATCGTGCCAGATGTGCTGGCGGCAGAAGAAGTCAATCAAGATGAATATCGCGACTATTGGGTTGGACATTTCGAAATTCGCTTTTCACCTCCATGCGGTTGATGACGAAGGACGCGTGGTCTGTCGCCAACGCCTGCGGCGCGGCGAGATCATCGCCTTCTTCTCATGACTGTCATTCTGCCTGGTCGGCATCGAGGCTTGTGCTTCCGCGCACCACTGGGCGCGCGAGATCCAGCGGCTTGGTCACGATGTGAGATTGATTCCGCCGGCATATGTAAAGCCCTACGTCCGGCGAGGAGCTAAGAACGATGCCACTGATGCGGCCGCAATCTGCGAAGCGGTTGCTAGCCCTAACATGCGGTTCGTTCCGATCAAGAGCGTCGAGAACCAAGGCTGCTTGATGCTTCATCGAGCGAGAGGCCTGCTGGTTCGTCAAAGGACTATGACATCTTGCGCCATCCGAGCCCATTTTGCCGAGTTCGGAGTTATTGTTGGGCAAGGCCGACAAAGGGTGGATGGTTTGGTGCAAATGTTGGACGATGATCAGTTATCGCTGCCGACTACGGCGCCCATGGCGCTGGCAGCGCTTGTGAACCAGATGAAGGAAGTCGACCGGCAGATTGAAGCGATCGAGCGAGAGTTGGCTCAGATCCAGAGAGCGCATCCAGTGGCGAGGTTGCTTGCTTCCATCCCGGGCGTCGGCCCCATAACGGCTACAGCCCTTGCTGCCACCGTCCCCGATCCAACCATGTTCCGTTCCGGGCGGGAGTTCGCAGCTTGGCTCGGCCTAACGCCAAGGCAGAACTCAACTGGTGGAAAGGATCGGCTCGGCCGCATAACGAAGCAGGGAGATTCCTATCTTAGGCACTTGCTGGTCATCGGAGCACGTAACGTCGTCCGCTTCCCAAAGGCACGCTCACGGGTCGGAGGCGGATGGATCGAAGCTCTCCTCGAGCGAGGTCGACCCATGGTGGTCGCAATCGCCGTTGCAAACAAGTTGGCTCGGATCGTCTGGGCGATGATGACGACTGGGGAGTATTGTAGGCCGACATCCCCTGCGTGAAGCTGCGGATGCGGCTAACTTAAGGTGCGAGGGCAAATGACTGCGTGATGAAAACCGGCGGAGCTGGAGATCGAAAAAGCCCGAAGAGCTTTAAGCGCAACAAGCGCGACCCGTTGATGAGGCCTCGATCCACGATCTCCATCAGGGCCAGCGACCATGGTATCGGTCGCACCAAAGGCCGTATACATGAACGCACCCGACCGACATCACAATGTTGTCGAAACCTCTTGCGCCCGCGGGGCCGTCTCTACATGAAGCTCTCGATGAAGGCGTTCTGGGTCGGCTTGCCGGGCGCGATGTAGTGCCACTCGATCTGGATCTCCTGGCACCAGCGCAGAACCGCCATCCCAGTGAGCTCAGTGCCATTGTCCGAGACGCACATGGCCGGACGGCCTCGCCGGGCGACGATCGCCCCAAGCTCGCGCACGACCCGCAGGCCCGGCAGCGAGGTATCTGCGATCAGCCCCAGGCATTCGCGACTGAAGTCATCGACCACCGCAAGGATACGAAAGCGGCGGCCATCAGTGAACGCATCCGACAGGAAGTCGAGGCTCCAGCGCTGGTTCGACCCCTGCGGGATCGTCAGCGGTGCCCGCGTGCCCGCTTGCGGCCGCCGCGCCGTCGCACCTGCAGCCGTTCCTCACGGTAGAGGCGGCGGAATTTCTTCTGGTTCATGGTCAGACCCTCGCGACGCATAAGCACGAGCAGACGGCGGTAGCCGAACCGGCGGCGAACGGCTGCCAGTTCGCGCAGGCGTGCCCGCACGGCGGCATCCTCCGGTCGGCAGCTCCGATAACGCTGCGACGTGCGGTCTGCCCCGACCACTGCACACGCCCGCCGCTCGCTGACCTCGAACGCACTTTGCAGATGAGCGACGGCCTCTAGCCTGGCGGCGGGCGTTACCATTAATGGGATGACCCGCCCCGTCCTCTCAGTCAGACTGAGTTGGCTTTTGAAAGGAGGAAGCAATGAGGACACGGAACAAGCCCAGGCCGGCAACGGTGTTTTGGATCGACATTGGCAAGAACCTTTTCCACGTCGTTGGGCTCGACGCCGCCGGAATGCCGATCCAGAAGGCGACCTTTCGGCGCGATACGCTCTTGCAGTTCTTCGAACGTGCAGGACCGGCTTTGGTGGGGATGGAGGCCTGCTCCGGCTCGCAATGGTTGGCCCGCAAGATCGCCGCCATGGGGCACACCGTTCGCATTATCCCAGCTCAATTCGTGAAGCCATATGTGAAGTCCAACAAAAATGACATCATCGATGCCGCGGCGATCGCCGAAGCCGTGACGAGACCAACGATGCGCTTCGTCGAGCTAAGGTCGCCTGAGCACATTGACCTGCAAGCGCTGCATCGTGTTCGCGATCGGATGATGTCGCAACGGACGTGCCTCATCAATCAGATGCGCGCTTTTTGCCTGGAGTATGGGATCGCTATTCACCAGGGCGCCGGCAAGTTCAAGGCTGATCTGCCGAGGTTTTGGCCGATCAGTCGAATGATCTAACCTCGGCGATGCGTCGCATTCTTGCATCTACATTTGACGAGCTGCGGCAGCTGGAGCTGCGGATTGCCGAGGTCAACCGCGAGATTGAGGCAATTGCCTCTCAAAGCGATACCGCACGTCGATTGATGACCATCCGGGCATTGGTCCGCTGGCCGCGACGGCGCTTCTGGCAGCAGCTGGATCTGCCCGCCAGTTCAAAAAGGCCCGCGATATGGCAGCTTGGGTAGGTCTTGTCCCCGGAATATTCTACGGGAGGCAAAACGAAGCTGCTGGGGATAAGCAAGCGCGGCAATCGATATCTGCGCCGGATGATCATCCATGGCGCCCGTTCCTGCGTGACTCATCTTGATCGCTCGCGATACCGCCTTGGCGCGTGGCTTGATGGACTTCAGGCACGCATGCACACTAACAAGGTCACCGTCGCCTTGGCGGCCAAGATTGCGCGGATCGCATGGGTGGTGATGACCAAGCCCGGCGCAAGCTATGAACGGCGGGATCCGGCCTTTAGCTGATCCCGTTTGTTCCAGACTGCGAGGTTCGTGAAGATGATGACGAAACAGTCGATCGGCGCGCCGTAAACCCTGTGCAAAAAAGCGGGCTTCGAGCCCGAACCATTTATCTGGGAACGGCACGCGCGGATCTCATCATGGCCTGGCCGCAACAGCGGCCCACTTGCAAGAGGCCGGATACATTTGTGCAGACTGCATCGTCCTCATTAAACGACCTTGCACGGGCGGGGCGGCCTTGGGAGCATCGCTTCGGCCAAAAGCTTCTTCAGCCTGGCATTCTCATCCTCCAGCGCCTTCAGCCGCTTGGCGTCGGAGACCTCCAGACCGCCGTACTTCGCCTTCCACTTGTAGGAAGGTCGCACTGCTAATCCCGTGCCTGCGGCAGCGTCAGCCGTCGCAGCCCCTGCCTCCTGCTCTCGCAAAATCCCGATGATTTGCGCTTCAGTGAACCGGCTCTTCTTCATTCGTCCATCTCCCACCGGGCTATGGACTCCCCCATTTTTGGAGGAAATGTCGGGGCTCAGGTCAGGAGCCCATGGGAGGGAGGCAAAAGCTCGCTAGCTTTCTTTCCTGCGGAGCCTTTAGCGCCGTTTGCTTTTCGGAAGCTGTACAAGCGGAAGACACCGCTCAGCATATGCTAGTGGTCTGATTCATTCGGACGATTCCCAAATCGACCGAAGCAGTTCAAGCTCTGGGCATGAGCAGGAACTATCGTAAAGGTCACCCGGGCGGATCGCCATCGGCTTGAGGCGATCGTCTCGGATCGCAGCGCACCTCAGAAGCATGTGTGGCGGGCCAACATCATTCTTGCCACCGCCGACGGCTGTGGCACCGCCGAGATCATGCGCCGCTCGGGCAAATCCAAGCCCGTGGTGTGGAGATGGCAGGCCCGGTTCATGGCGGAGGGTGTCGAAGGGCTAACGCGCG
>NZ_JBEPQT010000063.1:0-10573 GCF_040547985.1 Bradyrhizobium sp. LB14.3
AGTTCGCTCTGGCCCAAGACGAGGACCAGAGCATGAAGCGCAATCGTTTCACGGAAGAGCAGATCATCGGGATCTTGAAGGAGCACGAGGCCGGGGTTTCAGTGGCCGATCTGTGCCGCAAGCACGGCGTCAGCGACGCCAGCATCTACAAATGGAAGGCCAGGTTCGGCGGGATGGAGGTCTCCGAGGCCAAGCGGCTGAGAACGCTGGAGGACGAGAACACGAAGCTGAAGCGGCTCCTGGCCGACGCCATGCTGGACAATGCGGCGCTGAAGGACCTCTTGGGAAAGAAGTGGTGACGCCCGCACGGAAGCGGAAAGCTGTCGCTCATCTGGTGGATGCCCATGGGATGAGCGAACGGCGGGCGTGTAAAGCCATCGGCTGCTGCCGCATGACCATGAGATATCGGACGACGCGGACTGACGATGCCAGCCTTCGCCAGCGCATGAGGGCGATTGCCCAGGAACGCCGCCGCTTCGGCTACCGGCGACTGCATGTTCTGCTCAAGCGGGAGGGGTATCTGATCAACCACAAAAAGCTCTTCCGGCTCTATCGGGAAGAGAAACTGACGGTGCGCCGCCGTGGTGGCCGCAAGCGGGCGATCGGGACCAGGGCGCCGATGCTGGTTCCGGTGGCGCCGAACGACCGGTGGTCGCTCGACTTCGTGTCGGATCAGCTGACCGACGGCCGCCGCTTCCGCATCCTGACCGTCGTCGATGATTGTACCCGCGAGTGCCTGGCGCTGCTGGCCGACACCTCGCTCTCCGGCGTCCGTGTGGTGCGGGAACTGGACCGACTGATGATCGAGCGTGGCAAGCCGAAGATGGTGGTCAGCGACAACGGCACCGAGCTCACCAGCAACGCCATTCTCGCATGGGCCGACCAGAGCCGCGCCGCATGGCACTACATCGCCCCGGGCAAACCCATGCAGAACGCCTTCATCGAGAGCTTCAACGGTCGCCTGCGCGATGAGCTGTTAAACGAGACGCTGTTCACGTCACTGGCTCAAGCCCGCGTCGCGCTTGGATGCTGGCGGGCCGATTACAATCACACACGACCGCACTCGCAGCTCGGATGGAGAACCCCGTCCGAGTTCGCCATGACCTGCCACCCGCGCCGGGATCTGGCGCTGCGCTATGCCGAAGGCTCCGCGCCAGCTCCCGTCGCTCCCACCGCCCAAGAGAGTAAGTCCAACTGCCGGAGCGAACTCAAAACTGGATAAAACTTGGGGGCAAGGTCACGCGCTGGCGACTATGTTGACAAGATCCTCAAGGGCGCCAAGCCTATGGACCTCCCGGTAGAGAGGCCAACAAAGTTCGTCCTCATCATCAACATGAAGACGGCCAAGGCGCTCGGTCTCACCGTTCCGCCATCGTTGCTGGTACGTGCCGACGAGGTGATTGAATAGAAGGCCCGCCGCGCTGCATGAGTCTGGTGTTGGCCCGTTCCGGACCAGCTATGTCCGCAGTTCGGGGTAGGCCGGAAGTGACAGATATGTTCTGCACGCATGGTAACCCGTTGATGCCCAGCGCACGATGAAAGTCATGCTGGCTACCGCCGAAGATGCAGGTCTTTATTGGCAAGCAATGCGTCGAGTATCTGGATCTCGATGGATAAGCAGATTTTGGCCAAACGTTAGCAGGAAGAAAAAAGAGGGCCGAGGCCCTCTTTCAAGTTAGTACCGACGATAGCTACGATGGTATCCATAGCTGCGACGTACATAGGGGCGACGGACGACGTAGGCCCCGCGCCGATACACGGGCCTTGTGCGGAGGCAACCGCGCGGACCGCAGACCACTGCGACGTTCTCGACGTTCGAAGACTGGAACTGTCCCAAGGGGGCCAGTGGCATTGCTGAAGCGGTCCCGGTCGAAAGAGCTGCGCCACCTAACGCGGCCAGTGCGAGAAGTGCGATTCTAAGTTTCATCTAGTTCCTCCCGTTGAGTGTTATCTCCACAGGACGTGTAGAGGTTCGTCTGTGAATGAACGATGAGGACGAAGATTAAATCGCGGTAATCAGCGGCTACGCGGTGATGCGCGGCTGATGCGGTGCGCACCGCAGCAGCCTCGCGGCGAAGTCATGGTTGCGCCGCCAACCGCGCGCCATCTGGCCCAATCAGTCCGGGGTAGGGCGCCTTGAACTTGTAGACGGTTCCGCTGACGGCACCTTCCATGTAGATATATTGGTTATTCTCGCCGCCAAAGGCAAAGTTCGTGGCCGAGGAATCACCATTTGGCAACGGTACGTAACCGATGATGAAGCCACGCGGATCGTACTCGATGACTCCGCCGATGCCGCACGCCGCCCAGAGATTCCCATGCACGTCATAGTGGATGCCGTCAGGCCCACCGTTGCCGGGATTGTAGCTTCCGGCCGTGGCGAAGAAGAATGTCGTGTGCGAGGGATCGTTGGCGCAGTCGGTGCAGGCGGGATTCGGCCCTCGCAGGAACGAATAATACAGCATCCGGTTGCTCGCATAATCCGCAACAGCTAGCGTGCCGTCATCCGGCGAAACCGCTATGCCGTTAGGAAAACTGCCCGTAGTGATGATGCGCCGGAGAATCCCGTCCTTGGAATATTGATAGACCGCGCCGGTCCGATCAGCCGCATCGGGTCCTGGTCCTGTTCCCCATGGGTCGGTGAAATACAGGTTGCCCTCGGCGTCGAAGTCGAGATCATTTGGACCCTTAAAGAGTTCGTTATGGAACGTGGAAACGAGCGAGCTTAGTTTCTTCGTCTCCGGATCATAGACCAGGACGCCGAGGTGGCGGGTCGTGACGTAAAGCTTGCCATCATGCCAGCGCGTCCCCTGCGGTTCGCAAGCGGGACCGAGGTCTCCTTTCGGGTTGCAGTTGAACCCGGGGACCAGCTTGGCGTCTGGAGTGAGGTAGGACACCCAGCCGCTGCCAATCGCGACAAACCAGAAGTTGCCTGCCTTGTCGAAGGCCCCACCCTCGAGAAACTTGCCCTGGGGTTGATCATGGATATCCGCAAACAAAGTAACCGGTCCGATGCCGGGCGGCGGTGGTGGCAGACCCCACGGCTGCACTTGCTCCGGCGATGGCGGACCGGCGAGTGGGGGCGCGGGGATGGACTGGGCTTGCGCCGATGCAGTATGAACGGTTGCGGCCGAGCCCCAGAGTACGAGCGAGAGAATACAGACGGCACTTGCCAACTTCGTTGTCATGACGGTTTCCTCCGACGCTTTTGTTTTTTTCTGCCGTGCTTCAAGCATCAGCTCAAAACGTGGCACGAACATGGGCGCGAGGATTTCCTTTGCTACAATCCAAACGTCAGCTTCGAAGTTGTTGCCGGTTTGAGCTTGCTTAGCTGAAAGCCGTTCAAGCTTGGCGAACGGAGTAACCGCGGGCTCTGTTGCTAAGCTTGCAAGTCCTAGGCAAACGGCGGTACCTCGACCAGTGTTCCGATCAGTCTCAGCAACGCTTGCTGTTCGGGTCCCTTTCCGTCACGCAAGAAGTCGCCCAATTCAATGTGAGAAAGGCGGCCACCAGAAGGGGCATTGGGCTGATGGACAATAAAAGCATGTCCGTTAGTCGGCTCGCGCCCGATGAACCAAGTGTCTCCATTTGGACTGCGATATAGTTCTCGCCGATCTGACATATCTCCTCCTAACCGCCCCAGTTAATATGGTAGGCGAATGGGCGCTTTAGAGAAAGATATCTCGCAACTTGGAACGACCCGCGCGTGGAAGTGGATGGTCAGCCTTTTGAGACCGCAAGGGAAGCGGCGATTGCCATCTATGGAAAGAAGACCGGGGGATGGTGGTTTTTCCTGGCCGATCCGACATCGGGCCGCACGCTGTGCGCTGTCCGTCGTGAGTACATCGAAGCGATGGCCGTCGATTCGGACGAAGACGATCAGGATGACGATGGCGACGATGATGAGCTATGAGCCTTACCAAAATTCCCAGCCTCGGGAAAGATCAAGACTGGAGAAGTAACGAAGCAATACTCCGTGGTTCAGATGATCCTCATATCCGGCACCGTCGGCTTTGCGATAATGGGACCCTTCGTCCTGCTCTTCGAGATCGTTGCTCATAGGGAACGCAGGCCGCCCAACAAATGAGCCCGCGTTGCTTGCTAGTTAGCTGGCAAGCATCGTCTGCTGGTGTGACTTTCGCGACGTGCCAATTGAACCGAGCGGTGTCCGCATTCAGGGGTAATCCGGACGGCATTTGCTCATCCTGAGTTCTTCGCAGTCTGACCCAAAGCGGCCCATTACGTGAGTTGAGCTGTCTTATCTAATTTCACTTTGCTTTGGCATCCTCCGTCCCTTGGGAATACAAGACCAGAACCGCTAAGACGCATTTGGAACCGAACGTGCAGACGCTTGCTCACCTACTAGGAGAGCACGATGAACCCACAATCGGAAGGCCTCCGCGCGATGGTTTCTCGCCGTGCCATGATTGTCTCCATGGCAGTTTGCTTAGCGTTGTCTTGCCTGACGAGCCACAACGCCCGCGCCGACGACAAGCCGGCCAGAATCGTCGTGCTCGGGGACTCTCACACCGCCGGTAGCGGTATCGCCGTCGGCTACCGCTTTACGGACCAACTTGAATTTGCATTGAGGGCGAAGGGAAAAGCAGTCGTGGTTTTCAATGCCGGTGTTGTTCATGATACAGCTGCAAACGGTCTTGCCAGATTGGATCGAGCGGTCCCAGACGGGACCCATGCGGTAATTGTGCAGCTCGGCGGAACTGATATGTTGAGAGGTACCGATCCAAATGTCACTCGCGCGGCGCTCGCTGCAATTCTGCAAAACCTCCAAGCCCGGCGAATTGTCGCTCTCCTTTGCGGAGCACGACCTCACACCAACTTTGGGCATGAATACGAGAAAGCCTTTGCTGCGATGTTCGCTGGACTTGCCAGCGAGTACAATGTGCTGTTCTACGAGGCTTTTGACGACGTGTTGTCGACAATCCTCAGCTCAAGGCTCTCGGCGGCCTGCATCCAAATCCGGCTGGGTTCAAAGAGGTCGTCACGCGCATACTGCCCCAGGTCGAGGCTCTCATAGATCGCGTGGGCCTCGGAGACCGTTGATCCTCAGTGCAGCCTCCTTTCCGCTTCTAGCGCGTTTGAGACCTTGCGATGTGCACCGAACCTTCCGCTCACCGGGGGTCATCGCGGGAAGACTAAACCGACGCGACCCAAGGCGGAATTCGTTCCGTTGCAGCCAGTTTGCCTCCTCGATTCGGGCCTATGCTGGACGGTTCGAACGTAGGCAGTCCGAACTCAAGCGGGCATCAGATTGATGACTCGCATGATGGCGGCACTATTACCTATGTTCTCAGTGTCCTCTGGTTCACCTTTGACACAGGTCCATACGTCGTTTTTCTTCACCGTGAACGGATGACCATCGCGATGATCGAGCCGCATTTCGCCGTCGACGCACTGGCAAACCATATCGTTTCGCATGGCATCATCTTTGTGCTTTACTTTCGGCTGGAAGACTATGTCAACGACCTTAATTCGCTTGTAGGCGGGGAGTACGGAGTCGCGCCCATGCATCGCTTCGCGCTCGCTTACCTCCACTAGCCGAACGCCCGGGGCGAGCTCCTTGCCCTCATCGGGCCGATAAGGCTGAGCCACGGTTGGATTGGTTGCAACAAGAGCAGTTCCCGCTGTCGCGACACAGAACATCAGAGCAGATCGCCGATCGATTTCACCCATGCTTTCCTCCTGAGGTTCGCTGACCGTCCACGAGACGGGGGCGGTGTCGAGCATTCGATGCCCGATCGGGCATGCTGTCAAAGCCGATTTGAAATAGAACCTCGTTCCTGGTCTCAAAGAACCGTGACGATGGCCAACGACAGCCAGCGAACGGAGAGCAATGTATGTTAGCGCCGAAGATGTCAGCGGCGGGTGAAGAACGTTGTTCTTTGCTTCACTCGGTCCCGACTTTGTCCGCGCGTCCCCTGTTGGCCCATCGCTTGCGTTCGCGGGGTGTCGCTGCATGTCGGCTCACAGGGACAAACCGGAAGTTTGTAGCCGGGCGCCAGTTAGGCGGCTTGTGACCCGAATGTATGGTCCGGCCGCGCGTTGCAAGAGGTTTCGTCAACCTGGCAGATGCGGTCTTGCATCAATGTATCCGGCCTCTGATTGGAGCGTGTTGTGCTCCGGGCCATCATGGATATCAGCGCGCATTCGAGCTAATTAGCGGACAGGCCTCGAACGGGCCATTCGGGTCACCAGTGTTCGCATGCGCCGGGAAGACCGATCCTCCATCGTTGTCTCATTTCTCTCGCAGACCTCGGCGGGTAAGGGATGTTGTTACGTCATCGAACGCTCCTCACTTCGCACTGTTCCTTTGTTCGTGCCTGGCGGCCGTTCCTTCGTCCCGGCCTGCGCGCCGACGCGCCGCGCGCAAGGGCCGTCAAGGCCGGCCGTCGTGCTGTCCTGACGTCTTGCTCTACCGCTGCCAGGCTGCGCCTTGACGGCCCCGAGCACGGCGCGAGGATCAAGCAGGTCGGGACGCCATCTCATCGGTCTTGACGCACTCGAAGGCGCGCCCCTTGTTGAGAACCGCCCAGGCGATGCGGGCGAGCTTGTTGGCGAGCGCAATCGCCAGCACGTTGTGGTGCAATCGTTTCTTGGCGGCTTCGATCCAAGATTTGAGGCCATAGCGCTCCCAACTCTTGACCTTGACCAGCACAACCCACGCGGCCTGCACAAACAGCGCGCGCAGGTAGCGATTGCCGCGCCTCGATATCTTGCCGAGGATCGTGCGGTCGCCGGTCGATATCTGCTTCGGCACCAGTCCAAGCCAGGCGCCGAAGTCGCGGCCTTTCGAGAACACGTCTCCAGTGCCGATCGCGGCCACCATCGCGCTCGAGATGATCGGGCCAATACCAGGCACCGTCATCAGTCGCTCGCAGCCTTTGTCTTGACGAGCCAATGCTTCGATCTCGCTGGAGAGGTCCTCGATACGCTCATCCAGCCGGCGCCAGTCGCCCGCCAGATCCTCGATGATGCGCAACATGCGAGGCGAGAGCACATCGGTGCGCGTCGCGAGGATACCCGGCAACTCGGACCGCAGGGAGCGCAGGCCTTGCCGCAGCGCGATGCCCCGCTCCAGCAGGAACGCACGGATCTGATTGATGACGCCGGTGCGCTGACCGACTAATCGCTCGCGCACGCGGTGCAGCGCCTGCAGGTCGAGCTGGTCGGCGGTCTTGGTTGCGACGAACTTCACGGTCGGGCGTTGGACCGCCTCGGCGATGGCTTCCGCATCTCGGAAGTCATTCTTTTGTCCCTTCGAATAGGGGCGCACGTATTTCGCCGGCATCAAGCGGGCGTCGTGGCCAAGCATTTGCAGCTTGCGACTGAGGTGATGCGCGCCGACACAGGCCTTCATGCCCATCAAACACGGCGGCAGGTTGGCGAGCCGCGTTTCCACCTGGCCGCGCGACCACTTCTGCCGCAGCACGATGCCGCCGCGCTGATTCTGGCCAATGATGTGGAACGAGTTCTTGCCGATATCGATGCCGATGACGGCGGGCGAAGTGTCGAGTTTCTGAGACATGGCGTGCTCCTTGTCTTGGGCGCCCCTTGCCAGCTTGTCCTGCTGGCAGGGCCGGAGCACGGCCGGACCATTCCATTAGCGGAGCACCTTGAAAGTGAAGTCAAGTCATGAGTCCAGGCATGAAGCATCGGACGCGCGGATGGCCGTCTATGTAATGCCTCCAGACCATTGTGCGGCCGAAGCGGTTTGGTTGTGTGACAACGGCACCGTCAGGTACGATCACCCATTCGCCGTCAATGAGGACGCGGTAACGGCCCCGACTGGACTCCCAATCGGCATCGGACACTATGTATCCATCGGCATCGGTACAGCACTTTCCAAATTCGCTCTGCAAGCTTTCAAACCACGACTTCAGCGGAGAGTGGTCGTAGCGGCCGTCGTCACGTGCAAGTACTGGTGTCAGTAGCAACACTGAGCCCAGCAACGATGCCGCAAGTTTCGCTGGGAACATCTTTTTGCCTCCGCGATATTCGCCGGCCGATCCGCTGACTTGGTGCGGCTTAGGCTGGCAACCCGGAAACTAAAGTCCATTGCAGCTGCCGCTGATGACTGACGATAGCTACAATCGCTCGATGCGGTGATGGGACAGTTCATCCCCATCGCCCACTGACGTGAGTCCGGCAATTCGAGCGATGGTTCAAAAATCGACAACACTTCAACTAAAGGTCAGTGCAGCTGCTTCTTTGGCCTAGCCCGTCAGGACGGCTTGGGTCCACTCGAACGCTTGACCGCTGCTGGCCCAAATGCGGAGTGCACGATGTCCGCTATTTGGGTCGCCATCGGGGGAAAAGCGGACGTCGCACACAATCCGCGGGCGGTCTTACTGCGCTAGAAATCCGAATGCGACAACCAGTGCCACCATGCTCGCGAAAATCAGCAGTGCCGGGAGGGATTTTCGGGTCATTGGTTTCGTCGAATGGCGCGCAGCCGATTGACCGGGTTGAAATCTAGGCGGTCTCTGGGATCGCACGACTTTGCCCTCTGTCGTTGGCGTCCGAGCCTTTGGTTCCGGTGCTGCGCCTACGCCTCCCATCTCGCTGTAATAAGCGCTGTAGACCTCGCGAACGGCTAGGGCCGTGGACTCGGCCTCGCTCATTGTCTCGAGCCGAGTTCGATAGTTAATCAGAAAGCCTTGGCCGCTCGACGGCAGGTCATCGAAACCACCGAGCTTGCCCATCATGAGCCAGGTGGCAAAATCCGCCTCAGCCTTCGTGCGCGCTTTTTTGGCGATACTGGCGTTGGAGCTAGAGGACATGGTGGTCCGACTGGTTTGAACCCGGCCGCGAAGCTAGTTTATCGACACCATCCGCGCGGCGGGGGCGGGCAATTGGCTATCCAATCACAGTACCGGGAAAGTTCAAACGCGAACCTTACCAACTAGTCGGCTCCTGGCCAGGTTGAGACCGAGCAGGCTAACTAGGGTAGGGCTCACCTCTGCAGATCCCCAACCGCAGTAGCTATCAAATTCGTGGTCCAGTTCGACTCCAACTAGCACGCTCTGGATGCATGCTCTGCGACCCATCATACGAACAGTGAGCGTGGAAACAGCGTCTGCAGGCCGATGCTTTAACGTCTGCGGATATCCACTCCTCCGAACCGAATTGCCTGTGATCTGCATCCTCAGCATTTTCCGGAGGTCGCTTTAGGCCGCCGTAAGAAGCTACGGTGATGAGCTACGAGTAGACTAATCAGCCAGGCCAACTGAAGAGAGGGCCGTTGTCGCATCTCTTTCCGCCACGGAAGTGAAGTCGATCGAGAACATGCGTGGATGACGCTGCGGACATTCACGCGATGGCCTACGCACTTCGGCATGCATATGCCGAGGTCCCGGACAATTTCGTGCACTACACTATTCCAACAGCGGGCAACAATTTGCACTTGCCGAAAACGTCGATGTCAATGCAGGAAATAAGGGCTGCATCAAATACGAGATCGGCAAGGGCGGCGCAGCGAACGACATATGGATTGGGATCAATTGCATTCAGAGAAATACGGCGGCGAGCGCCGCCTTCTCGTTCGATAGTCCAACGTCTCAAGACATTCTGCAGCGCAGTGCGTGCGCTTCCGCTCCTGAGGGTGCTGCGCTCTGCGTTAGTCACGCGAACGGGCGGCTCGTCGCAGATGGGGTAGACGTAGAAGGGTACTTCATCGGCCTGCAGCAGCACGTAACGTCGAGCGGTAAAATCTCATCTTATAAGAACGTGCAGCAGAGCTCGAACAGTTGCGCGGAGGCAATTTTGCTGCTCAGCGGAAATGTTCCCGGGAATATCGTCTTTGAAAACATCGCGACCTCTTGCCCCATCACCATCCTGAACGGGCAGCCGGGCGGCTCTAATTTCACCGGTAACGTCGTCAAGCAGATCACCTGCGTCAGCGGAGCGTGCAGCTAGGTGCGTCGAGGCAACATCCTAGCTCAACAGGTTTTCAACCCATGAAAATGCTTGCAATCTCACTCGGACTGCTCGGCGTCAACACGGCTTCAGCAGCCGAGACCGTGATCTATCCGCAGCTCCCGCGTGACCGGCAGTGCGCCGCGATCGTCGACCGGGGCGGCGGCAAGATCACCGTGCTCATTCGCTGCAAGGGATACGTCGATTAGGTTGTCTATAGTGGTCGCGCTGAGAATTCCACCATCATCGACTAAAGTCTGAGTAGTGGAGCAGCCGGTGCGGCAGATCGAGCAATGGGCCGGTCCATGCCCGGATCGGCGACACGGCGCTGAGCTATAGATCACTTTCATCCTTGCTTGGATCAACGAGATATCGCCTTCGTTCAATCCTGCGCGCAGGAGGGCGCCAATTCCAGGTTGACGCCACGTTTAGCAACAACTAGAAACGAGGTTTTCTGGTTGAAGAATATTGCATGCATACCAAAGTCAATTTTACAAACAGCGATGCTCGAGGTGCGCGTACAAAACTGGCTTCGTGGACCATTATCGTTGTCGTCCCAGCCGTGTTCATCCTGAAGCTCCTAGGACTGGCGCTATATGCGATCCCCGAATCCGATGATTTTTGTTTCTTTCACGCGAAC
>NZ_JBEPQT010000064.1:0-10271 GCF_040547985.1 Bradyrhizobium sp. LB14.3
CTTCAACCAGCCGCCATTCCGCTTGGCGGTCTAACCCCGGCAGAAGCTCCACTTATCGAGGCGGAGATTCTGTTCAGACAAACGGGACCAGCTCAGGCCTCGTATCCTGTGAGATAATAGATATTAGATGGCTCGCTGATGAGCAGCGTATCCATCTCCAGCCGTTCCATTTCCTTCTTCACCAACGCCAAGCGACGGGAAAATTCCTCCTTCTCGAACGGTATTCCGTCTCCGGTCGGGCTCATGACATAGTTCCTTTCTACTAACACGTCCTAGACCGATTTTGTCAGAAGGACACTCTCGGGCGGAAAGCGGAATGAGCTTCAGCGCGAGGCGGCTGAAACCAGATCGATTGGTTCATCGCAATCTTTCCATGGCGCGTACGCGGACGATCGTCTTGCAAGTGGCTCTGGGCCGCCCGCCGCATTTTCACCAATACTCCAGCCATTTGCCCCCTCATCGGTGCGAGAACGCGAACTCCTGGGGACAATAACGATGTCTCGATACCATATAGTGCGATCACTTGCTCGCTCACGCCTAAATCCACCGTCCAAGAGGCGGTCATCGACCGATTTCGACCGCTGGGTTGGTAATAACAGCGACAATCTCTTCGGGTGAGAAGGCGCAGAGGGCGGCGGCCCCGGGGAACCTGAACGGTTTCCGTTGAGCGACGGACGGCAATGCTTCAATCCGTGCCGATAGCGACCGATCGCATCATTTGATACGACGGATCGTTCATCTGCATAGTGGACTATTTCAGGAGTGGCCGATTGGGACCCCGGCCAATAAATCAACTGACCAGCCACAATTCAGCGCAATGGCGTAGGACTGAGCTTAGCTAATCCGTATGGGGCAGGTATGCCGAGACGTTATTCTTAGTGGTGCGATCTGACGGGAGCACGCACGGGTCCGCCACCGCTGACCAGCAGGCCCCATTGTCCACTGCACCCGACTAGGCGGTCGCTGGGTTAAACTGAACTGATCGGCACTCGGCGAACTTGCAGATATTGGGGAGCACTAGCACTGCAGGTCGCGGAGAATCCGGGCCCGGATGGCAGCGATGGCCTCCATCCGTTCTGCTTGTGAGCCGGCCCATCATCTGGCAACTCCCTGCTCTAATGCCGCTGATATGAAGCGCATGAACCGGCGGATTATAGAACCTCACTTCGTGACAAGCACTTACGCCACGGCATCCAGACCTTGGATGCCGCTTGGATGCACGGGCGCGCGATCCCATATCTTCCGCCGCTGCAATGTTAATCGACACTGGCGATGTATTCCAACAGGCCATTATCGCGCGCTCGCGCCGGACACTCGCCCCATCTCGCGAATCAGCCCAAGCGCGGCGCCGATGTGCATGCCAGGTCTGCTCCGAGTTATTCTAAGCGGGTGAGGCAACGAGGCGAGTTCAACGAACCGCCTGTTGTTGAGCGTTCATGCACCATCGGCGCCCGGATCGTCAACTCGGCGCGCACGATATTACTCATTGTGGGTCTCTCGTCGCGCAGCCAGGCAACTTGAATGCCACAATTATCCGCCTGAGCGAACGCATGCGCTTTGTAGGGCGCTGTATTACGCCGCGGTCTTGCTGACGCGCATCCATGACGTGCGCAACCCGAACGTCGAAGCACGCGCCGAAGACCTGTCGGCACGTTTCTCTCTCCTTCCGCAATAAATTTCCGGTGATCCTCTATCGCTTTGCGCGATCGTCATGAATCCGTAGAACTTCATCGGTAGGGAGGTTTGAAAAAGCCGACCTCTGGCGCAACGTCCACCGTGCGACGTCAGCTCATTAGGGTCGGCGGCATTCCGTATTGAGAGGATAAGTTGGCAGTGTCGCGCGAAACAATCACTAAACACCTTATAAGCGCATCGTCGATGACGGAGACGGGCCGACCACCATAACAGACACAACGCGTCAAGCGGCCTCGTGTTGCGGGGGGCGTGATACGATTGGCTGAACGCTATCGCGCACATATTCCAGCGGCTTCCTCCGACGTAATGAATTCATTGCTTCCAGCCGATAATAACGCGAATTTCGTTTCATTGACTGTGCATCGTTCGCGCTTAATTTAGGGACGTCAATGCGAGATCATTCAGCAAGACGTTGCAAGGGTGGCTCTGCCGCTGACCAGAATGTTCTTGCATGTTTTCCGTCATCGCTCTCGCGACCGGCGCATGGCCGAGTTCAGTTCAACGGGTCACGGTATTGAAAGCAGTCATGAGCAATACGACGAAGATCGGCAATGTCATACCGAACGCAGACGTCGTTAAGCGCGGGGTCCGACTTGGTGCCGAGGTCCGCAATATCAGGCTATCGGGAGAGTTGCCTGACGACGCGTTGCGTGCGATCGGCCAATTGTTGCTGGAGCACAAGGTACTCTTCTTCCGTGACCAGGAAGTTCTGGATGAGGCCGAACAGGAGCACTTCTCTGTTCGATTAGGTATGCTGATCCCGTCGCCTCAAGGCGGCGCGATCGAACGGATGCCATCGATCTTAGAGCCATTTTCGAGCCACAGCGGCGGAACCGATCAAGGGCGGGCGGATGTCATGTTTGATGACTTACGTAACGTCTCCGTACTGCGCGCCATAACGACTACGGCTCAGGGCGGTGACACCGTTTGGTCGGATATGGCGGCCGCGTATCTCGATCTTCCGCTATCGCTGCGCATGCTCGCCGACGAACTCTGGGCGGTTCACACCGACAGCAATCAGTGCGGCTTGAACGAGCACTCAGCCGAGGCCAATGAAACGCAGTTCGAAACCAAGCTTCCGGTGGTCCGTACTCATCCCCAAACCGGGGAGCGCACGCTCATCCTTGGCAGTTTCGTGCGGCGCTTTGTAGGCCTGCAGACACATACCGGTCAAAAACTGCTCGAATTGTTACAGTCCTACATCAAGGCGCCGCACAATACGGTGCGCTGGCGCTGGAGGCAAGGCGACGTGGCGATCTGGGATAAGCGCCTCACGCAGTGGGCTAGCGATCCTTCCACGGCAGGCGATCGCGATGCGCTCGGCTCCAGGACCCGTCCCGGTATCACGCGCCTAAGGGCGCAAAAGCCCAATGCAGCTAAGGCGCGAGCAGCCTAAATCGAAACGCTACAAAGGGTCCAAGCCATCAATCCGTTCCAGCTTTTAGTCGGCCCTGCCGCATCAACACGCCCGGTGCGAGGCCGAATCCGATCAAATTCTGCGGTTTTTTTTCGGAAGAGGCGGGAATAATGCGTCAACTTCGAGTAGATCATTCATCCGTCGATCGGCGGTCAAGGCGGAGAGGACTGGGTTGTTGACGATGCCGGTCTGATGGAGAGTGCTTCATGCCCCATTACGATCTTGTGAGCGGTAGCCTTCTGGCATTGGTGGCAGCTAGTCTCGCGGTGCTCTGCTCGGCCCTGCTCGCCTTGGCCTTCATCTAACGCCGACGCGCTGGCCATTGCGAATCGGTCGCTCACCGCGGCCAGCAAGCGCCAGATAGTCGCTCTCTTCTCCACGGCGAGAACAGGCGGATCCGACGTGACATAGGAAGCTCCAGTGACACAACCCTCGGCAGAGATTATCGAATTCGACGCTTACAGGATAAGCAAGCGCACGTCGGCGAAGCCGTCGCGCGAAGCTCCGCTCTCTACAGCGATCTCGCAAACGATCGCGTCCAGCTATTTACTTTGGCTATCCATCGCATGGTTTCCAGTTGGTCTATTCGTCCAGACCGCGAAGGCCGTACGACTGCGATCGGGGGCTGATTGATACGAGCCTGGTACAATCACCCTCGTCAGCATCTTCGTTAACAACACTCAGTTCGGTCCAAATCAGGATCTCAACACATTTCCATGCACGGCGAGAAGCTGGCTCAGGATGCCGGGGTAGCAATCGTCTTTGCGCCGAATCCAGAGGGGAGCTATTCATCGGTTTCGAGAGTTCATAGTCCTGGACTAGATCGCAAGTCCGCTCCGCGGAGCTTTCAAGCCTGGGCGCTTTCGAGGTGTCGCGTGCAAGCTAACCAGCATGGAGCAGCGGGATGCAGCGCATTTTTGACAGAAGCGCTTTTCAGCAATGCGTCGTGGTGCGCCGGATGATGGCTGAGCTTAATCTTCCTATCGAGATTATCGCGGTGCCGACGGTTCGCGAACCTGACGGGGCCGCGATGAGCAGTTGTAACCTCCACGTTAGAGCGGAAGACCATCAGCGTAGGTTGCTATCGTCCGTGGTCTGTTCGACGCTGGAGACCGAGAGGTCACAATGCCTAGTCGCGAGAGGGCAATCAGGCATTTGGAAGGATCGGTTGCACCTTGCGCCTGTTGATGGGACCACGCCTCACAAGGTCGAGAGCGCTCCGAGCCAGTCGGCAACGCTCTGTGTCGTTGTCTCCGCAGGCTGATCGCGATGATCGACAAGATCGTTTTCTTGAGCCCCGGAACCCGTATAGCTCAACCCCGAACGATGCAGTTCGTTTTACAGAGGGGCGGTTTTAGGCAGAACTCGAACACCTGCGAGTTCAAGCAGACTCGGATAGCGCGCCATCGCCGGCTGAGCGGTTCCTCCAATCGGCCGTGGCGCTTGCGGGACAGGGCCGACCGAATCGTTAGCCTTCTGTCTCTTAGGGACGTAGCGCAGGACTGACGTAATAAGGAACCCGGTCAACGCGAGGGCTCCACTTTCCAGATAATATTACGTCCTCGACATGCAGCGCGATTTCGGACATCGAAGCGAACCAGACGTCGCCCTTTTTGATCATGTATTTGATCAGCGGCTCAATGGCTGCACATCGCCCTAGGCGCCCGCTCACCGGCGGATGCCACACGCACATCCACATTCCGTTGTATTCCCAGGCGGCATCAAATTCCGCCTTGAAAACCTCGATCGCGTGGGTCGGAGTTTTGATACTTGTTGAATAATTGAAATCACGCCAACTCATGTAGTGGTACCAATCACCCAACCCTTGGATGCACGGAATCTCGATTAGCGATCCTCTATCGTTCCGAAGCACGTAAGGAATGTCATCGCCGTACAGCGACGTATCATACAAAAAACGCTGCTCGATCAGCAGATCGATGGTATGTCTTGAGACACCATTGGAAGATATCATCGGAGTTCTATATCCAAGCGGTCTGCGACCTGATACACGATCAATAATCTCGATCCCCCGGCAAAGGATGTCCAATTCCTGCTCGCGCGACATAGCGTTGTTGTCGTGGTGAAGGTAGCCATGGTGAGCAATTTCGTGCGAGTCCTTGAGCATGAGCTCAATCGCTGCGGGGTAATTTTCAATCGTCCAACCAGGCACGAAGAACGTCAACGGAATTTCGTACCGCTTGAACAGATCGATAATCCGAGGGACAGCGACTTCCGGATCGTATCGCATGAACGAAAGTGTCGCGACGTAGTTATCGGCACTGTCCGGACGGGAGGCATGAACAGAGCTGTCTGCGTCCACGTCCCATGTGAAGGCTACGGCGCACCGTGCACGGTTCGGCCAGGGGATCGGGTTCTTGATCATGCCAAGGCTCCTCTTCTTGGATGAGCGCTCTGTCAGGCCACCGCCTGCGCGCCCGTAATTTCGACCAAAGAACCGCACATAAATGGCGCTTCGTCCGAAGCCAAAAATGCAACAAGGGCCGCGACCTCTTCGGATGTGCCGACCCGTCCAAACGGTACTCGCTTGTTAAGGTCATCAATGGAGCGGCCCGATCGCTCTAGCCCCTGTTCGAGCATAGGTGTGTATATCTCCCCGGGACAAACCGCATTTACCCGTATCCCATCCGGCGCATAGTCCCGAGCGAGGTTCTGAGTAAACGAGGCGACCGCTGCTTTGGTCACATTATAGGCGATACAATCGGGGGCCGGATGCAGCCCCCACTGCGAAGAGGTATTAACAATCGCGCCGGCGCGCCGAGCGACCATTGAGGGCAGAACCGATCGGCAGAGATGGTATATTGCATCGAGGTTGACGGCAAAACTCCGTCGCCAATCATCATCCGACAAATCGAGCAGTTTACCGCCTCTAAAAATGCCCGCGTTGTTTACCAAAACATCAATTCGCTGACGCCTTGAGAGCAACTTTTCTATCATTTGGCCGCACGCGCCTTCATCGGCAACATTGATAACTGCGGCCTCCGCAACGCCGCCACTCGCAATAATATCGGCGACGACTGGCAGCACGGCGGACGGAGACATATCAACTGCCACCACGGCGGCACCCTCACGTGCCAATCGCTTACATATAGCGGCCCCGATTCCGCCACCGCCGCCCGTAACAACTGCGACCTTGCTCTTAAACCGGTTCACACAACAACTCCCCTAGATCGGGCAACGCGCCGTTGCTATTCGCGACCTTCTTTGTCGCAAGCTAGAATTGAATCAGGGTCGGTGGTGAGCGTTGTGTGCGCGGCCTGCGCAGAATCGCTGCGTCATTACACCGGATCGGATAACCCCATCTTCTTCGTTCCCCATGCAAACTATGTTCCTTGACCGGCGGCATGCGAAACGATTCGGCCGGATAGCTCGACATTTGCGATAAGCCGAGGCGCCGCTCGTTGCGGCCACCGGGCGGCTAGTCTCGAGCATCTCATTCCCGCGAGCCACCGCGGAAGGATCAGCTGCGCCTGCGCGCGCCGGGCACGTGAGCCGTGTCGTCTACCGAAGGGGGCGTGGCGCCTTAGGTCCTCCTCGCCGAGGGCCAGGTCAAGCGATGATGGCTCCCGAACGTCACTGGCCTACGAAGGCCGGATCGGTCAGCAGTAAAAGACAAGCCATGCGGCCATAGGGACGCGGTCGACTGGGAAGTCTCTACTAGCTTGGAGCCATTTACGCATCAAATATTGTAGAACCGTCTGAGAACATGTCATTCTCACCAGCTTCAGACAAGATGCTCAAGGATCTTGGCATGCGCTTTCGAAAGCGCGCATGGCCACTGGGTTGTCGCAGCAGCAAATCGCCGCGCGGGCCATATCAGCAGACCTCGATTCGCGACATCGAAGCGGGTGTTGCCGCCGCCCGTGCAACGACGCTCGTCAACATAACTCGCGTCCTTGACATGGAAATTGATGTTGGTCCCCGAGGCGAGATAGTGCCCGCTATTAAATCGATGCTGCAGCCGGACGATGATTATCTCCCCGCGTGCAGACGCCGAAGAGGAGGAGGGCGCACGAGCCCGACCGCCCTCACAGCAGATGGCATCCAATCGTTCGATCTCTCGTTGGACGACCTTCCAGTCTGCACGCTCGTGCGCACCCCGGGCGACTACAATGGGTTCAACCTTTGGCTACTTCTCGCGATCACCACCGCGAAAGCTGTGAGCCGCGGGCACCTTGTCCACGATGAGCTTGCGGCCTCCCATCAGAATTGCTGAGGCCCTATAGCGGTTCAGCCGGGCCGATCATCGGCGTTCTTGGTCCATATCCGCCGCTTTGCGATCCATGACTCGTACCGGGACCTTCCTCTCGGCCGCAGAGAATCACGCTCACGATGATTGCGCGATCATTGGGAGGTTCGGTGCGCCCTTCTTCCAGTTTGGAGGGAAAGCTTTCTTTGTGTATCGGTGGATTGACCCGTATCTCTCCTCTCGCCTAGGAAGCGTCGGGAGTAGAAGTGCCGGGAGTGGAACTGCCGGCGTTAAGAAGCAGATCAGGATCGAGATGAGCCACGCGCCGCAGTCGCCAACCCAGCGAGTTACGATACCCCTTGTTCAGCAATGGAAGGAGGAGGGGCGGCGGATCGCAATGACCACCGCTTACGACGCGGTTGCAGCGCGCATCGCTGATCCGATCGTGGATATTATCCTCGTCGGCGACAGTGTTGGCAATGTTTGCCTCGGATTCGACAACACCTTGCCAGTCAGCGTTTCGATGATGAATCATCACCTCGAAGCGGTGGCGCGGACAAGACCGCGTGCCCTTCTCATTGCCGACATGCCCTTCCTCAGTTTCCATGTCAGCCGGGAAGAGACCATCCGCAACGCCGGCGGCTTCCTCCAGCGTGGCGCCGATGCGGTGAAGCTCGAAGGCGGTGCAAACCGCCTCGATATGGTACGCGCCCTGGTCGACTGTGAAATTCCCGTGATGGGACATCTCGGTCTCACCCCGCAGAGCGTCAATGTCATGGGTGGTTTCAAGGTGCAGGGTCGGACTGCCACCGACGCCTTCCGCCTACTCGAGGACGCGCATCGCCTCGAGGAAGCCGGTTGTTTTGCTCTCGTGCTGGAGGGAATCCCGGCGGAGCTAGCAGCGCGGGCGACGGAGATCCTAAAGATTCCGACCATCGGAATCGGAGCCGGTCTTGGTTGTTCGGGGCAGGTGCTCGTGTTTCATGATGTCGTGGGTCTTACCGACGGTAAGCCGCCCAAATTCGTGCGCGCCTATTCGAATGGATTTCAGCTGATGCAGGAGGCGCTCTCGCGCTGGGCGACTGACGTCCGTGACGGTACATTCCCGGGAGGGCAGGAATCCTATCGCCTTCCGGACGCGCTCAAGGAGCTGGTCGCAAACTGGACTCCACACGAACAAACCTCAGGGTCGTGATCATGCGAACCATCCGATCCGTTGCTGAACTGCGTCGGGCTTTAGCTGAGGCTCGGGGCCCCGACAAACACATCGGATTTGTGCCCACCATGGGTTACCTGCACCAGGGCCACATGGCCCTGGTCGAAGACAGCCAGGCTCGTTGCGACGCCACGGTCGTCAGCATCTTCGTTAATCCTACGCAGTTTGGCCTAACGGAAGATCTCGCCACCTATCCTCGCGACTTCCCTCGCGATGAACATCTTTGCCGCGAGGCAGGCGTCGACGTCCTCTTTGCTCCGGAGGTACAAGACGTCTACCCGCCTCAGTTTGATACCTTTGTTGAACCCGGTGCACCCGCAGAGCCCCTTTGCGGCCCGTTTAGGCCCGGCCATTTCCGGGGCGTTGCGACCGTTGTCTGCAAGCTGTTCAACATGGTCCAGCCGGATGTCGCGTTTTTCGGGCAGAAAGACTTGCAGCAATGTGCAGTCGTCCGTCGCATGACCTTTGATCTCAACCTGCCGATCGATATCGTCACCGTGCCGACCGTCCGCGAGCTGGACGGCCTCGCAATGAGCAGCCGAAACCGCTATCTCGGCGCCCCGGAGCGCAAGCGTGCATTGGCGATCAGCCGGGGCCTGCTCGAGGCGGAAACCGCGTTTCGCGAAGGAGAGCGCGATCCCGTCCGGCTGCTATCGCTTGTCAGGCCTCCCCTGGGAGCGCTGGATGAGTTGCAATACCTCGAAATCGTGGACGCTGACACGCTAAAACCGGCCACGAACCCGTTATCGCGTCCGGTCGCCATCTGTGCAGCAGGCTATGTTGGCTCGACCCGGCTTATTGACAACGTCATGCTCGATCCGGACGCCGCCAGGAGATAGGAAGCTCCAATCGGCGGGCCCCTCACAACGTGACAGCAAGCAGGTGCAGAGAGGCGCTGGCGGAGAGGTAGCGAGCGACCGTTGGAGGGGCGCCACCTGACGAGCTTAGTGCGAGCGGGCGTGGAGCGCGTTTCTATTGAGATGGCGGATCCGGTCGCTCAGATTTTTGTATCTTGAGGGCACGGCGCTTCATCGTCGCGGTCAGTTTTTTCGTTTTCCCACCAAGTCCTTTTCCGACGAGGCTGCCACGTTTTGATCTCTCGTTTTGCTTGGCCTGCTTCATCGACATTCCCCTACATGCATTCAGCTAAATACGAGGACCTGGGACATGGCCATAACATGCCCACTCACAGACCAGGGCCTAATGGCGCGGGAGCCAACGCGGTGACCGACACCGCTCGCCAGCTCGGCGTGACGAAACTGACACAGGCGGGCCCATTGGCGCGCTTAGCAGCAGAAATAACGCCCTGTTCGCTTCGTATCTGGCGGCGGCTCGCCTGCTTCGTGAGCCTGCTATAACCGGCGTGCCCTCGCTGGTGCTGACGGACCATGACCAGCTTCGCCCACGGCGTTTCAAGGAAATCTCAAAGAAAAAAAACGATCGGACATAAACACCGACGGTCTGTCTGTACGGAACGCCCGCTGCGGCTGCCCCGGAGATGGATTCGCCGCGGGAAACTAGACACTCTGGCAAGTGGCGAGACATCGCACGGACATCGCGGCGAAAATCGTCAAAAAGAACCCCTCCAGCGCTGAATTCCATCACGGAGGCGGATCCTCCAGTGTCAATCGGCTTGCAACTTTGACCCCCGCATTGCCTCACCCAGAATGTTACTGGACAACTTCTCGCCGATGAATGCAGCGGCGCCACCAAATTGGTTCGCTGGCCTCCATGGC
>NZ_JBEPQT010000065.1:0-10013 GCF_040547985.1 Bradyrhizobium sp. LB14.3
GTCCTTGATCCGGTGTTTGAGAGCGGCCTGGTCGCCGCGCTTCAACTTGTAGACGTAAAGAGCGCGATCAACCCGAAGCGTGGAGCAGGCCCGCCTGACTGACACCTTCCAGTCACTTCGCACCTTGTCGACAAGCTCGCGCTTGCGGCCAGGCCTCAGAGCTTTTTTGAGAGCACATCCTGAAGCATGGCCTTGTCCAACGACAGGTCGGCGACAATCCGCTTCAGCTTCGCGTTCTCTTCCTCAAGCTGACGCAGCCGCTTCATCTCCGAGGGCATCAAGCCTGCATACTTCTTCCGCCAGTTGTAGAAGGTTGCCTCGCTGATCCCGGCCTTGCGGCAGACCTCGGCCACCGCCGAGCCGTCTTCAGCCTGCTTCAGCACGAATGCAATCTGCGCCTCTGAAAACTTCGATGCCTTCATGGAATTCTCCTCTCCCCATCAGGGGATCATAAGTGGAAAATTCCAGTTCAAACCGGCCTAATTTGGCGGGGGCACGTCAATCGCCTTGGTCCTGGTGGCAACCGACAGGCTCTCCTGGATCAGCGCAGCCAGCCGCTCCTCGCCCATGCGGTGGCGCCAGCGCGTCAGCGACGAGCGATCGAACACCAGCCGGTGCTGGAAGAACTCCTCGCCGCAGAAGTATTGGTAATAGGGGTTCTCGACCCACCGCTCGTACAGCACCTCGTCGGACAGGTCGTAGGTGTGCTTGAGAATCGCCAGCCCCGCCATCAGGCGCGTTGGCAGCGGCGGCCGCCCGGGATCATCGGTGTACACCTCGCCGAACCGCTCCTCCAGGAAACTCCAATCCACCGTGCGGCCCATCGCCACCAGCGGATGCTTCATGTCGATGATCTGATCGAGCCGGGACCGGAAAAGGTCCTGCTCTCCCGTCTGGATCCGCTCCCGTGGTCGCATCTCGTTCCTCGCCAACGCAGTCAAAAGGCGAGTGAATCACAGATCAAGTTTGCAAGGAATCCCAATCCAAAAGTCCGCTTTCCAGCAAAACCAGTTACGGCAAAATGCCGTTTCTGGATTCTAAATCAACAGCTTGGGATTTCTTCACGGACGACTAGATGCCATCGACGGGGCACGGGCCAAGCCGCGCATCTTGCACAAGACCCTCGCCACCTACTTGCTCCAGATTGCCATGCTGGGCGGCTACCTCGCGCGCAATCACGATCCGCCGCCAGGAAACATAGTCGTGTGGCGAGGCCTAACACGTCTCAACGACATCGCCTTCGGTCTCTCAATCACAGGTCGTCCACGATGTGGGTAATTGAAAGCTCCACCGGAGGCTTACTCTGCATATGCTGGATGTGGGCTGCAGCATATTCCACCAGCCGCTCGCACTGGCGCAGGTAGGCACGCAACTTTGCAATCTCGGCATCTGGTCGGAAGCTGCCGCGTAACAGGCCGTAGGAATGAAGCTGGCGTAGCCATGCCGCATCGCTGACATCTGTCTTCCGCCCAGGTACGTTCTTGGCGTAGCGCGCGTTGACCAGAATGACCTCAAATCCACGCCGCTCCAGGATCTCATAGGCCGGGATCCAATAGACACTGGTTGATTCCATCGCCACGTTGGTGACGCCGCACGCTTTGCACCAGTTCGCCAGATCATGCAGGTCCTGCGTGAATGTGCCAAACGTCCGCACTGGGATGTCAGTGCAGGCCGGATTCACCACAGCCGTGTGCATCTTCGATCCGATATCGACGGCAGCCGCTCCGAAGTTGACCGGCTTCAATTCCAGGCGATCATCGGTTGTCGTCTGCCATTGCGAATCCTCCGTCCGATCATGGGCAGGAGGGTCTGGGCTATGCCAATTTGTCATCTTCCTAATCGGGATCGCCGCCGGAACGGCGTCACCACTCTCAAGTCCGCACGAGCCCGTGGACCAAGTTTTTTAACGGGGACAGTGCCTCCAATAAGCTGACGGCCGCTACCCTCCCAGCCGCAGAGGGTAGCACAAGGTTGTTTCTACCCCGCGCAGGCGCGCCACAGCGCTGGACAGTTTTTTAGGATGTCCCGTTCGGCCTTTAGCTTGGTGACCTCACGCTTCAGCTGTGCGATCTCCAACTGCTCCGGCTTCATCTGACCGTGGCCGGGAATGCATGTTGCGGATCGTCCGCAAGCTGCTTCACCCAACTGCGCAACTGTGTCGGATGAATACCTAGGTCTTTCGACGCCTGCGCATACGACACGCCGCGCTGCTTGATCAGCCGCACAGCCTCCAGCTTGAACTCCCGCGTAAACCGCCTTCTCTCCATGACGCACCTCCTGCTCCATAAAACACCTAACTTGGTGTCTTCGGAACCGGGTGCAGTTCACCAACGTCAATTAGACCGATGAATGAAACAGCTTCATCGTGATCCAGTAACTGCTGCGCAATTGCGTAAGCCAACATTCCCCCTGATGAGTATCCAGCGAGCCGGTATGGACCTCGTGGCTGGATCTCTCTTATTGCGAGAATGAGTTGCGAGGCTATTTCTTCAAGAGTTCGAAATTGAACTTTACCAAAGGGCGGCCATGGCAAAGTGTAGACAGGACATCCTGCGTCCATCTCCTGCGTCAAACTAAGGGCATAGGAGCGATCGCCCAAACCTGTGGGAACAAACAACAGCGGCGGCTGCGATCCGGTTTCGCGAACACAAATCACTCCCGAACTGCGGGGCTGTGGTTTCAAATGAATCTTTGATGCAAGTTCCTTTATAACGGGGGCTTGGAAGAGGTCGGCGGCGCTGAACTTGAGCCCGAGATCGACTGCGCGACTGAGCAGTTGCACCACTAAGAGCGAGTGGCCGCCCAGTTCGAAGAAATGGTCGTTGCGTCCGACCCGCTCCAGCCCTAGAAGCTCGGCCCAGATCCGCGCCAACGCCGTCTCGACTGCACCCTGCGGCGCCTCATAGGCCGCCCGCGCATAGGCATCGTCAGCCGGCGCCGGCAGTGCCTTGCGGTCGAGCTTGCCGTTCACCGTCAGCGGCAGCACCTCAAGCCGCACAAACGCAGCCGGCACCATGTACTCCGGTAGGTGCGCACTTAAGTGCGCGCGCAAGACGCCGGCAAACCCGCCTCCATCGTTCTCGTCCGAGCCAGCCTCGGGCGCGCAGACCACATAGGCGATAAGATGCTTGTCGCCGGCGCGGTTCTGGCGCGCCACCACAACCGCATCGCGCACAAAGGCGTGCTCGCAAAGCCGCGCCGCGATCTCGCCCGGCTCGATGCGGAAGCCGCGGATCTTCACTTGGTCGTCATTGCGGCCCAGGAACTCCAGATTGCCGTCCGGCAGATAACGCCCGAGGTCGCCGGTCCGGTACAGCCGATCGCCGTCCACAAAGGGACTGGCGATGAACCGCTCCGCTGTCAGCTCGGGGCGGTTCAGATAGCCCCGCGCCACTCCCGCCCCGCCAATGTAAAGCTCGCCCACCGCCCCGAACGGCACGGGCGCGCCATGACCGTCCAGCAGGTACACCCGCGTGTTAGCAATCGGACGGCCGATCGGGACCACTGCCCCATTAAAATTAGCCGGGCAATTCCAGACTGTCGCGCAGACTGTTGTTTCGGTCGGGCCATAAGCGTTGACAATTGATGCCGGGGCAAGACTTTGGATGAGTTCAGCCTTCGGCAGCTCTCCAGCAAGAATGAGAACTTGCGAAGTCAAACATTCCAGATTCTTGCTTGCCTGAAGCATCGCGGGGGGTAACGTCGCATGGGTGATGTCTTCGCTTCGGAGATAATCCGAGAGCTTGTTACTCGCTTGACGGATCTCGTCCGCAGGCAAGTGCAATGCGGCTCCAGAGCCAAACGCCATAAGAAGCTCCCAAACGCTTGCATCAAACCCAACGGAGGCGAACTGCACCACTCGGCTGTTGGAAGAAGCGCCGAAAAGACCGACCTGAGCCAACATCAGATTGACCACCCCCCGATGCTGGACCATGACGCCCTTTGGGTTTCCGGTTGAGCCTGAGGTGTAGATCACATAGGCGAGATGGCGGGATGTGAGGCCAAGCGTGCGCGGGTCGGGGTCCGAAGCCGGCCGTTCGGCCCAGGCCGGCGTGGCCGTCTCCAGATCAACCGCCGTCACATCGTTCAGCACCTCGGGGCCGAGTGTTGCGCGTCCGGCGGCATCGCAGAGCAGCAGCCGCGGCGCGGCATCGTCGACAACCTGCCGCAGCCGCTCGCTGGGATAGATCAGGTCCAGCGGCAGATAGGCACCGCCCGCCTTGAGGATCGCCAAAAGCCCGACCACCATCGCCAGGCTGCGCTCCAGGCAGATCGCCACCGGCTGGTCCGGCCTGACTCCGAGTGCGATCAGATGATGCGCCAGCCGGTTGGCCCGCGCGTTGAGCTCGCCATAGCTTAGTCTCTCGTTCTCGTGGACCACCGCCACCGCCTCCGGCGCCTTTTGCACCTGCGCCTCGAACAGCTCATGGATGCACCGCTCCGACGGATAGGCCACCGTCGTCCGGTTCAACTCCTCCAGCAGGTAGCTGCGTTCGTCGGCCGGCAGGATGTCGAGCTCGCGCACCGGCGTGTTGGGGGCATGCTCCAGCGCCTCCGCCAGTTGCTCGAGCGCCCGCTGCATATAGCCGCAGACCCGATCCGCAGAGACAGGCTCCGCCACCTGCGCCGTCAGGCCGAGCGCTTCGCCATAATCCTCGACCGACAGGGTCACGGGATAGTTGGTGCGCTCCTCGCCGCCGAGCCATTCCGCGCCCGACGGGACATCATCCGTTCCGGAGCCGGGCGTGGCTGCCGTCCTGTTATGGCGGTAGTTCAACAGCGCGCTGAACAGCGGCGCCGGCGCCGCAACGCCGCTGCAGCGTTGCGCCAGCGCCAGCGAGGCATGCTCGTGCGCCAGCAGCTCGGAAAGCTGCGCGTGGGTGCTGCGCACGCTCGCCGCAACCCCGGTCTCGTCCAAGGCAAGCCGCACAGGCAGAGTGTTGACGAACAGGCCCATTGTGCGGTCGGCGCCCGCACCCGCATGCATCCGGCCGAACAGCACCGTGCCGAACACCACCTGCTCTCGGCCGCTGCTGCGCGCCACCACCTGCCCCCAGGCCAGATGGCACAGGCTGGCCAGGCTCACCCCGAGCCGCCGCGCCTGTTCGCGCAGCCGCTCGTTGAGCGCCTGCGGCAGCATCCGATGCGCCTCGCCGACGCCGCTGCCGTCGCCGTAGACCTCGCTTAGCCCGAACGGCATGGTCGGCTCGTCGATGTCGGCCAGCAGCCCTCGGAAGAACTCTTCATGCGCCTTGGCACCAACAGCAAGACGCGCCTGCGCCACCAGATTACGGAACGGCAGCGGCGCGGCCAGTTCATAGGCCCGCCCTGCCAGCATGGCCCGCACCTCGGCATGCATCACTTCCAGCGTCGTGTGATCCCCGATCAAATGATGCTGCAGCTGCAGCAGCAGCCAGCGCCCGCTGCCGGGATCGCGCGCGGTCACAAACCGCAACAAGGGTGCCCGGCCAAGATCGATGCGCTGCCGGCGCGGATCAAACCGGCGCCGGAGCTCATCGGCGCCGGAGCCATCACAGCCATCCAGCTCGACCTCGCTCACCTCCAGCGACGCACGACGCCACACCACCTGGGCCGGGCTCGACAGTCCCTCCCAGACAAAGGCTGTGCGCAGGATGTCGTGCCGGTCCACCACTTGCTGAACCGCACCAAGATAGCGTTCCAACAGGCTACGGTCGGCAAACGCCATCTGCGACACCAGCAGATAGGGATCGCCCCGGCTGGCCAGCAGATGATGGAACAGGATGCCGTCCTGCAGCGGCGACAGCGCATAAATGTCCTGGATGTTGCGGACGCCACCAGGCACCGTGGCGACGATCCGGTCGATCTCCGGCTGGGCCAGCTCGATCAGCGGCAGCATCTGCGGCGTGATCGCCGTACTCTGCTCGGTGATCAGGCTAGCAGGCACCGCCACCTCATGAGAACGGCCAAGGCTTGCGGCAAGATCGGCCAGCACCGGCGTGGCGAACAGCGTGCGCACCTCCACCCCGAGCGACAGCCGCCGCAGCCGGCTCAAGAGCTGCACCGCCAGGAGCGAGTGGCCACCGAGCTCGAAGAAGTTGTCGTGGCGTCCGACCCGCTCGACCCCGAGAAGCTCCGCCCAGATCTCTGCCAGCGCCGTCTCGATCGCGCCGCGCGGCGCCTCATAGGCCGCCCGCGCATAGGCATCGTCAGCCGGCGCCGGCAGTGCCTTGCGGTCGAGCTTGCCGTTCACCGTCAGCGGCAGCCCCGATAGCCGCACGAACGCCGACGGCACCATGTAGTCCGGCAGCCGCGCACTTAAGTGCGCCCGCAAGGTGTTGGCAAGGTCAGGGCCATCCACCTCATCCGATTGAGCTTCGGGCGCACACACCACATAGCCGACGAGGTGCTTGTCGCCACGGCCATCCTGTTGCGCCACCACAACCGCATCGCGCACAAAGGCGTGCTCGCAAAGCCGCGCCGCGATCTCGCCCGCGGAAGCCGCGGATCTTCACCTGGTCGTCATTGCGGCCCAGGAACTCCAGATTGCCGTCGGGCAGATAGCGCGCCAGGTCGCCGGTCCGGTACAGCCGATCGCCGTCCACAAAGGGACTGGCGATGAACCGCTCGGCTGTCAGCTCGGGGCGGTTCAGATAGCCCCGCGCCACTCCCGCCCCGCCAATGTAAAGCTCGCCCACCGCCCCGAACGGCACGGGCGCGCCATGACCGTCCAGCAGGTACACCCGCGTGTTGGCAATCGGACGCCCAACGGGAGGCAACTGGGGCCAACATGATGGGTCAGCTGCAAGGTGGTGCTCGGCAATGACGCTGATTTCTGTGGACCCGTATTGATTGATCAATCTCGCCTTTGGATGTGCTTCGAAGAAGGCCCTAAGCAGTGGAGTGGCCTGCAGTTGCTCACCCGCTGTATAAATCTCATTTAAAGAGGGCAGCTTCACTTGCTGCGCGCCCCAGACCTCCGCAAAATGGTTCAATGCTACGAATGGGAGGAAAAGTCGCTCGATCGCCTCCTTTTCCATGAATTCGAGCAACTCGGAGAAGTGCCTACGGGTCTCTTCCCGCACAAGTACGAGCAGTCCACCGTCCTTCCAACAAATGAACATTTCCTGACAGGACACATCGAAGTTCAGGGTAGCGAATTGAAGTGTGCATCGTTTTGACGTGCCAACCCCTGCGAGCGAATTCACAAGCGAGCCATGGGACATTTCTACGCCCTTTGGCGTTCCGGTGGAGCCTGAGGTGTAGATCACATAGGCGAGATGACGGGATGTGAGGCCAAGCGTGCGCGGGTCGGGGTCCGAAGCCGGCCGCTCGCCCCAGACCGGAGTGGCAGTATCCAGATTGACTACGCTGATATCGGCCACAGCCTCGGCGCCCAATGCGGTTCGACCGGCCGCATCGCAAAGCAGCAGTCGCGGCGCGGCATCGTCGACGATCTTCCGCAGCCGCGACGACGGATAAGCCGGATCGAGCGGCAAATAGGCCCCCCCCGCCTTCAGGATCGCCAAAACGCCAACCACCATTGCCAAGCCGCGTTCCAGGCAGATCGCCACCAGCTGGTCGGGCTTGACCCCGAGCCCGATCAGATGATGCGCTAGCCGGTCGGCCCGCGCGTTGAGTTCGCCATAGCTCAGTCTCTCGTTCTCATAGACCGCAGCCAACGCCTCCGGCGCCTTTTGCAC
The DNA here is from genome assembly GCF_040547985.1 of Bradyrhizobium sp. LB14.3. NCBI lineage: Bacteria > Pseudomonadati > Pseudomonadota > Alphaproteobacteria > Hyphomicrobiales > Nitrobacteraceae > Bradyrhizobium > Bradyrhizobium sp. LB14.3. The sequence continues at coordinate 7,683 of NZ_JBEPQT010000065.1, forward strand.
CTGCGCCTCGAACAGCTCATGGATGAACCGCTCCGACGGATAAGGCGTCGCCGTCCGATTCAGCTCCTCCAGTAGATACGTGCGTTCGTCTGCCGGGAGAATGTCGATGCGGCCGACCGGCTGCCCCGGATCGGCCATCACACCATTCAACAAAGTCTGCAAATGCTGCGTCATGCGGCCGATCTGCCTCGGCGCAAATCGACTGGCATCAAAATGCCAGCGGAAGCTCCCATCCAGAGCGCAAACCTCAAGGGTCAGCAAATCGCCGCATGCGGCCGGGTCAGCTTTGTGACTCGTCATCAGATCGCCAGCCACCGAACAGCTCTCTGTCGTGATTGTGATGCCAATCGGCCAGGGTCGGTGCGAGCGTAGCGCTTTCATACGTCGCAAGGCCGGGCAACGGGTGATAAGATCCCGGGCAAAGCTACCGTGCGCCCTCAGCTGAGCGAGTTCGGCCGCTACGGTTTTGCGCACCTCTTCAAAATCATTAGCAAGCTCAATGGTCGCTTCCATCGGCACGACAGGGGAGATCAACACCTCTATCGCTTTGGAGGCAGCTTGCGATCCATCCGATGCTGGCGTCCATCCCAGCTGAAGCTCTGTTTCTCTCGTGATGCGGGCGAAATAGATCAGCCAAGCCGTTGCCACGTATTCCGAGCGATCGAGTGGGGACAGTTTAGCCAAAGCACTTGGACTGAACCACGAACTCGACTGCCATCCGGGCGGCGCCGCAGCCACGGACGATGACAGGAAAGGAGGATGCAATGTTCTAAACTGCTCGAGCCGCTGTCGCCAAAAATCTTCCAGAGGCGCCAGCAATTCATGGGCGGCAGTTATGCTCCGCGCCTGTTCATCGCTCAAGATCGGAAGGCGACTACCTTCATCCAGATTGAAGTCCCTGGCGAGGGCTCGCGCGTCCAGCATCTGCCCATCGAGTTCGCCAAAGCAAACATTGACGTCCTCGGTGCCCGTCGCCACACGCCAATGGCTCGAGTGGACTTCAAGCAGGGAACCTGCCGGACTGCCCGAGCTTTGAGCCAACACCTCCAAGTTTCTGACTTTGACAGCCTGATCGCTTAGGAGAGCCTTGGGCAGACACATTGGATTAAGATGATACGGCCCAAAGCCTAGGGCCCGTGTCATCGCCGATATCTCTTGCGCGGATTGATCCCATCGCAGACAGCCTGCGGAATCTGGGCGTTGATGTCTCAAAAAGTAGCTTCTGTCCACCAGTGCCTGCGGATAGGCCAAAAGCTTCCCGTTCTCGAGGCCAGTTAAGAGCTCGCGGAAGCCTTCGATCGCGGCTTCATGGCATTTAAGATTCAGGGTCAGTGCCGTATCGGTGGGCGAAATCAACACCTGGCGCTGGACCACGACGTCACCGGTATCAACACCGTCATCGATCCAATGCCACGTGACGGCATATTCGGTCTCTTGGGCCAGCAGCGCCCAGGACGTCACGTGCGTTCCCGCATATCGTGGCAATGGACCGTCGTGGTAATTAAAAGCACCTCGACGAACCCACTCCAATACATCCGCTGGCAGTATGAACGGATTTGCAACTGAGAAAATCAAATCTACCGGCGCGGCCTTCAAAAAAGAAGAGAGCTCTTCAACACTTGCTATAGACGGGATGTTCGAGCGAAAAGCCCAATCGCGGAATACGCGATCAGCACACAATGCTGCACCAATGACGTGGCCCATCTCAATTGCCAGCTGCACGCATTTGATAGCGAGCGTACCACTGCCGACAAAGACGGTAGAGGGGATCGATCGCGCTTCAGGTAGCCTGTCCTGATCGCCTGGTTGGCAGACGCTCCCGCGCGCCGGAGATACCTGATATGACATCTTCACCGCTCCTGCAGTCCATGCATCAAGCTGGGCTTCCCGCCATGGCGTCGCGCCACGAAGCGACTCAAATCAGCCACACTGGTTCGAATTTGCTCGGGATAGCCGCGCCCGCAGTCGCTTGCGCAATATGGGGTATTGGCGCGCCGAAACTCTTGCGCGCCGCCAAGATCTTCCCAATGTCGCGGGCAGGCCGCACGCCTCCAGATATCGTCTCCGGCAGAATCGCAGCTGCCATCTTTGCCTGTCTGAGTTTCCGGTGAGCGACATCATCAGACGACTTCTCCTCAATTGCGCGTTTATAGAGGAGCCTACGCATGTATCGTGCCAAAGGAGGAATCGTTGTTTGTCAGTATGCTAGCCCTAACACTGCTATGTCGATTCTCCGACCTAGGGTCTGTTGGGATTCATCTGGAGTTTATCGCGGCCGCGGCCAGATAGATCATTGAAGTGAAGCTCTGGTCGGTCTTGTCGGCGCGCATT
>NZ_JBEPQT010000066.1:0-8918 GCF_040547985.1 Bradyrhizobium sp. LB14.3
GCGATCCGAGACGATCGCCTCAAGCCGATGGCGGTCCGCCCGGGTGACCTTTACGATAGTTCCTGCTCTCATGCCCAGAGCTTGAACTGCTTCGGCCGATTTTGGGAATCGTCCGAATGAATCAGACCACTACCGAATAGGGATGGGAGCGAGACTTTGGCTGTTGAGCCAGGTTCGCCAAAGGACGAGTCAGACCCAAGCCGACTCAACGCGGCTCTTCCCGCCACCTGCGCCTCGATGTGTCATTTCGCTATGCCGCTTGCTCCACCGAACCCGTTCCGGTGTCAGAGACACTGACGAGGCCAAGTTAAACTGAAAAATTCAGCGGTCGAGATCAGGCAATTTCGAGTACAATGGGCACGGCTTATCTCGCGCCACGCCAAGTCGATTGCACATAGCCATCTCGATGCAAGCGTGCTGTCATACTGGGTGGTTACACGAGGTCTACGGCGTTGGTTCATGGCACTATAAGCTTTTGGAGAACCAGAACGTCGTAGTTTGTCAAGCTATCGGAAAACGCGCCGGGGAGACATCCCGCGACCGAAAGACCACATTTCCGTTCTGCGAAAGAGATAACCTTCGGGATGTCGGCAAATATCATTGCTAATATGCAATGTAGATTGTCGGTACTTGCTCGGCTTAGAACAGCGTGAGCAAGAGCGGATCCAACTCCTTGACTACGGAATGCCGCCTGAACATAGAGCGACATCTCCGCTGTCTGCCTCAGCCCTTCATTGTCATGGTGCCGAGTAAGCGCTGTCCATCCGATCACGCCACCCTTGGTGATACGCGTGTAGGCCACAAATGAGGGACGACCGAATAGAAATTCACTCATTTCCGTGACGCTCCAGGGGCGTCTTCCGTGCGTCGACTCTCTATTCCGACATGCGGCGTTGTAGACGTCTGTTACTTCGGGTAGATCAACTGTTTGCAACGAACGCACTTCATAGCGCATTTCAGACCCTCGAATCTCGTGCCGGAGTCGGCATGCTGCGGCGATAACCTGATGCATCATCCAATGAGGAAACGCTAACGGCAACATCATCCTGTTTGGTCAGTTAGTGATCAATCAGGTTCTTTTTCACAAAACGAACCCGTGCAACTCCACCCGGAATCTCTTGGAAAGCTATCGCGGTTTTCGCCTATAGGTCCCTGATTAGCCACATCCATTGTGGTGCACGCTATGCCAGGTCTTCCGTGCGCCGAGTTGAGGCAACGGCAGTTGATGTTCGACGACCGAAGTCATGCAGAGGCCGCCCCACTGTCAAGACAGGATACCAAAGGATATCGCATAATGGGCCTACGATACACTACCAGAGCTTATAGCTTGTGTAGATAGTCTAACTACTCGCATTGTTAAGCATACGTTCGGTGATGAGGGTCGTTTTTTCCATGGCAGCGGACGTCTAGCTGCCCATGTCTGATCGAAATTTGGACAGGCACGCGTAGCTACGTGGCGTCGTCCAAGGTTGCACAATTTGGAACAACTGGGATCTGATGGGTATTCGGCGCGCCAAATATTCAGATGCTGAAGACATCGCAAAAATCTACAATCAAGCGATGGCACCAGGCATCTTTGCCGTAAGTCGGGTGTCGCCCGATAGTCGTGCCGAGCGGTTAGATTGGCTCAGAGATCATAAAGACCCGTACCCCGCCTTTGTTTATGAGCATGAGAGCGAAAAAATAATTGCCTGGTGTTCCCTGAATACACTTTCAATGCGTCCTGAGTATACGGAGCTCTCGGAAGTATCGTATTACGTTGATGAACAACACAGGAGAAGAGGCATCGGAAGGCTGATGCTTGCGCACTTGACGGACGCGGCCAAAACATTTGGAGTACGTGCGTTGCTGGGCCGCACCCTTGAAAGAAATGTCGGAGCGACCAAGAATTTCGAATCGTTCGGGTTTACACGTGTTGTGATGCTACGTGAGCTTTCGCTCATTCGGGGTGAATGGCAGAATGACGTATGGCTGTTGAAACACTTGCGTTGATTGTCCGGTGTGACAGCCTGCTGCAAAGCCACCGGCTGTTGTCGCATGACTATGAGATGCCAGACGACCCGGGCGAATGATGCGGCCTTCGCCAACGCGTGAGGGCGATAGCCCCAGGAGCGCCGCCGCGTTGGCTTTCGGCGCCTCCACGTTCTGCTCAAGCGGGAGGGCTATTCGATCAAACAGAAGAAGCTGTTCCGAGCTTTACCGGGTGGAGAAGCTTGCGGTGCATCGCCGTGGCGGCGGCGCGATTAGGGATGATCCCGAAGTTACGAAGATGTTCTCGCTGCGCATGGCTTTGGCCACTGCAACGGAGATCGTCGCCCCGTGCATCCAGCCCCCGAAATGCCATTCCTTCATCAGGCCCGCTCCCCATGCTTGAGGCTCGGCCATCCGGCGCTACCCTCGGTAGGAGCTTGCCGCGGCGCGGGCCGCCCTTGTCACCTCAAAGGGCAAACATTGGGTCTAGTCGCTCAACCTCCTCTCCGTTACACGCGACCTATGCAAGCTGTGATTTACCGAAAAAAGCTGCGCTTGCGCCTCCAACCGACCCGGATGTCTATTCGCCAGTCCGCAAGCAGTCTTTCTGTCGCTCATGTCATAACCTTGTCCTGCTTCCGACAGTGGCACGAGCCTTGTCGGATTTGCGCTTGTGGCGGTCTTTAGCTGGAGCAGCCTTTTAGGAAGCCAGCCGGCTGCTGAGCCAGCATGGCCTTGGCACGCAGGTTGCAATCTACGTCCTGCAGAGTTGGGTCGATAGCAGAGTCCAGCCTGACTCGTTGCAAATCACCGAGGTACCGTAGGCATGGTTGTTTTCGATCGTGGGACTACGAAAGCGTTCAGCTTAGGAGAATGTAATGCGGCTGCTGATACTCACCAACACGCTCGACCGTTTAGGCGAGAACGACGCTCCTATCGGCAACGCCTTTCGCCGGTTGGGCTGGGAAGTGATCTTCGGCGAATTGAATTCTATTTCGGCAGACGACTATCGCTTTTTCACCCAAGGAGTCCTGGTGCCTCAAAACGCCGAGCCCTACAGTCCCGGCTGCGCGGCAGGAGGAAACCGAAATGCCTATTTTCTCGACGAATGCCAGTTAGTCTGGATAACGAGCCATCCTCAGGATCGTGTATCCCTTGACGTTTGGCAAATGCTTTGGCTGGCTTCTCAGACCACCTCCTTTGTTAACAATGTCGAAGGTCTGATGTTCCTTACTCCAAAACATGCACTGGGCTACGTAGTGCCTAAGGCAAACAGAGTTCTTTCATATATATCGAACGATTTTTCGGTGCTATGGGATCGCTATAAAAAGACTTCAGATCAGTGGTGGGTGGCCAAGCCGCCAAATTCCACTTGCGGGCAAAACGTGTTTCTACTTACGCCAAAGGCGCCAAACGTCCGAGCAATCCTGCAATGCCTTACTGGAAATACTGCCGCGCACAAAGATAGCTACGGCGAACTAGGCGGCTTCAAAGCTGAGTACACCGTTCTTCAGCGGTATATTCCTGAAGTGGCCCACGGCGAAAAGCGTATCATCGTTGCTTGTGGAGAGGCCGTTGCCTGGCACGGCCGCATCGGACATCCTGACGATCACAGGTCGAACATAGTGCTGGGAGGAAGGCCCATTCCGGCGGATCTGCATCAAGATGAAATTGAACTAGCAGAATCGATCGGCGGAAAGCTGATGGCACATGGAATCAACTTCGCAGGGATAGACATTGCGTATCCTTACATAATTGAAATAAACCTCGTAAATCCGGGGGGGCTGTACGACTTGAAGTTGGCTTCTGGACTAGACCGCTCGCACAATGTTGCCGAGCTAATCATTGCTCATTTCAAGAAGAGTCGTTCCTGAGATGCGCATTCACTAGTCGTGAGAACTCGATCGTTTCAGTCGTTACATCGTCGATGGCCCAGTCGAGCACGACAGCGAGATACACGAAGCCGCGCGCCATCATGATGTAAGTGATGGTAAGCGTCGTTGTCAGGCCACGACCCTGAGCGCCGGGGCAATGGGATAGGCCCATGGCAGCAGATCGTCGACTTGGCTGTTGGGGTGAGCGTTTACGATCTTTGTGATGACGTCGGCAAGGTACGCGTGAGGTTCGATATCGATGAGCCTGCAGGTCTCGATCAACGAGGCGACGACAGCCCAATGCTCGCCGCCGCCGTCGGAGCAAGCGAAGAGTGCGTTTTTGCGGTTCAGCGCGATTGGCCGGATCGCGCGTTCGACGACGTTGGAGTCGATCTCGATTCGGCCGTCGTCGAGGAAGCGGGTCAGGCCCTCCCAACGCGAGAGCGCATAGCGGATCGCTTCAGCGAGTTTTGTCTTCTGACTGATCAGAGCGAGCTTGGCGTGCAGCCAGGGTTCAAGCTCATCGATGATCGGCCGGCTCCTCTGCAGCCTGGCGTCGCGTCTTTCCTCAGCGCTGCGGCCACGGATATCGCCCTCGACGGCATAGAGCCCGGCGATGCGTCCGAGCGCCTCGCTGGCGATCGGCGCCGGGCCGGCCGCAGCGAGTTCCTAGAAGCGTCGGCGCACATGCGCCCAGCAGAATGCCAGTCGCACGTCGCCGCGCTCGGCGAGTAGGCGATAGCCGGCGTAGCCATCGACCTGAAGGGTGCCAGTGAACCCAGCGAGATGGGCGATCGGCCGCTCCGCCTTGCGATCGGCGCGTAGACATAGGCCACGCCGGGCGGGTCGGCGTCACCCGAGGGGTGATCGTCGCGCGCATAAGCCCACAGTCGGCCGGTCTTGGTCTTCCCGCGTCCGGGATTGAGCACCGTCGCCGTCGTCTCGTCGGCGAACAGCTTGGTCGAGCCCTTGAGCCTGCCGAGCAGGCGCTCGTGCACCGGCCGCAAAAGGAAGGCGGCGCGACCGACCCAGTCGGCGAGGGTCGAGCGATCGAGCGTGATGCCCTGCCGCGCATAGATCTGAGCCTGCCGATACAACGGTAGATGATCGGCGGAGACGAGAACCTGCGCTACTGTCGCCTCGGTCGGCAATCCGCCCTCGATCAGCCGCGCCGGCGCTGGAGCTTGCAGGACACCGTCCCGGCACGATCGGCAGGCGTATTTGGGCCGCCGGATCACCAGCACCCGGAACTGCGCCGGCACGATGTCGAGCCGCTCGCTCTTGTCTTCGCCGATTCGGTGCAACTCGCCCTTGCAACACGGGCAGCTCTTGTCATCGATGTCGACGACAACCTCGATGCGCGGCAGATGCGCCGGCAGCGACCCACGGTTGATGCGGCGCTTGGCGGCATGGCTTGCCCGCTCGGTTGGCGCCGCCGCTTCGTTCTCGGCTTCAGTGCTCGCCGCCGTCTGCTCGACCTCTTCCAGGCTAAGCAGCAGTTGATCTTCCGGCAGCGCCTCGGCCCGTCGGCCAAGCGGTGACGCTGCAACTCCTTGATGATTTGCTCCAGCCGTCTCGGCGCGCGCACGTTCCGCCAGCAGCATCGCCTTGAGCGTGCCGGCATCGTCGGGCAGCGTGTCCGTCGTCGCCATATGGCGCGATTACATGATGTGCTGCAGCTCCTTGCGAGCATTGCAATCGGACTGATTCACTCTGTCGCAGATCAGCCTGGCTGCACCGGCGCCCGGGTCTCGCGCGCGGCGTGAACCCGTCGCCAATCGAGCCCTTCCAACAATGCCGAGAACTCCGCAGCCGACAGCCGCATCACCCCGTCCTGCACGTTCGGCCAGCGGAACTGGCCATCCTCGAGCCGTTTGGCGAACAGGCACACTCCCGTGCCGTCCCAATAGATCAGCTTCACGCGGTCGGCACGTTTCGCTCGGAACACATAGACGGCGCCCGAGAACGGATCGGACTTCATCGTCTCGCGCACCAGTGCCGCCAGACCCTCGGCGCCCTTGCGGAAGTCCACCGGCTTGGTCGCCATCATTAACCGCACCGCGCCGGTCGGACCGATCACGTGCCGGCCTTCAGCGCCCGGATGACCACCGCGACCGTCTTGGCGTCAGCGCCAAGGCCGACCCGGACGCTGACGCGTTCGATCTCCACCTCGATCATTCCCGAGGCTCGATCCACCGGGCGTGCCCGCTGGCGCTGCCGCCGGCGAACTGCGCCTTGCGGCAATGCCGCTTCCACCATCGCAGGCATGAACCGCGGCGCCTCGGTGGCAGCGTCCGCCCCGGGCTGCCGTGCCTGGCGGCGTCACGTGAACAGTTGTTGCGGCGCAAGCCCATGCCGCCGCGCAACTTCCGACACCACCGCACCCGGGACAAGCGTCTCTTCAATCATCCGGACCTTCGTCTGCCGAGAACCATCGGGGACGGCCCGTTCCCGTGATAACCTCAAGCCGACGCGCCGTCGTTGCCTCCGGCTTAAGCGTATGGTCAAGCGTAGACACAAGACGATCTCTCCGATTCAGAGATCGTCACACTCGCCGATCGCAATCTTCAGGAAAAGGTGTGGTCAAAACACCGCTTACAAGTGATTTCCATCGCCCAGACCTGGTTCGGCCGCGTGATCGATGCCGCGCAGCAGGTACCGATAGATCTTGGCCGGGCTCCGGCTTCGTGATCCGGGGACGGCGATAGAGCGCTTCTATGCCCATCCGCCGCATCAGCGTTATGACATGCCGGCGGCCAATCTTGCACCCCTCGGCAGCCAGCCGGCCACTCAAGATCCGCGAACCGGCGAAAGGAAACTCCAGATGCAGCCGATCGAGACGCCGCATGACCGCGAGATCGGCGTCCGACACCGGGCGCGGCAGGTAATAGACGCTGCCACGGCTGATCTGCAAGACTTCCGCTTGCTTCGTGATCGACAAATCGTGCTCGCGGTCGATCATCGCTTTGCGCTCAGCAATCCCGCCGTGGTGAGCGCACGTTCTGAAAAATCGTTCTTCAGCGTCAGTTCTTCAACTTCTCGTGCAGCGACTTCATTTCGATCGCGCACGTCCGGCACCGCGGTGCCAGGTCCAAAAAGTCCGGAAGCTCCACCTTTCAGCTCGGCTTTCGACGCCGTAATCTGATTGGGGGAACGTCAAGTGCTCAGCCAATTGAGCTATCGTTCGGTCGCCCTAGACAGCGGCAATGGGATTCCGGCGCGCTCGTCTGCTCATGGTCTCTCCTGTTCGGGGCGATATCGCCGCCAGGCGGAAACGCTCCATCACCGCCGGCAACACCTCGCGCCGCGCACACATGCTGATCATAGAGACCACCGAACCGATACGGTGACCGGGGCGCAGTCATCGGCGAGAAGTTGTCTAGTAACATTCTTGGTTCAAAAAGGATGAAACGCTCGTGCGGGAAAACAATGACCTAGTCGTGGAGTTGCGCTCAGTTTCCAAGCTCTATGGCGATACGGCTGCAGTCGCGGACATTTCGCTCAAGGCGCTGCGGGGGGAACTTCTTTGCCTGCTTGGTCCCTCTGGATGGCAAGACAACCACACTGCGCATGGTCGCCGGCTTCGTAGATCCATCCTCTGGCAGTATACTCATCTGTGGACGCCCCGCGAGATGCAAGCGATTTTTGAAGAAGATCGGCACGTAGTCGGATGCTGCCATCTGTCCGGCCTCTGATGGTGCAGCGATGAAGCTGCGGGCCCGTATGGGAGTTCGCGGACCGAAACCAAATCATAAACGCGTGCTCGGTAGGCACGATGAGTACACCTGGTTCTTCCGGTCTCGTCTCGCCGACTGTTGCGCCATACTCTCCTTCGACCGGCTACATCTCCGACGACCTCAGGTCCGCCAGGATCACGCCTTGGCTGCGACCGGAGCCCTGTAATTCTCCTGCTTGATAAGTGGCGCCCAGACGATCCGCGCCATCTTATTGGCGAGCGCGACCGTTACCAGCATGCGCGGTTTGCGAGCCAGCATCTGTTCGAGCCACGATCCCCTTGGCGCACCGCGTTTGCTCGCCTGTTGCACGACCGCGCTGCTGCCGATGATGAGGAGGCGCCTGAGCGTTCGCTCCCCCATCTTGGACGTCGCGCCAAGCCTCTGTTTGCCACCCGTCGATTTTTGAAGAGGCGTGAGACCCAACCAGGCGGCAAAGTCGCGTCCCTTGGTGAAAGTCTCGATCGGCGGCGCCAGGGCGGCGATCGCGGTGGCGGAGATCGGCCGACGCCAGGAATAGTCATCAGTCTGCGCGATACCTCGTCTTCGCGAGCGCGTCGCGTGATCTCCTTGTCGAGATCCGCGATCTTGCCATTCAACTCGGCGAGAAGGTCTAGCATCACTCGGAACATGGGACGGGCCGCTTCGGGAAGGGAGCTGGCCATCGCTTCTTCCTCAATCAGGTCGGCAAGCATCGCCACGTGCGATGGCCCCTTAGGTGCGACCTAACCATATTCAGTGAGATGTCCCCGGATCGCGTTGATGAGCTGCGTTCGCTGCCGCACTAACAGGTCACGGGTCCGAAACACCAGACCCGCCGCCTGTTGCTGTTCGCTCTTCACGGCCACGAACCGCATGCTCGGCCGCTGCGCTGCTTCGCAGATCGCCTCGGCGTCGATCGCGTCGTTCTTTTGCCGCTTCACAAACGGCTTTACATAGGCGGGAGGGATCAGCCGAACTTCGTGCCAAGCCGAGTGAGCTGACGGGCCCAGTGATGGGCTCCGCCACATGCCTCCAGCGCTACCGTGCAACTCGGCTGGGCTGAGAAGAAATCCAGCAGCTTTCCTCGGCTGATCCGCTTGCTGAATATAGCTCGCCCTTTCCCGTCTGCTCCATGAGCGTGGAAAACATGTTTGGCGATGTCCAGACCGATTATGCTAACCTGCATCACGGACGCCTCCCTTAAGTGGTGCTAAACACCTCCACTTTGGCACATCGATGCCGTCGGCGGGGCGTCCTGCGTGTTTCACCGCATCATGAGCAACGATTTCAGAGGATCGTGAGCAGCGATTTCAGGCGATCGTGAGCACCTTTTGGGGGTGCCGGACGCTTCGACCGA
>NZ_JBEPQT010000067.1:0-8318 GCF_040547985.1 Bradyrhizobium sp. LB14.3
AGCCGGGAAAGCTACCTGGCGCGACCCATCAGGCGACCTCGGATCGTCATCGGCCACGGCGCCGCCAGGGTAACATCTGCAAGTGAGGCAATACGAGGGGTCAAAGTTGCAAGCCGATTGACACAACCCAGCATAAAGCAAAGCGTTGAACGCTCGGAAGCGTCGAGAAGATGCCGCCCGACTCGCCTCCTTATTCTCCGTAGGCCAGTCGTCTGCGGCAATACTTAACCGCCCGGGGTTGCCGGAGGCCAATCGGTTTAAATTAGGCCGCCCATGGCGGAACTCCTATTGAAGCAGAAGCGAATGGTGGACACCAACCCGTTCCTTGCGTGGTGCGCGATAGCGGCTGCGGCCGGCCAGCACCTCGAATGTGCTGGTCTCTGCCCTTCCCGGTTCGCTGCAGCCTGCACAGACACTTTGCCGGAGCGTACGTTGGGATGCTTTCGACGGTTTGCTTCTATCGAAATGTTCTCCTTCACAAGGCGGGTGTTCGACAGTCTCAGCAGGCCGAAAGAAAGGCTACCCGCGCCCGTCGTGGAGAAACGAGATGAGGAAGGCCTCCGAAAGACCACCCTGTAAGCCTTGACCCCATAAAGGAGAAACGCACGGAAGTTAGATGCTCAAGTACTGATCAGCTCCTAAGGGTGAGAAAGCCCTCCCCCAGAACACGTGCAGCGTGGCTCGCGAAGCGGATGGGTGAAGACGACCACATGGCAAGCGGCACGTGCCTGCCGGCAGGAGCCCGAGCACTCACATCAGTTTATCGCTTGGCGAGCTGCGGTTTGTAATTGAGTTCGCCAAACGAACCGAGACAGACGCAACCTGAGTCAATCGGTAGGTGCCGACGGGTATCGCCAGCAATGATGGAAACGCTGAGCAAAAAATTAGAAAGGCCCCCGGCGGGCATGCCAGAGGCCTTCTTGGAGGTTACAACTACATCGAAAGAGCCTATCTTCCTCCTTCCGCTACGTTTGTAGATGATCAGAAGTTGCGTTGAGCGCGGAGCAGCAATTGCAGGCTGCCCTGGTCTTTGAGCTCATATGCAGCCGCTGGCTTGGCGATGCTCGACTGCAACGGAAGCGTCACGGTGCTTCCGCCCGCATACTTTTGATCGAGCACCATGTAGGCGAGTTCCCCGGTGAAGGTCAGGTTCTTGACGGGGGTCCAGGATGTCTTTGTACCGACCGCGGCGTAATTGAAGTCAGGATTGCAACCGGCAGCGCCACTCGAGAGCGCGAGGGTTGTCACGAAGGCTCCGCAGATATAGCTCTTGGCCGTGTTGTTGTGTCGTACCGCTGCCCACGCGCCGAAAACGCTAGTATTCCAGTATGGGTCCCAATTGTGTGTGTAGCCACCGTTGAACCCGTAGGTAGTGGTCAACTCCTGACCGGCTCCGGTGACGAACACAGAGTCTGAAACACCAGCTAGACCCAGGCTTTGGTATGCCCCTCCGGCGCTTGCACCGCCGTACATTGCAAAGGTTGACCCCATATAATCGTGAAAGTTGTAGCGACTCGCACCATTCGTGTACACAGCCGTCAGATTGATGCTGTCACCTGCGCCAGTCGGCAGGTTCTTGATCGACAACGCCAACTGTCCAGCCCAACCCCACTTGTCTCCGGGATGGCTGGTAGTCTCGTCGGCACCGTAGTAGGCGGCATGGTTGTCATGAGCAGCGAACGATGCCTGAAAAAGCCCCCAAGCCTGATCGACGCGAACCCTCGCGACGAAATCTGGAGCCCTCGAACCCCCGAAGTCGCTAGCTCCGTAGGTGCCGGTCGCAAGACCTGCGGCGGTTGCGCCGCTCACATTCCAGACGGCGCTCTGATAGTTCGGGACCTGGTCCTGAGCTGAGAACGAGGCCGTAATGCCCTGACCGAAGTCTGCGGTATACGAGATCTGATTTACAGGATCCCAGCCCCCGCTGCCCGGCAACTCGAAGTTGTTCGCCGGATATTCGGCCCAAGGCGTTCTGAACTGTGATTCCGCTCTGCCAAAAGTGAATCCAGCGAACTGAATGAATGCGTAATAGATGCCCAGTCCGCCAGCCGCTACCTGGGAACCGAGCGATGTAGTGTACGCCGTGGCACCATTTACGCCCGTTGTGCCCGTTCCGCCGTAGGTACCGGTTCTCCATGTAAAGGCCAACTCAGCGAATGTCCGGACCATGCCATATTCGGTCGCGGTGCGCGTATCGATCTGCAAATCCTGACGAGTCTGGGTTTGCAAGTAGTTGCTGAGGCGATTGTGAGCGCCACCCACACCACTGCCCGCTACATCAAAGTCGGCGTTCGTTCCCACCATGGCGTCGGCGCGCAGATAGCCGCCGAGCTTGATGCACGTGTCGGTTCCAGGGATATAGTAGAAACCGGCGCCGTACAGCGAGCAAATCTTCACGTATTCGATCGCCTTCGCTTTGACGGGCAGGTCGGCTGCCTGCGCCCCGGTACCTGCGAACATTGCCGCAGAACCGAGGATGAGACCCTTTGTCAGTTTCATCGATGAAGCTCCCAAGTTTGAAAAATCGTTTCCGTCGTCCAGATCCGCCGCTCTAGCCCCACCGGAGCTGGCTTTGACGGAACGACTTCGAGGCGCCCCCTCTCCGTCAAAGGCGGTATAGTTCGCTATAGCAATTGTCGCAATTAATTAATTTGCGGTGCCGATATTTGAGGGAGATGAGTTGCAATCTAGCAACACTCGACAATTGGGGCGGGACCGCAGAGTGCTGCGCACAAAAAAGGACCTCCAGGGGGCATCCCGGAGGTTCTTCTTGGAGGATTTTACATGACCTTGGCCAAAGGGCCTCGTGGGTCTGCCATGATAATAGTGTCTTTAGATTGTATAAGTCAATTAATTTTTTGCATGACCGGTATGTCGCGTCAATTCGTATCGAGACAGCATGACGTATTCCCGCTAATGATGAATTGAGTGCCTTTTGGGAGCACTAGGCGTGGCGGGAAGACTGAAATGGGCGAAAAAGATCAATTGGATGAAGGCGTTGCCAATTTCGTCTGGAACATCGTTGAGATCCACTCCCAATTGGAGGAAATACACAAGCGGTGGGCTGAGATGATGAGAATAACCGAGCCCCAATGGTTGATTCTAATGGCTATCGAGAAAATCGATGAAGGCCGCGGGGTTTCCGGGATTGCTGTGGCAAATAAGCTTCGGATCCACCCAGCGTTCGTTACGAACCAAACAAAGAAGCTCGAAGAGAAAGGCTTTTTATCTCGCGTAACATCCACCGAGGACGCACGATTCCTGCAGATCTCACTAACGGAAAACGCCAGGGAGGAGATTGCGAACCTGTCAAACAAGAGGCAGGCTCTCAATTCGACAATGTTCGCCGGACTGGACGAAGCGTCGCTCGACTACCTTAACAAACGGCTGGCCCTAATCGCCAAGAACAGCCGACTCGCGTCCCAAAAACAAAGTATCGGTGTATTGTAGGCTTCTTCGGCACCGACTTTGGCTACCCTTCACAGCAGTTGTGGGGCGGCGTTTGCTACAGGCCGGATTGGCTAGAACGACAAATCTGAAAATCCATTGATCCTTCTCCCCGGCTGAAAACGTCAACCGGTGAGGCCGGCCGCTGGTTCAGGCTTCCTCTGTTTCTGGCGCTAGGACAATGCGATGCGCGAACCGCGACCTTGCAGCCATGGGCGGGGATGGAAGTGGTCGCCAGGGATGATGTTCGCGAGAGCGCATCCGCGTCGCAAACCAGGTTCGCAAGGCGTGGCCGTTGTCGACCCAAAACGTAAGTCCGCATACTCTGGCTTTCATGGCACTAGCTGATGTGCATGAGCGGAGAACAAAAGGCGCGCGCGTTCACTGCCGCAGCGGCTGAATGGTCGCATTCTTTCAAACCTTGGAACTGCGGCCCAATCTTTGACCATACTCGTGAGCTGTTCACGGCAAGTAGCCGCCGAGGACCTCTTTCGGAAAAACCTGCAGATTGCATCTTAATGCCTGACGGAGACGAGCAGCGATCGAGATGACGCTCAAACTTGCTCGCTTCCCGTTCGTTCGCGATCTGTCGGGCTTCGACTTCTCGGCCCAGCGTTTGCTGGATCCGAAGGAAACACGCGAGCTTGCGAGGCGCTGGCTGGATCGCCAATGGCGAGAACGTGCTGCTGCTTGGGCCGCCTGGCGTTGGCAAGATCCACCTTGCGGTCGCGCTGGGACGGGAAGCGACCTGGCTGGGCTTCCATTCAGCTCGTCCCAGCCACGACTGCCGTTGCACAGCTTGCCAAATGCCACAGCGAAAGCCGTTCGAGGAGCGGTTCGCCGAATGTGCCAAGCCAAAGCTTCTGATCATCGACGAGCATGAGCATCTGCTCTTTGAACCCAATGCCGCGCATCTGTTCTTGAAGCTCGTCGCCTGTCATTCGGCCTGCAATATTGGCTCTGACGCAATTTTGGTGCATCGGAGATCATCTGCGCATTGCCTCGCCCAGAATGTTACTGGACAACTTCTCGCCGATGACTGGGGCGGCACCACCGAATCGATTCGGTGGCCTCTATGGTGGGAAAGATCGGCATGGGCGCGCGGCGCGAGATCGTGTCGGCGGCGACAGAGCGCTACCGGGTCGGCCAAACGGGCGGAGAAGGGCGGATCCTCGACGCGCTGTGCGCGACGACGGGTTGGCATCGCAAGCATGCGGTGCGCGCACTCGGGCAACATGAGCCGGTTAGATCTAATGGGGTCGAGGCACGCGAGAGCGCCGCCGCGAAATACGGTGCGACGATCAATGATGCGCTGACGGCATGTGGGAGGCGTCGGATCGGGTTTGCGGCAAGCGGCTCGAGGTGATGATCCCGACCTTGCTGGCAGCACTTAAGCAGCATGGCCGATTGAAGCTTGGCTTGGCGGATCGTGACCGTGTTCTCGCGATCAGCCCCGCAACCGTCGAACACTGCTCGTCGACGTAAAGGTCGCGGCGAGCGGCGGCAGGCGGCGCCGTGCCGGCTTCTATTCGGCAATCCGGCGCGAGGTCCCGATCTGCACATTGAATGACTGGAACAGCCCGCTGCCGGGCTTCTGCGAAGTCGACATGGTCGCCCATGGCGGCACGTCGGTGGCCGGCTCATTCATCCAAACCCTGACGATGGTCGACGTCGCCACCGGCTAGACAGAGTGCCTGCCGTTGGTGACGCGGGAAGGTTCGCTGGTCGTCGAGGCGATCAACCGCGCACAGCGCCTGTTCCCCTGGTGGTTGCGCGGCGTGGACCTTCGACAACGACAGCGCCTCCATGAACGATGTGGTCGTGCCATGGTGCCGCGGACAGAAGCTCGAACTCACACGCTCGCGCGCCTACAAGAAGATCAAGCGTTCGTCGAGCAGAAGAATGGTGCCGTCGTCCGCCGCCGCATGGGCTATGGCCGCTTCGATGGCGTCGAGACCGCCCGTGTGATGAGCCGCCTCTATGCGGCGGCACGGCTCTACGTCAACTTCATCCAGCCGTCGTTCAAGAAGGAGAAGCGCCGCGAAGGGGCTAAAGTGATCAAATGCTATCATCTCCCATCAACGCCCTATGAAGTGCATTGGTGCATCCCAAGGTGACCGCGGATCCGAAGAAACGGCTGGGCGATCAGTATCGCTCGCTCCATTCAGTCGTTCTGTTGGCCGAGATTCGCGCGACCCAGGACGAACTCGGCATTCGCGTTGATCGGCGCGCCGCACACGCGGGCGGCTTGTAGTGCGCCTCCACGAGCACCACGTCAACGAGCGCAGCAACGTTCGCGAAGACGCTCAGCAAGACGGTGACGGCCGGCGAGCCGTGTGCCACGCACCGGCGAACTCGTCCGTCCTAAAAAACCAGGGTTCGCATGCCGTCCAAGCTCGATCCGCATATTGCTGTGATCGAGGGTTGGCTCGCCGAGCAGCCGCAGCTAACTGCGCTCGCCATTGTCTGCCGGCTGAGCGAGAAATACCCCGAGGATTTCGGGCCGACGCAGCATTCTATTGTGCAGCGTCTGCTGAGGGTGCTTCGACGGAAGACTGTTAAGCAGTTGCTCGCGCGGGAGCGGCTTGCGGACGCCAAGGTCGCTGCCCCATTGCCCGGGTTGTGGACGGCTCGGGCTATGTAGGGCCCGACCGGCCCACAACCCCTCTCGTCGAGCAAGCCGGGAATCCGATCGCCTGTTACACCAGAGTCACGCAATCGCAATCCGCGGCGACAGCTATCGCTTGAAGGAGAAGCGCCGTAGCAGACTTTTGCAGAAGTCCACGTACCAGAAACCAAATCGCAAGCCGCTCGCTAGCACAGCGATATGAAGCGCGCCGTTCGCGAGCGGCTTGCTTCGGTCCCGCAAACAAGAAGGGGCATTTCCTCATACCGCTGCGGGGGCAAATCCGGACCTCCTCGAGCGCAGAGAAGCCCCGCATTCGTCCGATTTGGCGCGGACCTTCTGCCTACAGAGCTCGATTTATCGGGTAATTCAACATGAATGGCAGTTTATCGTCGGCGAAGCAACCCGTGCTGTCCCGGCGCTTGGCCACGAGCCTGTATTTACGGTCTCGCTTGTGTTGGTGCCATCATATTGCACGTTGTGGCCGGAAATTAGCCGACTACCCGAAGCCAGATAGTCGCAACTGATTGAATTCTCTGGCGTCAATGACCGCGGGATCTCCTGAAAAAAGATCGCGCCCGTTTGATGAGCCAATACCTAGGAGAGAGAAGAAATGGCAAAGTTCCGTAGTGAGAGCCACCACCAGCAGCCCGATCTGCACGGATGGTCCCTCAAGGGACGAGTCGCGCTCGTAACTGGAGCGACGGGAGGGCTTGGCAAGGCGATCGTGGCTGAATTGTCCCAACGGGGAGCGGAGGTGCACGGCGTCGACATCGCGGGCGACGATGTCTTTCATGCGGATCTTGCCACTGCGAGTGGGAATAGAGACATGGTCGCTCATGTACTCAAGGCTACCGGACGTCTCGATATCCTGGTGTTGAATGCTGGAGTGCAGTTCATGGCCCCCTTCGCTCAGTTTCCCGACGCCGAATGGGATCGTCTCAATGCGCTGATGCTGGACGGACCATTCCACGCGCTGAAGGCCGCATGGCCGGCTCTAACGAAGTCCCGAAGTGGTCGGGTTGTGGTCACGGCGTCAGTCGCCAGCTACGGCGGTGCGCGGCAGAAGGTCGCGTACTGCGCCGCTAAGCACGGTGTTCTTGGCGTGGTCCGTACCGCCGCGCTCGAAGGCGGCACGCACGGCTTAACTGTTAATGCCGTCGCGCCAGGTTGGATGGATACCCCGCTGATGCGTGGTCAGTTGGAAGCTCAGGCTAAAAATCGCGGGATGAGCACAGACGAGGTGATAGCGGCGTTCCGCGCATCACAGCCTGGCAACCGGTTTGTTGAAGTCAGTGAGGTTGCGGCAACGATTGGGTTTCTTGCGAGCCCGTCTGCCTCGGGAATCAGTGGTGAGTGTATCACGATCGATCTCGGTGCAAGTGCCTAAGCTAGTACCCGGAATCAGAGCTGAGTGATACGGCGGCCTTTGAAAGGGCGTTGACGGACCTTTCTCTTGGTTCAGACAAAGGGCTCGGCTTTGTCGTTGTAGGCGTTGACGTAGGCATCGATGTGTCCCTGAAGCTGCTTGAGGCTTCTGAAGGAGGTGCCGCTAACCCTTTGGATGCCGATCGGGGGTCCCAGTCCAACGTCGATTGACACCTCAAGGCCATGGTCGGCATCGCGATGCCGCCAAAGGCTGACAATCCGCGGCTGGATTCCGACTTCTTCGGCGATCGAGCCGGTGCTGCGCCCGTCCGCCGTCAGCAGAACTATCCGCGCACGCTTCAAATCGCGAGGCAACGTCACTGGCGAGCGGCAACACGCCTGAAGCACCTGGCAATCTTTCCGCGAAAGGTGGACTTCTCTTGCTTCGGGATCATCCATATCTTGAATCAGGACGCACGATCCAAGAAAAGTGGGTACTAG
This sequence comes from Bradyrhizobium sp. LB14.3, assembly GCF_040547985.1. Taxonomy (NCBI): domain Bacteria; kingdom Pseudomonadati; phylum Pseudomonadota; class Alphaproteobacteria; order Hyphomicrobiales; family Nitrobacteraceae; genus Bradyrhizobium; species Bradyrhizobium sp. LB14.3. The sequence goes on from NZ_JBEPQT010000067.1 coordinate 7,943, forward strand.
CTCTGTCTTCAGCCCGATGTCTCGCGCCCGTGCAACGCGCATCGGCGCTTCCCCTCCAGCGTGAACGGCCTAGCCTGAGATATTGCGTGCGCCCACTAGCGAGGTGGAGTGCGACACGCCTCGCGACGTAATGAACCGACCCAGGATTGGCCGATCTTCGAACGTGAGCGAGGGCTTCAGAAGCAAATCCCTGTGATGCAGTCGATTTCAACCTTGTGCCCTCATGAACCCTCGCCGCGCTTGACCTGAGACGGCGCCGTCCCTAGGCGTGAGTTCGCCAGTGACCTGCCCCTGAAGTTTCACCCAGTAGCGGTTAGAGTCTCGGCGGATGTTACGCCGTTTGGCGCGGTGTGAGCAACGTGCGATCGGCGGAGCT
>NZ_JBEPQT010000068.1:0-7903 GCF_040547985.1 Bradyrhizobium sp. LB14.3
CCACCGACCCCCTCGTTGAGCCGTCCAAATGGACGTCCTTTTTGCTGTCCAATCCCATCCGAAACCTCCGTCCAAGCCGGAGGCTTCTTTCGCACAGCTATACCGATCCCGAAGCAAGGGTTCCGGCTAAGCGCTTACGATCGTCGGCACGCCCTGACGCATGATGGTGTTGGTCACGGGGTGCACGCGGATCTGCGCGGAGCCGGGAACCTGCTTGACGCAGACGACGAGCGCCGCCTTCAAAGTCGTATAGTTGCTGCCAGCAAACGGGTGCACCCCCGAGCCTGGGATTGAGGTGACGTTGACAATCGATCCTGCCGCGGCTTTTAGCTCGCCAAAAAAAGCCATGCGCAAGTAGGATCGGAGCCACCAGATTGAGATGGAGCACACTCATCCACGTTTGAATGGACGTCGTCGACGATGTCAGCGGCGCCATTCTGCGCTTTCGGCGAAACGCCCGCATTGTTGATCAACGCGTACAAGGACACACCTGCGAGGGTTGTTTGACCTCAGACATTGTGGGCGGCAGCATTCGATGATCAATGCGATCGAATTGGATATCCGTCCGCTGGCCCATCATCGGTGCATCAAGACCATGATTGCGCAGCTTGGTGGTCGTTCCGACAGGCAACCTTCGGAATCTGATGCCTCCGTCGCGATTCCGAGGTTAGTCAAGGATGCCCAAGATCGGAACCCGCTGCTCACGGACCGTGGACGCGCATTTCGTTCTCGGGTGCTTTGCCCGAGATCTGCACTAAAGCGTGATGGCATTAGCTTCGATAGCCTGAGTTTTTGAGATAATTTGCGCATTCTTCGGGCGTGAAGGCGTCGAGGAGTTCGCCGATGGCGGCGCAGACTGCATCGACGGTACGTGCGGCTGCCTTGCGGAGCAGATGTTTGAGTTTGGCAAAGACCTGTTCGATCGGGTTCAGGTCGGGTGAGTATTTTGGCAGGAAGAACACCTTGGCTCCGGCGGAGCGGATAAGCTGGCGCACTGCTTTGCTTCTGTGGCTGCCGAGATTGTCCAGGACGACGATATCGGCGGGACGAAGGGTCGGCAGTAGAACCTTCTCGAGCATAGATCCGGAAGCTCACGCCATCGATTGGTCCCTGGATGAACCATGGTGCATCGATCCGGTCATGGCGCAGGGCCGCCAGGAAGGTCATGGTTTTCCAGCGGCCGTGAGGAACCTTGGTGGGAGTCTGTGCCCGCGAGGGGCCCATCCCCGGAAGGTCGCCATGTCTGTCCGGGTCCAGGTCTCGTCGATGACGACCAGCCGCTCAGCTTCGACGCGACCTTGGTACTTTGTCCACTGGGTTCGCCGCCGTGCCACGTCGGGACGATCGCGTTCGCCAGCCACCACGCTTTTTTTTGAAGCTGACACACTGATTTTGGAATCCCAAATCGATTCAGCCTAACCCCATCCCGCTTTAGCCGCGCTCTTTGATGCGAGCGGCCTCCCGAGTTTGGCAGCTAACTCCCCCGTCCATGAACCAATAGGCGCATCAACGCTAACATTCTGGAAAGGGCGGGATTTCTAGCTCCAGTACCTAACGCGATGTAAGATCAGGGCGATTTCTTCGTGAGGAATGTTGTGCTGAAGTTACAGCAATTCACGATGATGGTGCCAAGACGCGCAGAGCCGGGGTCAAGTGAGGAATAACACTCCAACGAAGAATTTGCTGCTTCTGACTGCAAGCATCGTCGCAATCAACGCGGCGGTCCCCGCATTTGGCACGGACCTCGCTACACAGCCTGTCCCATCCAACACACTGCAGCTGTCGGTCGCCTGGCGACCTGTGACTTGAGCGATTACCATATGGGATTAACGGCGGCTGGGGCTCGAACCATAACTGCTGGGATTTCGCGGGCGTTACTCCCGAAGGCTTCGATGGTAAGACCGCCGGCACTATCGGTGGCCAGATTGGCTATGGCTGGCAGATGTTCAATGTGGTCTACGGCGTTGAAGACCAGGGCGACTGGGCACATTTCAGCGGCTCGAATATCAGCACCGCTTTCCCGTCGAACATCAATCGAACCAAGACGGATGCGTTCGGCTTGCTCACCGGTCCGGTCGGCTATGCTTTCAAAACCGTGCGGCTTTAGGCCAAGGGCGATGCTGTGGTGACCAGCAACACAGACCAGATCAACTCGAGCGTCACTGGGGCGGAGCTTGCTAAAGACGATATTGTCCGTTGGGCGCGCCGTCGGCGCTGGCCTGGAAGTTAACTTCGCCCCCAGCTGGTCAGTTGCCGTCGAGTATGATCACCTGTTCATGCCGGAGCGCAACGCGACCTTCGCCGCTGCTGGGTCGGATCGCATTCACCAGGATGTAACCCTTCGGCTTAACTACAAGCTGTTTCCGGTGTTTGGAAAATAGCGATCTCAACACCTTTGCGGCGGATCGAAGAGCCGCGACCTTCGGTCGGGGCTTTTTCTCCGGAGTGCTCTTCCGCGCAGCGCTGACTGGCCGCTTTCGCGGAAGCGCCGCCTTTCAAGTTACGCAAGGGACATGATCTTCTGCACTGGGCCGGCGATATGCGCCTCGTCGGCAGCGGCACACTGGGTGCACGCGCCAGATCCCAGCCTTCCGCCTCTGAAATGCGCGTGGTGTGCACGGTCCAGGCTAACGACGCGATTGTCAGGTTCGAGATATCGTTGTTTCCAATCTGACGTGCCCGCGCAACATGAGGCGACTAGAGAACCTTCAGCTTTCAAACGGCATGCTGCTCGCTTCATTTCGTACCGCCGTCACCGATTCCGGCTTCACGACGCTTGGCTAAAACCCCGATGCGCGCAATGGAGTCTTTGATGTGATCTGGAGATCGTTTCTTCAGGAGCCGCGATGATTGCGCCCATCGCTAGCTGCGCAGGAACGATCCACTGCTTGTCCAAACCGTTCTCTCGAAGCACATGCGAAACTGCTCTTTAAAAGGAAGAGGCTTGATGGCAAGTCGCTACATGCCATATATCGGGATGGTTGCGTTGGCCAGTCAGCAGTATCTGGCGATCGGGTTGATCTATTCGGTCATTCCGGTGATCCTTCGGGGCAACGGCGCCAGCCTCGAACTGGTCGTGTATGGCACGGTCTTCTTTGCCTTCACGGTCAACTTTCTTTGGGCCCCGTCGTGGATCGATGGAGCCTCAATCGTCTCGGGCTGAGGCGGTCATGGATCCTGTTGACCCAAATCGCAACTACCACTGCGCTGGCAGTGATGGCATTTTTGAATCCAAAGACTGATTTCGTGCCGGTTTCTTGTTTCTCTCGCCCTTGCGACTGCCGCCGCCACACAGCGGATCGCAACATTGGGCTACATACCGGAAGCCCTCGGTTCCGGCGAGCGTCCGTTCGGCGCTGCGCTGATGGGCTGGGGTCGGGTCGTCGGCCACGTGATCGGTGGCGCGCGGTCTGCCTCCAGCTGATCGAGATTGTCGGTTGGGGTCCGGCTTTGCTGGGCTAGCGCTGCTGCTAGCCGCTTTCGCTGGATGGGTGTTCGCGATTCCTGAACCGCTCCATTGCATGAACCGATGGCGCTCACCGCAGCGCCTGTCTATCTTCCCGATCCTTCCCAACAACGTCATGTGGACAAGGGCCGCATTGATAGCGCCCGGCGTTATCGGGATCGCGCTGGCGTTCGCAATGGTGCAGTTGCGACTCGTCGATCTCGGCTTTGCCGCGGGAGATATCGGATGGATCGGAGCGCTCTCGAACGTCGCACCTATCATCGCGCCAGTGACCAGCGCGGTTCTGACCCGAATGGCGCCGAACCGGGGCGTGATCTGGGGCTGCGCAGTCCTGGCCATCGGTTTTGGAGCGCTTGCGATTATCGCTCGCTACGTCGGCGTTCGCGTGAGCGCCGTCGCGAGCGTTGGGATCGTGTTCGCGGCCCTCGCAGTCCGGCATGTTGCATTCACAAATTGGTTTCTCGCGCTCGCCCGGCCAGGCAAGGCGGGGACAGATGCTAAGTCCTGACTTCGGTGATGTCGGCGTTCGCATTGATAGGCTTCGCGGCGAGCGGGTTATCGCGGTGAGATTTGGCTACAGGGTCACGCTGATAATGCCGGCTCTCGGCTATGCTCTCTCAGCCTTGCTCGCTGCGGAATTCATCCGCGCCGCCAATCTGACACCGCAGCGCATGGCGAGAGACTGATGATCGGACTCACGCAGTAGCAGTCTTGGCGTCGTGGTCGACAGCAATTGGAAACTAGAGGCGGCCCCGCGATTGAGCACCTGGATTGCCCTCGAGATCATCCAACCTGCGCGGATTCGGACCGCTGGCGTTCTGATACCTTCCAGATTGCCTTGCAGAAACAAGAACTCGGTCTGTTTGATCAGTGATTGGCTCATGGCCAGCATGAGATCCACATCCGAGTCGTTTCGTCTTAATCGTCGCATTCGTTTCGACCGCAATACTGCTCATGATCCGTTCGGTCGTCCAGATGGCCCTTTAGGAACCGTACAGGCATGGATAGTCGAGGGACAGCGGCAGCTTTTTAAGCCATTGCGGCGCGCTTTTGGACCATAGAGATGCACGCGCGTTGTTGATTGCGGAAGGTGTGCGCATAGCCTTGCACCTCGAACGCCGTCCGCCCGCCATGAGAAGCGGCGAACAGTGGACGATTGTCTGCATGGTACGCTTGGGCTGTTCGTGCCAGCCTGATTTTAATTAGAACTTTGAAAGCTGGGCAGAGTAGCCGTGGCGCATCGGCCACGACGAATGCACAGCCCCCTCTAGAAGGAGCTTGTTGACCGGGTTTACAAGCTGGTCTTTTGATCGATCTACACCTGATAAGATAGCATATATTCGAACCACTAGCAGTGCTAAACTCTCGAGAAAAATCAACTGAAGCAAACCGATCAGCTCGAGTCAAACTCCCAATCTTCATCGGTGCCTACAGCTACGATCGGCGACTGAAAACCTGACGTCCTACGAACACCTGCAAACGCTGGACTCCCTAGCCGCACCGATTGTAACTTAACGCTCCAAAACATGCCCGGGACTAAGCACGTAGTTGCCGTATACAGCGTGCGCGCTAGGAGCAAGTGGCTTCGTCACATGGCAGGTCGAGCTTGCTCATTGCCTTGGCGGATGATTGTCCATAGGATCGATTGTTGTCTTCACAGCAGTTTTAAGACGCAAACTGGCTTCGATACAATCATCGTCCATCAAGATGCTCGCGCAGCATGGACATCAAAAATAAGATTGAGGCGGATCGCCACAATGACGGCTTGGATCCGGCTGGTCGCGCCCAGCTTTCGCATCGCGTTCTTAAGATGAAAGTTCACCGTATTGTCGGTGATGTGTAATATCCCACCAATTTCCCATGACGATTTGCCCTCTGCCACCCACCCTAAACATTCTAGTTCTCGCTGTGATAGCGCAACTCTCATATCGCAGTTATCTTCCGCCGGACGTGTGATCTCCGCACAAGCGGTGTGAAAGTGCCAGGCTAATGCGTTCAGATGGCCTTTGGAATGTTGAGGATCGGCATCGTCGAACCGAGATGCAAACGATACGACCGATAATCGACCCAATGGTCCAAACAATGGTACACTCATGCCGTGCTTGAGACCGGCCTCTCTGGCCTCATCAAGTACGCGCCTTTCGTCGGGCTGTAGTTGATATTGCTCGGCGAGTTGATCCCACAGAAACGGCCGCGAAAGCGTCGGTGTCCGCCGGACCACCGGATCGATTCTGTGGTACATTCGCTTAAAATATCGTTCACACCATTCGGGCGGCCACTTAACGGCCACGGCGGGCGGCGGATACTCCGGTAGGCGAAGTGGCTCCGCGAAATTGAGCGCTCCGTAATAGACTTCGCTGAAGCCTTCGTCGTTGACACAGCTCACAAGAAGCTCGAAAAGCGATCGGAGGGATTGCGTTCGCGTTGCGCATTCGGTGAAGCTGAAAAGGTCCATTTTGTGCGCCTCAGCGGGCTGACCCCAGAGGTCGGTATTGCGCCGCTCGATTGAGCTTGTTTTAAACGGAGGCAAGTTCCGATCCGTCGCCGGGCCGCTCCGTGGTCCCGAGCTCAACGAGTCCGGTGTCACGGCGGATGTTCGGCTTGCCGGCGAGCATGAAAAGAAGTGGGCCACGGTCGTGCACGATCTACGGATCTGCATCGTCAGGCCCCAACTGATCTTCACCGCGCCGGCACCGACGAGAGCCCGGTCGACGAGCAGCCCAACAGGCTCGTCGCGCAAGTTTGGCTCCTTGCATGAACAATTCGCGGCGTCTGGGTGCCTTAGTCGCACGCCTCTGACGGGAACAATTCTTGAGGGTTGAGCGCGACCGGCCCTCGTGGTGCAAGACGATGTTCGTCGGGGGGATACCCCGATATGCCGGCAGTCGGAAATTCTGCTTGGTGCAGACGGCACTTTGCACACGCATCTCCGGAAGAGAGAACCTGGGGATGAGAACAGCAAGTGTCGTACCAAATTGCGCCGCGCCCAAAAAATCGAGTTTAACGACAATGACTTGAGAGAATTGGGATACCTGCCTCGGGCGCGTGCGTTGAAGAATTCGCGACATCAGGAGGAAAGCCGACAGCGCCATTTGGCTTTATTGTTCGTGATGGTTGCCTGATTGGCTTTTTCTCTTGACGTGTGATCGGTGCCCCCTTGTGCAAGGCACCGCTGACTCGCTCATTATCGCGTGTCACTTGCCAAGAACCTGAAAACGAGCGAAAACGTTCAAGGACAGCGCATGCAGGCTGTCTGACTCCTCTCTGAGCCGAATCCGCTCTGACCGACCAACACGTGCACTTCTGGGGCACTGACAGGAGATCAGGCGCAGACGCTCGTCGGTCCACTTGCGCGCCGACGCTTCAATCCATCACGGCGGCTCTTAGCGGCTTAGCGACGTTTCTCAGGACAGCGGCACGGCAGTTGACAAACATTTGGTTCGTGTAATTCTCGCCGAAGTAATCCAGTACGAAGGTGCCTGTATAGTCCGGATCATCGCCCACGCTGCGGATTAGGCTGTCGAGAATCTCGCCGATTTCGGGAATGCGCTCGCAGTAACGGGCACGGAGAACATTAACAGCGTTCATCGAGTGAACTGCCTCGTCGGCAACCACCTCTCTCAGGCAACGAAGGAAGCTGCTGCCAAGTCCGGCATAGAATGCTCTATCCGCAGCATAGGCGCGGCACATCTCATCAAATGCGATCATAAACGATCAGAGAGAATTCGTCCTTCAAGTATTCATTGATTGCAGAAACACTATACGATCGAGCCTCCAATCTGTCTCGAAGCTCTTTTTCGGATTCACCAGCGACAAGCTCCATGATCCGGACGAACTATCGGTGTGACGCTGTTCTCCGCGGACCAGGCGCTAATGAACGCCTCAGCTTCGTTGGTGGCGATCAGATTTCGGTTGAACAATTCTTGTTTTAAGTGCCTCGCCTCGTATCAGTATACAACTCTGGCCACAACTTGTCCCGACGTGGCGCGCACAGTCGATGGTCCGGCCGCATCGCCGGCGTCAACTCATCGAAAAAGTCTTTTGGATTCCAGTTCCGTCGAATCGGCGCGATCATCCGACTATCCTTCTCTGTGAGCGGCCTGGTGACCTGCCTCCGAAGTTTCATCCAGTGGCGATTAGAGCCTCAGCGGATGTGAAGTGCTCCCCAAAACTAGGCCAGCTGATGCTGGAATTTTCCGGGGTTTAGCTCATGCCGGCGGGGGCGCCGATGAGCCATTCAACAGCGATATCGGCGCCTTGTTGCCGATCGCGCTATGGGGCCGGACTTCGTTGTAGTCTCTACGCCAATCCTCCATTTTCTGCCGGGCGTCGTCAAGGCTCAGGAACCAGTGCGTGTTCAGGCATTCGGTTCTGAACTTGCCGTTGAAGGATTCGATGAAGCTATTGTCCGTCGGCTTGCCGGGACGTGAGAAGTCG
>NZ_JBEPQT010000069.1:0-7168 GCF_040547985.1 Bradyrhizobium sp. LB14.3
ACCGAACTTGCGGCGGCGCGCGACAAGATGGTGATCGAGATTCTCCTAGCGCAGCGCCGCGAGGGACTGTCGAGCCACGGGATCTGAACGATCACAGCCAACGATGGGCGCCTGTTGCGATGCATAATCCTGGCAGGCGCCGTCGCGATGGCGCCACCACCACTGCGGCGAAAACGATCTCCCTAGCCTTCGCCCTGCGGATCGTATGGAAGAGTATCAACACAGGAGTTGTTAATGTCAGAGAAGGTTATCATCACGTGTGCTGTGACCGGCGGAAGTTCTGCCGTTGTTGCGAAACACCCAAAGATTCCCATCACGCCTTCGCAAATCGCGGATGCGGCTCTAGACGCTGCGGCGGCTGGGGCGGCGGTCGTTCACGTTCATGTCCGCGACCCAGAGACCGGAGCCCCATCGAATCGGTTTGACCTCTATGAACAGGTGGTCAAGAAGCTTCGGGATGCATCCACCGACGTCATAATCAATTTGACGAGCGGAATGGATGGCGAACTGGTGCTCGATTCGATCGAGCCGGCAACGATTGGCGGAACAAGTACACTAAAAACGCCCTTGGGGCGCTGTCTTCATGCCGTCAAGCTTCAACCTGAGATCAGCAGCTTGGATTGCGGCACGATGGCGTTCGGGGAACGCATATTCGTCGCACGTATGTCGGACCTGCGAGAACTCGCCAAGCTCATGCGAGAAGCAGGCGTGAAGCCCGAGTTGGAATGTTTCGATCTGGGCCATATTGAAACTGCCAAGAGACTCATATCGGAACAACTGATCGAGGCGCCGCCGCTTTTCCAATTCTGTCTCAGCACAGGCTATGGCGCTCCCGGCGTTCCAATCGCTCTCCAGGCCATGCGAGACATTCTACCTCGGGGCGCCGTCTGGGGTGGATTCGGCTGTGGTCCAGACGAAATGCGAATGGTCGGACAGCTGGTCAACATGGGCGGCCACGTCAGAGTGGGATTAGAGGATAACATTTATCTTCGACGTGGCGTGCTCGCCTCGAACGCCGAACTCGTCGAAAATGCGGTTGGCATCATCGAGCGCATGGGCGGCAGCGTCGCCACACCCGCTGAGGCGCGGGTAATTCTTGGTCTCAAGAAGCGCGGTTGAACGCACGAGGTCCGGCATGGCTTATCCCGTGCCGGATCCCAGGCCGGTGGAAACGCGGATTCGTCCGTCGCACTATTCGCAGGGCAAGGTGTCTGTGCTGCGTTAACGCGACGCGTTAGCCTGCGTGCTCGACGTATCGATTGCTGGTCGTATGGCGCTCGCCACACGATTTAATCCAGAGACAGGTAACGTCGGGATCACAATTGAAGCGCTCCTCAGGTGACGCTGGAATTCCTGGCTAGGGCTCATGACGACGGGGCGCCGATGAGCCATACAACAGCGATATCGGTGCCTTGTTGCCAATCCCGCTATGAGGCCGGACTTCGTTGTAGTCTCTACGCCAATCCGCCATTTTCTGCCGGGCGTCGTCAAGGCTCACGAACCTGTGCGTGCTCAGGCATTCGGTTGTGAACTTGCCGTTGAAGAATTCGATGAAGGTATTGTCGGCGCGCCTGCCTCGCTGATCCCGGCCTCGCGGCAGACCTCCGCCACCGCCGAGCCGTCTTCAGCCCGTTTCAACACGAATGCGATCTGCGCCTCTGATACTTGGATCCCCTTCATGGAACTCTCCTCGTCCCATCAGGGGATCATAGATGGAAAATGCCATTTAAACTGGCCTAATTGGCGGGGCAGGTCATCATCGCCATGACGGCCGTGTGTTGCAGGACGCGATGAACAGAACAAATTTAGCGGGCGATTGCCGCGGCGCGACGGCCCGCACCTTGCCTGGGATGTCAATCGGCCCTAAACATTTTTGAACGCGCTCATGGCACGGTCTGGCAGCTGGCCCGGGTTGCGGAGACCGCGCGAGCGCGGCTGATACGTGCCCTGCCGGCCAGGGCATTGGATCGCCCGGGCTTGTTGATGTCTTCGCTGGTGTCATGGTCGTTTCCGAGGTCGCGCAGCGCCTCATCATGATGTCCGGGTCGGACGCCTCAACGTCTGCAGCGGAGTACAGTCAAGCCGCCACCAGCCGAATGAACGACGTCGCCACAACACCGTCCCAGCGGGACATTGCCAGTCCGGCAGACCGGACCAGGAACTTTACAAAATCGGATCAGGCTTCCTCCGCCTGGCCCCAGTCAAACGATGTGCCATCGACCCAGATACAGTGAAGCACGATCGATTTTGAGCGCGATGGCGACCTTTGCCTTTCGGATCCCAATCCGCTTCGCGAGCTTCATGCCCCAAGCCTTGAGAGAGGACCATTTCTTTTTCGATAAGGCAGGACGGTCGCCGCCTCGGCCAGGTAGGTTCGGAGAAGACGGTCGCCCCATCGTGATATCTTGCCGTTAGTGTCAGTTTCGCCGGACTGGTTGGGTCGAGGCGTGAGACCCAGATAAGCGCCGACGCTTGATGCCGATCGGAAGCGCGATGGGTCGTCGATCGTATGGCGGGAGGTCAAAGCGGTCACTACGCCCACGCCAGGAACCGTCAATAGGCGGCGCGTCGTCTCATCTGACTTCGTCAATTGGCGGACTTCGTCGTCGAACTTGCTTTGCTGCTTGCAGATCTGCTCATGGATCGACAGAAGCGGCGCGATCCCACTGCGGAGCTGATGATCCTCGCGCAATAGCTCGCAGGACTGATTGCGAAACTTCAGTCCGATCGCGCGTGGGAAGAGCAAGCCGTATTCTTTGACTAGACTGCGGACCTGGTTCTCGATATCTCCACGAATGGGCACGAGCCGAGATCTCGCGACGAGTATCGCGCGGATCTTCTGACTTTCCTGGCTCTTGACTTTGACTTCTCGATACCAGCCGAGCCGCACCAGTTCGGCCAAACCTCGAGCGTCATTCTGGTCCCTCTTGTTTATGCGTATGGACAAGCCGCGTGGGCATAACGCGCTTCGATGCAGACCACCGGAAGATCGACCCTACGAAGTTCATGCCAAAACCAGCTCGCCATCGCTCCGGTCTCAAATCCGATGCGCTCCGCCTGTGGCGCCCGCTTGCGAAGCAATGCCGTGAGCGCCCCCGGGTCGGACTTGGCCTTTCCCTCGAACAAGACCTGACCCACTTCGTTGACCACACATACTGACCTTTCTTTTTGCGAGACGTCCAGCAGAGCCGGCTCCGCAAATTTGAACAGGTCGATAAGTGGAATTTCTGCCTGACAACGGCGATAATCGCCGCGAGCAGGAGAGACCATGAGCAATCGACCGCGCCGGAACCACACACCGGCTTTCAAGGCGAAGGTGGCGCTTGCCGCCGTCAAGCGCGACCGGACGATAGCCCAACTGGCCGAACACTTTGATGTCCACCCAAATCAGATTACGGCCTGGAAGGCCCAGTTGGAGGGCGGTGCTTCCGGAGTTTTCGGATCGGGGAACACGGCGCCGTCCGCGCCTGCGATCGTCGTGAAGTCGCTGCACGCCAAGATCGGGGAGCTGACGCTAGAGAACGATTCCTAAGAAACGGCAGCACCAGCTTTCGGCTCCACTGGCTGGAGAACAAACCCGAATGCCTTGGCACGCCGATGCAGATTGTTGACGACTCGCGTGCGGTAGCGCGTCTCGTAGGATGCACCATGGGCATCGTGCGGTCGGCCCTGGATTTCGATTTGTTGCGGTTCATCTCCAATCCTCCTGCTGACACGGCGGAAGGGCTGGGCTGCGCAATTTATTCAGATTCCTAAACGGGATCGCCGGGACGGCGTCACCACTCTCACGTACGCAACAGCCCATGGACCAGGTTTTTTAGCGGGGTCACATGCCACCAAAATCATATCGGCCCGGCCGCAGTCTAGCGGGAATGCGTTTCTATCCCACAGGGAGCGAGCAGCGCTGAGACCAGTTTTTTAGAAGGCACGCTCACCAAGGCGGGATTGCTGAGCGCAAAGCGATGATCGACTGTAAGCACGATCTGTCGATCACCAGGCAGGCGGAAGTCTTGCAGATCAGCCGCGGCAGCGTCTACTATCTGCCGCGGCCGGTTTCTTCTGCCGACCTCGAGATCATGCGGCAGCTCGATCGGCTGCACCTGGAGTATCCCTTCGCCGGTTCGCGTATGTTACGAGGCCTGTTGGCTTTGCAAGGGTGCAAGATCGGCCGCCGGCATGTGAAGACGCTCATGCGGCGGATGGGGATAGAAGCGCTCCGTCCGCGCACCACGAAGCCCGAACCCGGCCACAAGATCTATCCGTATCTGCTGCGCGGCATCGACATCACGCGGCCGAACCAGGTCTGGGCGATGGACATCACCTACATTCCAATGGCGCAGGGCTTCGTCTATGTCACCGTGGTGCTGGACTGGGCGACACGTCGTGTCCTGTCGTGGCGGCTGTCGATCACGATGGAGGCGGCCTTCTGCGTCGAGGCGCTGGAGGATGCTCTCGCGCGTCACGGCAGGCCGGACATCTTCAACACCGACCAAGGCTCGCAGTTCACTGGTGCGGCCTTCACCGGCGTTCTCGCCGACAACGGCATCGCCATCAGCATGGATGGCAGAGGAGCCTGGCGCGACAACGTGTTCGTTGAGAGACTGTGGAAAAGCGTCAAATACGAGGAGGTCTATCTGCGAGCCTACGAAACCGTCAGTGAGGCGCGACATTCGATTGGCCGGTATCTCGACTTTTACAACGGACAACGACCACATTCGAGCCTTGACGACCGCACCCCGGATCAAGCCTACTTCGATCCTCCTCCGCTCCGCGCGGCGGCCTAACCCGGCAGAAGCTCCCCCTATCGACGCGGAGTTTCTGTTCAGACAACCGGGCCAGCTCTAGCTTAACATATTGCTTCATAATGCCATCCGATTCGCGAGATTGCGGGAAAGCTATGAAGATAGCGGACCTGTCGAGCCGCCGGCGCCGACCGCAATTAGGTCATCGTCTGCAACATTGGCTCTGACAAATGTGGAACGGCCCGGGCTGCAGATCTTTCTAATTTGAACAACGGACGACGGTGCGGTCATATATTCGGCCTGTAATCGCGGCATGGCCGCTGGCCACGATGATATCGGCGGAAGCAATCGCCCAAATGAAGTTCTCGCGCTCCAAGCGCAGTGAGTCAGGCGGTCTGATTGCTACCGGGAATGTCGTCACTCGAGGTTCATCCAGATATGCACCTTGCCTCCTCGGCAGCTTTCTTCTTCCGCCGGAGAGCTTTTAAATTAGGGTTTCAGCATTGCGGCCGGCGCCTGATACACGCCGCCCCTGACCAGCAAGGCCCAAATGGTGCGCGCGATCTTGTTGGCGAGCGCCACCGATACAAGTTTGACCAACATAGTCGGGACCCAGAGCGGAACTTTCAAGCCTCTCTTGGCCAGCTTGATGATAGAGGTCGCACCGACGTTAACAGCGTCCGTAGCTGCCGATTCCCGCGGTTTGATATCGCCCCAAGCCTTTCTTCTCCCACCGCTCGACTGTGCTCTCGGCGTTAGTCCCGTCCAAGCCGCAAAATCTCGTGCAGTGGCAAAACGGTGAGCATGCGAGACCGATGTCCGAACGGTAGCTGCGATGAGAGGACCAAGACCTCGAATGCTCATCAGGCGCCTCGCATCGGGGCCCTTTCTGACGGCAACCAAAATCTCCTTGTCAAGCTTCTCTATACGGACGGTCTGTAGCTCAATCTGTTCAGCGAGGTGGATCAGGGCAAAGCGGGCGGCGGCGGGGACGAGCAGCCCCCGGAGTTTCGTGACGCTTGCCATGCCTGTGCCGGTGATAGCGCCAAATTCGGCCATATGAGCACGCAGGGCATTGGCGCTGGCTGCGCTGCCTCATCAGCATCTCTCGAGTTCGCAAAATCATGCTGGCTGCTTGTTGTTCGGCAGTCTTCACCGGTACGAATCGCATTGTCGGGCGGTGACCGCCTCACACTGGCTTCACCATCCGCCACGTCCGTCTTGTTTCGTTTGACGTAGGGCTTCACGTAGGCTGGCGGCATCATGCGGACCAAGTGCCCCGCACCGCGATCTCCCCCGCCCAGTGATGTGCACTTGCGCAGGCCTCCATACCCACCAAGCAGGAGGGGAGCGCTCGAAAGAAAGGCAGCACCTGAGATCGTCGCAACGTACGGCTAACCACGACCTCCCCGTTTTCACCGAAGCCGTGAGCTTGAAAGATCGACTTAGCCAAATCGCAACCCACTTTGATAATCTCTTCCATGGAACTGTCCTTCGTCTGCGGCAGTTCTAAACGCGAGCACGTTAGGCACTTTTGATGCCGGTTCGGAAGGGCGGTTCCACACCATCACTTTTGATGAAGTTTAAGCGCCGGCTCGCGTTGGTTTCACAAAGGAGTCACCATGATGCAGCGTGCGCTGCGACCGTCGGCCCTGATCCCTCCTGGGTTTGACGTGGAGAGCGCCGTCTGTTATGGCGCCACGCCGTGATCACCGTCCCTCCCACGAAAGACAAGCGTCTCTCCCCGACGCGGAGCCAGTTCTGGGCGGATTCATAGCCGATATCAGCAATGTCTCATCGATCTGCCGCTGCGAGCCAGTTACTGCACAAGTGTGGCTAGCGGGCAGCCGCAAATTGCTGTGGTCGCGCGCGACCGCGGCGGTGGTTACGCCCTTGCTGTGGCAAAGGGGCTCCCGCAGGCGGTGCAGCCACGCCTTCCTCGATGCGCTCCGCAAGTCCATTCGCCAGGTTCGTATCGCGGTCGCCGCCGCTACTATAAATCCTGCCCTGCCGACCGCTGCTGAGCGCATCCAGTGCGAAGGCTATCTACGCGTGAGCAAGCCAACGCGGCAATCCCCATTCGGGCCAAGACGGGTTCTCCCCTTGTGAAGGCTTTGCGCAACTGACGGAGCGTGATTCTCTAAAGCTTGGGTGATTCTGGCGAGGAGAGCCACGATTGAGCGCAATGTAGGTCAGATGAGCTGTAAACATCGCTCTGAGGCCCATTTGATTGGTGCTTGACGTCTATTTTGAACGCGTGGTGCGCCGGCGCGGCTTCCATATTTCCGACAATGCGTTGACGGCGGCCTCGAGCGCCTTCCGGTCGACGACTGTCAATCGGCTTGCAACTTTGACCCCTCGTATTGCCTCACTTGCAGATGTTACCCTGGCGGCGCCGTGGCCGATGACGATCCGAGGTCGCCTGA
>NZ_JBEPQT010000070.1:0-5982 GCF_040547985.1 Bradyrhizobium sp. LB14.3
AGCTCCGCCGATCGCACGTTGCTCACACCGCGCCAAACGGCGTAACATCCGCCGAGACTCTAACCGCTACTGGGTGAAACTTCAGGGGCAGGTCAGTCCCCCTCCGATGCACCACAGAATCATGGTCCGCAGCGAAAGGGAATCCACAAATGAAAATTGCAAGGTTTGGCGGCCTCAAGCCCCCAATCCCTGCAATCTCAAATGCCGCCGCATCCGAAAAACAGATTCTGGCTCAATCGCTTAGAGGCTTGTTCACGGGCGACCAATCAAATGGGCCTCAGAGCGACGCTTACCCTACATCCGCACCGAAGCTTGTCACTCGCACGTGCCTCATCGCGCTCTACCAACGAGGTCGCAGCCTATGCCGTTGCCTCGCTTGGTACAGCCAAACCTACGGATTGAGCGAATTCTGGCTCACCGCGCTCATATTTCTCAGAGCGATGGTCTTTCAAGTCTATCGCTCAAGTCCTTCCGCCGCCGGGAGGGCTGGACGAGTTCATTGGGCGCAGCCTATGAAGCGTGTCCCTCATTTATCGGAATTACGCGGAGGCTGTCCGTGCTAATAGTAACATCAAGGACGTCGCCGGATTTCGGATGACGTCCAAATGGAAGGCGTTCCTGCATTGTGAGTCGCTCTCCATTGATATCAAGCACAACCCGGGTCGCGCCTCCCAAGTAATGAGAATGGAGGACGCGCGCCTGCTGGCTCTGGCCCGCAGCGCCATCGGCCGACAACTTGACCTGTTCCGGCCGGATCACCACTGTGGCAGGACCAGCTTTCCAGTCACCCTTGATCCGAAGGCCAGCTGTCGACCTGAAAGCACCAGTATCGTCCACGACGCCCGTTAGCAACGAACACCAGCCGATAAAGTTTGCAACGAAAGGCGTCTCGGGCGTCTCGTAGATTTCGCCGGGCGTTCCAATCTGCTCCACTTTACCCGCATTCATGACGACAATCCGATCCGACATGGTCAATGCCTCCTCTTGATCGTGTGTTACGAACAAGGTGGTAACGTTGACTGATCTGACCACTTCCTGGAGTTCTTCCCGCATACGCACACGCAACTGTGCATCCAAATTGGAGAATGGTTCATCTAGAAGGAGTACCGCCGGCTTCATTGCGAGCGCGCGAGCGAGCGCAATGCGCTGCTGTTGACCGCCGGATAGCTGACTTGGCAGGCGCTGAGCCAGATGAGGCAACTCGACAAGCTTGAGCATTTCGGCGACGCGCGTCTCACGCTTCTCGCGCGGCCACCTCAAATTCTCCAGACCGAATGCGACGTTTTCAGCAACCGTCATATGCGGGAAGAGTGCGTAACTCTGGAAAACCATGCCCGTATCGCGTCGATAGGGAGGCTGGTGCGTCATATCAACATTATTTATGTGTATACTGCCAGAGGATGGATCTACGAAGCCGGCGACCATGCGCAGTGTGGTTGTCTTTCCGCATCCAGAGGGACCAAGCAGGCAAAGAAGTTCCCCCCGCAGCGCCTTGAGCGAAATGTCCGCGACTGCAGCCGTATCGCCATAGAGCTTGGAAACTGAGCGCAACTCCACGACTAGGTCATTGTTGTCCCGCACGAGCGTTTCGTCCTTTTTGAAGGCGAGCATGTCGTCTCGCACTACGCGAACCGTTCACTGCCGATCAAATGCTCGATCGTCAGGATGACGGCCAACGTTACGATGATCATCAAGCTCGAGATGGCGGCAACCAGCGGATCATAGCTGGTGTCTACGTAGGTAAATATCTGTACTGGTAATGTGACGTTGCCCCCGTAAGTCAAGAACGCGGAAACAGTGACGTTTCCGAATGACGTGACAAAGGCGAAGATTGCAGCCGACAACAGGCCAGGGAGGATGAGCGGCAGGGTGATACGCCGAACGACTCGCAAAGGCGAGGCGCGCAAATTCATCGCTGCCTCTTCGAGCACTTGATTGTGTAAGCTAAGGCTCGCAAGAATGGTGCGCATTACGTATGGGATGGCAAGCACCAGGTGACCCAATAGCAGAGGGAACAGCGTTTGGGTAAGGTTCAAGGACGCGAAAAGTTGTAGCAGGCCGATCCCGAGGACGACCGCCGGAATAATCAAGGGTGAGAAGGCGAGCGCTTGCAGGAAGGCCTTGCCCGGAAAGGAAAAGCGATTGATTGCGAACGCGGCAGCGAAGCCAATCGTGAGTGCCAACGTGGCAACGAGCACGGCAACATACGTGCTCGTCCAGAGTGCAGTCATGAACACGTCGTTCTTCCATGCCTCTCGATACCAGCGAACGGAAAAGCCTGCGGGAGGGAAATTCAACGTTTCCCCGCTGGTGAACGATGACACGATCACAAGTAGCGCGGGTAGTGCAAGCATAACGTACACGATCGCGCGGATAGTCGCGCCGGATACGGCCATTGCCCGATCAACAAGATCAACGCGCATGCCGCGCTCCTTTCACAAGAACGCGCGATGCAGCTAGGGCGTTCAGTGCCGCTGTAACACCCAGGCCGCTCACCAACAGGATGAACGCCATTGCCGCCCCGGAGGGCCAGTTCAGTTCTGCCATGATCCGCTCATAGATCAGGCTACCGAGCATGGCGACGCGATTCCCGCCAATGAGTCGCGGGGTAATGAACGCAGAGATCGAGAGCACAAAGACGAGATTAAAGCCGGCAAGTATCCCGGGAACCGCAAGCGGAATGATAATTTTGCGGAATGTCGCGAAGCGGTTTGCGCGTAGATTGGCAGCCGCATGTTCGAGTACTGGATCTATTTGAGTGACCACACTCATGACTGACAAAATCATAAATGGAAGAAATTGCTGCACCAGGACAGTTAAGACCGCTGGCCGGCTAAACAATAGTTGTTTCGGCGATGAAGAAAGTCCCGAACCTAAGAGAATTGAATTGACCACTCCATTGCGTCCAAGAATGATCAACCAGCCAAATACGATAACCACAAGGCTGAGTGTCAGGGGCATAATCACGATAATGGTGCGCCATCGCCGTGCCAGGGGCGGAAGCCGCGCGAGCGAGTACCCGGTGGGGAATCCAATTCCCAAGCAAATCAGGCTGACGATAATCCCGTCGATGAACGTCTCGAACAGCACCGAAGAGTAATAGGAATCGGAGAAGAAACGGACATATTGCTGCAGGCTGAAGCCGCTCCCATCGAGAAGGTGGCTACCGGAGAGAAAACTAGCTCTCAGCAATCCGAGCGTAGGAACGATCAAGAATATGACGAGCAGCAAGATCATCGGGGCCAACAGAAGCGCAGGGGTCAAGGCCCGGCGAGTGGCAAGAGACTGCTCCATATGAAACCCTCCGCATTGGTAGCGATTTAGGCACGAGTCACGGTGTCGACGAATCCGCAGAACTTCATAACGATTTCAGCCAGCTAGGTGCGGATTATCTTATTCAGCTCCTCAATCCACGCACTGCGGTTCGCTATAAGCCTCTCCCAATCAACTGTCTTTTTCAGAGCAATACGCTCAGGCGAGTTAAACAAGAGGTCGTGGCGAAGCTCTTCCGGCAAAGTCACGTCGGTTGTTACTCCGTATCGGAGCGCTTGAGGCACACCGAGGACACCCTGATCGGACAGTAACTGCTCAGCGTAAGCGTATGCAGCTTCTGGATATTTAGTGCCTTTGACGACGTTGATGTAGGTGATGACCGAGTAAATGCCCTTAGGTGGGACAACGGTCACAATGGGAAGACCCTTAGTCCTTAGTTCGTGAGCGCGACCATCCCAGAATATGCCCGCATACACCTCTTCGTTTTGAAACATCTGGATCTCGGCCACATTTGTCTGCGCGAGCGCAACAATATTTGGCTTCGCGGCGCTCATCACCTTCAGCGCAGGACCGATGTTTGCAGTCGAGCCTCCATTTTCCTCGGCCAAGCCAAGTAGCGTGAGAAGGCTGCCGTATGTGGCGGAAGCCATAATGACCGCGCGCCCCGCGAGATCGGATCGCGCAATATCCGAATACGAAGCAATCGGCTGCTTGATGTACTTCGAATTGTAGACGGGGATAACGGAAGCTACGCTGAACGGCACTCCATAATCGCCGAACTCGCGAAAGCCTGGGAGAAGTCTTTTGACGTTCGGAACTTCCGACGCCTTGATCTCCTCGATTATGCCTGCCTTGGTGAGCTCGACCATGTTCGGGCTGTCACCCATAAACAGGTCAAAAGGCGGATTGTCTCTGTTGGCGATTAGTTTGACAAAGTCTGCGGATGTCGTGCCGGCGATGAACTGAACTTTGAGCCCGTACTTCTCCTCAAGCGGCGCGGCCACATTCCGTTTGAGCGCTTCGTCGTAAAGTCCGCCATAACCGTTTACACGCAACGTTATGCCCGCAAACTGTTTCGACTCTGCATGCACGTAAGGCGCAACTAGCGCGCTGGCTGTACCCGCTGTTGCGACTTTCAGGAATGTTCGCCGTTTCATCGTGTCCATCCTCTCTCGTTGATTCAGCACGGCTTTCAAGCAGAGTCTCGGCGAGGCCCACCTCGAATCACAGCCGCGGATGCGAGTATCCGCGCCCTGCACTGGCTCGGAACACCCGGTTCTCGAAAGTACGTGCGAGAGCCGCGCCGAAGCGCGCTGGTCTCGCGCCGGATGCGCTGTCCGGCAACGGAAACCCTCTGGTCACTGCATCGCAAATTGCGGCGACTTTGAACTTCCCCTCTCCGGAGCACTACCTCGCACGCGATTGTTATTCCGTGGCGAACATTACGGACCTCCAAGATGTCTAGTCCACCAATGACAGGGGCTTTGCTGCCGAAATTCTGCGGCCTGCGGCCGGATAGTGCAGTTTCGCGCTAATGTGCGCGCAAGCGAGCCCTGCTGCGATCCCATAGTTTCGATAGGCCCTGCCCGCCCGCTCGATTTGGGGGAGGATCCAGGAGCGAGCCGCAATGATCACGCGCTTGATGCCGCCAGGCGACGGGCGCGATCGTCAGACAATGCATCGGTCGCCGCAACAATATCGGAATAGCGTCATCAAGGTTCGAGTACGTCATCGCAATATGCGGGCGCTATGTTAGTAGATCGTCGCCGAGCGGTCCAAGCAGTGGGTTACGGTTGTTCAAAAATGCTTGCAATGTCAGCGTGGCCGGCGCGACACGTCGCTTGTTCCTGATCACGCCAATGCCCAGGGTTGTTTTCGTCGCAGCGTAGGTCGCTGTTGGGTGTACGGATGCCGGCTCCACGACGTTGCTAGCAATTGTAAGATGCTCTTTCCTCGACGAGTGCATCGAGCATTGGCCCCGCAGCACATGCGTTGCCGCAGGTGCGAACGAAACAAGGGTTTCGCGACCTGCGTAGGATGCGGTAAGCCCACCGCGCTGTGCCCCGTATACGCCCGTCGCATGCGCCTCACCAGCCATTAGGAACGCGTCGTGCTGGTTGGCAATCGCCACGACGTCGTCAAGCGGCGCGAAATCGCCGTCCATGCTGTAAAGGCTTTCGACCACGATCCAAACGCGGCCCATTCCGCCCTTAGCGCGCCATTCACGAATAGTGGTTTCGGTCGACTGGGGATCGTTGGTGAGCTCTTATTCGACACCGAACCTGGAATGGCGCTCAGCGACGTAAACCGCTCAAAGCGCGATGCAGAACCGGTCCGGCAACTGCGTATAGCTGTCTCCCTGTCGGCTTGTGATAAGCGAGCTATCGCCCAAAGTTGGTGACGGCGGGAATCGGAAAGGCGGCATATCGTGGGGGTGCTTGACGCCTCCACTTCTCCACCGAAGGAGCGATATGCCGTGTCCAACGATAACGTCATCCATCTGATTCAGCCAGGAATCTTCGACGATCAATTCACAGAAGTCTTGCGCAATGGAGCGCGTGCCCTGCTGACCCAGGCGGTCTCGGCCGAGGTTGCAGACTGACTTTCTAGGCCAGCATGCCGATTTGAAGACCCGGGACGGCCACCAGCGCGTGGTCCGCCACGGTCACCTGCCGGAGCGCGAGGTGATGACCGGCATCGGTCCGGTCG
>NZ_JBEPQT010000071.1:0-5938 GCF_040547985.1 Bradyrhizobium sp. LB14.3
GGGCTGGAAAACGCCGGCAGAAGCGCTTGACGAATTACTGTCATGAGTGAAAACAATTGGTGTTGCGACGACCGTTTGAATCCGCCATGGCTGCCCCTGTCGCTATGGTGCACGAGCCCGCCACGATGGATCGGCCGTCGATCATGCAGTGCCTGCTCCAGCGCGTCGAGCACGAAGCCCGCATGCGCTGTGCGCGAGGCCCGCCAGCCCACGATCCTGTGGGCATAGGCGTCGATGACGAAGGCGACATAGACAAAGCCGCTCCAGGTCGCGACATAGGTGAAGTCGGAGAGCCAAAGAACGTTCGGCCTTGGCGCCCTGAACTGGCGGTTGACGTGATCCAGCGGGCATGGCGCGGCCTTGTCGCTGATCGTGGTCTTGACCGGTTTGCCGCGGATAACCCCTTGCAAACCCATGTCCCGCATCAGTCGCGACACCGTGCAACGGGCAACATCGAAGCCTTCGCGCTTCAGTTGCCGCCAGACCTTGCGCACGCCATAGACCCGGAAGTTCTCATCGAACACGCGCCGAACCTCGATCTTCAGCGCGGCATCCTGCCTGGCGCGGGCCGACCGCGTGGCCGGATCGCGCCGCTTGGCGACATGCGCGTGGTAGGTCGAGGGGGCGATCGGCAACACCTTGCAGATCGGCTCGACCCCATGCGCCCCACGATGATCGTCAATGAAGGCGATCATGGCTTGGACCGGCGGTCGAGCTCCGCCATCGCAAAATAAGCGCTCGCCTTGCGCAGGATCTCGTTGGCCTGTCGAAGCTCGCGGTTCTCCCGTTCCAGGGCCTTCAGCTTCTCGGCCGTGTCGGTCGGAACGCCGGCCCGCTGCCCACTGTCGATCTCCGCCTTCTTGACCCAATCATGCAGCGTCTGCGGCGTACAGCCGATCTTGGCCGCAATCGATGTCACCGCCGCCCAGCGCGAAGGGTGCTCGCCGGCGTGATCTAGAACCATCCGAACCGCGCGGGCCCGGACCTCGGCTGAAAACTTGTTCGTCGTCTTGCTTGTCATGGCTCCATCCTCTCAGGAGTTGGAGCCTCCGGCAAACCCGGGGCGGTTCACCTCGCACCTGGCAGGACAGGCAAGACCGCGGCGCCCTACAGAAAATGAAACGTGCGTGAAAGTTCAGCGCGCGTCTCAGTAATAGGCTTCGGTTGATTACGGATCACAGGCGCGGGATAGCTGGGGAAGACGCCCCGCATGGGCTGCAAGTTGCCGACGTAGCGATTGACCACGCGGAAGAGCGCGAGGATGACTCTTGAGCACTCCGACACGGAACAGGTTTGCGGGCCAGGTCAACTACCAACCCTCGCAATTGATCTAGATGACGGAAGCATGTCACCTATCGATTGATGAAATCGGCCGGTCTACAAGTTAGCCGCGTCATCACAAGGAATTGGCATGCAAGATCGATCAGCATCTGTTCCCGCCAACGGCCCTAATCAACCCGCTGGTTCCTCACGTGCGGAAATGCTGCGGGCCGAAATCTGCTGCCGCAGAGAGCTATCGTTCCTCATGGAAGCGCATGATGGTCTCTCCGCCGCAATCGCTGAGCGCGCGGGGTTCAAAGGCCTCTGGGCGTCCGGCCTCTCAATTGCCTGCTCCCTGGGCTACCGCGATGCCAATGAAGCGTCGTGGAGCCAACTCGTAGATGTAGTCGAGCGGATCGTGGACTCGAGCGGACTGCCTGTGCTCGTTGACGGAGATGGCGGCTTCGGGAATTTCAACAATGCGCGCCTCGTGACACGCAGGCTCCGTCAGCGTGGAGCAGCCGGCGTGGCGCTCGAGGACAGTTGCTTTCCGAAGATGAACTCGTTTGTTGGGCATCGGCACCCCCTCGCCGATGTCGACGAATTCTCTGGCCGCCTCCGGGCAGTGAAGGATACAGTCGCGGACGACTTGATCTTGGTGGCAAGGATCGAGGCGTTGATCGCTGGGCATGAGATGGACGAAGCACTTTCGCGCGCTCACGCCTACGCCGACGCGGGAGCCGATGCGATCCTCATTCATTCGCGAAGGAGCACCGCCGACGAAGTCCTTTCGTTCGCGCGCGCTTGGCAGAGCAGATTGCCGGTCGTGATCGTTCCGACGAAATACTATCGAACACCGATCTCTGTATACCGCAAAGCCAGCATCTCTACGGTGATCTGGGCCAACCACTCTATGCGAGCGGCAATAGCGGCAATGCGTCAAGTCTGCGGTCGCATCATCGCTGAGGAAAGCACCGCGAGCATTGAGCCGCACATCGCTACTCTCGAGGAAGTCTTCGAACTGCTCAAGTACGACGAACTCGCCCGTGCGGAAACGCGATACTTGCGGCCCGACGCTGAACTGCGCAAATAGGGTTTCGCCGACAGAGGAGCGCATTTTCGTTGTCCACCTACTGTCCTGGACTTCCTCCTAGCTGGCCAGGTTCGACTGCAATCTTAAATGCCTAATCATTGCACTGAGAAGTCCTTAGATACCGTAGCCGGCCTCACTCAACCGAAATGCGCGCTTTGCCATCTCGGCAGCTCGAGGCACCGGATCCAGCGCCTCCCTTCTCTCTGGAGAAAGGACCGACGAGGACCATTTGTCTGTCTTCACGCTTGGGCTCCATTTTCAGATGGCTCCGGCAGACTTGATCTCGCTTCAGCGCGCCTAAGCTGGCGCCGAAGAAGTCCGTCGGTGTTTCACCTTAGAGGCGCGACGAAAAAGGAACTAAACTGTGACCGATGCCCCCAAGAACGCCATCATTCTCGCCGCTGGCTGCGGCTCTCGCCTGCGTCCTCTGACAGATCTGCGGCCGAAGTCGCTGGTCGAGGTCAACGGCACTTCGATTCTTCACAACGCTCTGCACACTCTGGAATCTGTCGGCGTGGAAGAGGTGACGATAGTGGTGGGTTACCGCAAAGACGCCATTCAATATGCCTGCGGTAGCAACTTTGGCGAACTCAGAATCAAATATGTCGAGTCGACCGTCTTCGACCGCACCGGAAGCGCCTATTCTTTGTGGCTGGCGCGCGACGCTCTTCTCTCCGGAGACTGCTTTCTTCTCGAGGGCGACGTCTTTTTCGAAGAGGATGCGCTGCGACACTTGATGGTCTGCCGCGGGACCGACGTAGCTGCAGTCGTTCCCTTCGATGATTCAATGGAAGGCTCGGCCGTTCTGTTGTCGCAGAACGGCTTCATCTCAGGTTTTCGATTGAAGCAAACCGCGGCAAATCTTGTTGCGGATGGCCCAAAGCTTTTCAAGACGATGAACCTCCTACGGCTTTCAGCGCCGACACTCAAGGCAACGATCGTTCCGACACTGGACGATATCATCACCGCTGGAGCTAGGCAGACCTACACCGAAGAATTTTTGGGTTATCTGATAGCGAGGCGAGGCCTACAGCTCGCCGCGGCGCAATGCGACGGCCTCAGCTGGTACGAAATTGATAATGCTGACGATTTGGAGATTGCCGAGCGCATTTTCAAGGGCCGAACGAATGCCTACGCGGCGAGACGTCATTTGCAAACGAGGTGAGAGTTCAATGCTGAAATACCTTTGGGATCCAGCGAACGCGATAACGATCACAGGTCTTCTCTTTTCCTCCGCCAGCCTGTTTTTAGCTCTCTCTGACCGCCTGGAGCTATCTGTGGCAGCGGCGCTTTGGGCTGTTCTATCGGACCACCTGGACGGGTTTGTGGCAGGTCGCACCAAAGGTCGGGATCCAGATGTCGCAAGAATGGGAGCGAGCCTCGACGGGTTTGCAGATATCGTCTATGGAGCCGTTTTGCCTGCGGCAGTTGTGGTACAAGTCAGCCAAGCTTCACAAGTCGCGTTTGCGACCGCAACCGCTCTACTGGTGACGGGAGCAATAAGGCTTAGCTACTTTGCGAACTTTGGCAGGTCGCGTGATGGACGGTTCTTGGGCATCCCCTTATCATACGACGTTCCGCTCCTGGCGCTTCTATTTCTTTTTAAGCCTCTTATTTCTGCTAAAGCATTTCCGGACGTCATGAACATTGCCTTCTTGCTGCTCGCTATAGCGCACGTCGCGCCTGTTCGCGTGCCACCACTCAGCGCAACAATGTATACGGCGATAAGCATCTTCGCCGTCGCGTCATCGGTGGTTTTAACCAGTCGCTCCTTTTGATTGCGGGTGGTAGTATGATCCAGCGACTGGCCTTCTTGGGCCTTGCAGGCTTCACTCCAAGCAGGTCACATGATGACGTGTAGTCTCGCCAACCGCGGCGTGCACCAGACTTGTTGCCGAGAACATCTCCGCACGGATCGGCACTGCTCGATACTTGTTCGCCGGGAGCTTGTCGGGAGATCGCGACGATCCTACGATTTTCGTTGGTCCTGAAACGTTGAGCTAGTCGCACTCATGAACACCGCAGCACAAATCGCCGCATCCCTTAGGCCGGACGAGGTTTCTGACCTGGTGAACCGATTCCCCGGCGGCTATTGGAAATATGACATCAAGGACTTCGTCCTTCTGGTAAATCCATATTTTCCGCCGCAGGCGTTCCTTGACGAACTTAAGAACGCTCTACCGCGGCTTATTACTTGCTATCCCTCTCCTAATGCGCAGCTGGTCCAGCTTCTTGCGGATGCGGTGAAGACGCCGGCTAATAATCTTGTCATTTGCAATGGCGTGGCTGAACTGATTCCCATCCTCCTTGGCCGACTGGGTATGCGGATTGCTGTCCCGGTCCCAACCTTCAATCCCTATGAAACCACCGCCTTGCCCGGGCGGTTGTCACGCTTTTTCCTGTCACCGCCAGATTTTGAACTCGATGTGCACCGCTATGCAGCATTTGCGCGTGCAAATGGTGTCGACGGCGCAGTCGTGATATCGCCGAATAATCCCACTTCGCGGATGGTTCCCTATCCGGATTTACTATATCTGGCTTCCGCGCTTCGAGCTCAACAGCAACTCCTATTGATCGATGAGTCATTTATCGAGTTTAGTGCGCTCGGGCGAAGTGCAAGCCTGGAAAATCACTTGCTGGAATTTCCCAATGTGATCGTTCTCAAAAGTCTTGGAAAGATTTACGGGACATGCGGGTTACGGATCGGGTATGCGGCATCAGCAAATGTACAGACGATGGACGAAATCAGAGCCGCCCTCCCCACGTGGAATGTAAATACGTTTGCTGAGTTTTTTCTAAGCAAGCTTCCTCACCTGGCGCACGCTGCAAAGCAGAGTTGGATGAGGGTGGGCAGCGACAGGGACAAACTATACGCAGACCTGCGCAGCATCGACGGAATGAGAGTTCTGAAGCCCGACGCAAATTTCGTGTTCTGCGAACTCCCGCCCCATTGGCCGGATGGAGACGTGATCGCCTCAACACTTTTAAGAGATAGACGGATATTGGTCAGGCACAATGGCGGCAAGACGCTTCAGAATGGCAAACGATTCTTGCGCATCGCAAGCCGCACTGAAGACGACAATAGGCTTTTGGTGGAAGCACTGAAAGACATCTCTGATTGACGCAACCGGCGCCGGTACTAAGCCTTCTCATGGCTGATCCAGAAGGAAAGAAACTTTAGTTGGGGGCCAGAGCTGCAATCACAGAACACTCCATTACTCGGTCGAGCGGAATCAAAGCAGATCAAGGCCACGCGGCAACCACATCGCGGTTCTCTTCGCGCCGTCGGCGACCACAATCTTCCAGCGCGGATCGGCTATGCACAGCACTCTTCATGCTTACCTAATCTGGTATGTGACACAAGAGCGCGTCCGCGCTGGCGGACGGAAGTCGAGCTATCGCCCAAAGTTGGTGACGGCGGGAATCGGAAAGGCGGCATATCGTGGGGGTGCTTGACGCCTCCACTTCTCCACCGAAGGAGCGACATGCGGTGTCCAACGATAACGTCATCCATCTGATTCAGCCGGGAATCTTCGACGATCAACTCACAGAAGTCTTGCGCAATGGAGCGCGTGCCCTGCTTTC
>NZ_JBEPQT010000072.1:0-5434 GCF_040547985.1 Bradyrhizobium sp. LB14.3
GTCCATTCTTTTGTTCGGCTGCGCCGCGGGCCATTCTTCCGTCCCGGCCATCGATCTCGCAGCCGCCGCGCGCAGGGGCGGTCAAGGCTGGCCGCGTTTGCGGCCACCGCAAGGCTTGGCCTTGACCAGCCCATCGTGGGTCACCGCTGCGCGCACGGCTGACGCAAATCCGCCCCGCCCGACCCGGTTCAGGCGGATGCCAAACGCCTTCAGCGAGTGCCGGATCGCGTTCTCGATGTTCAAAAACTTGCGCTTCAGATTGCGCCGGTGCGTCAACAGCAGCCGCAGCCGGTAGCACGGCTCACTCTTGATATGGGCCTTGCGGAACCAGCCCGTGCGCATCAGATGGGCGATGCGGAGCGCGTCGGTCTTGTCGGTCTTGTTGCGCTGCGCCTTCAGCGCCGCGCGGACGTGCAGGGTCTCCAGACACACCGCCGGCAAGCCAGGTTTTAATAGCTCCTGATGCAGCCAGGGCGACAACGCTCCCGCCTCGTGGCCGAGCCGCCGCAGCCGGGCGAGACAAGGTTTGAGCGCGGCTTTGATCGCGTCCGGATCGGTCACCGCGGTGGCCTGAAGCACCACCTCGCCCTTGTCGTCGACCACGCAAATCGCGCTCTCGTCCATCCCGACATCCAGTCCACAGGACCATTCCATCGCACGCCTCCCGCGTTGCTGAGGCGACGCAGTTTGCGGGATATTCAGCCGACGAGCCACGTGATCGGCCGCCGCAAATCCCAGCGGAGACCGATTACGGGCGGCACCGGTTGCTCCAATCCTTCGGCGGCGCGGATTACCCGTGGACGGACGACGTGACCGCGCCTTGTGCACGTCCGCGCCGCAATAGGGACTATGAGGCGGACTGCGGAGGAGTAGTGAGAATCGGGATCGGAGCGTTCGCTACTCTCAGTTAAATCGCCAAGCCGAATTGCCGCGTGAGTGCCGACGCTCCACGATGCGCACATCAGAGCGGCCACCCACGCACGCGGCCAGGCACCGAGATAGGGTTCTATTCCGAACAAACTTTGTTCGACTTGTGCTTGTCTTCTAGGGTTCGCGACCGGCTGGATCGCCCGATGTCGTCCCGGCGCAACGCACTCCGGATGGTAGTGATCACGATAGCCGAAAACATGTTCCTTGTGGGGCGATGCTGTTGACGATGTGCGTCTAGTCGGAAGAAAATTTCGCAGTGCGACCAATTCGGGCGGCATATCAGACGGCTTCCGTCCGGTCTCCGGCGATATCCAGATCCAAGACTGAAACCTCGATAATGGCTTCTGGATGATGGTCATTTTCCGCCAAGGCGTATTTGAGCGCTTGGGCACGGGTCAGGAACAGGCCTCCAAAAATACCGCTCTGCTCGCGGGCGACCCAGTTTCCACGACTATTCCTGCCAACAAGGACGACTGATGGTCTGCGGCTGGCAGAAGGGCGGCGCTCGTCGCGTTTGTGTGTCATAGCTTTGAAAGGCGCGTCCATCGGTCAGCTTGGAGACTCGTTGGTGCACCGGGGTAGAATACTGGCTCATCACGTATAAAATCGAGCCCGAGCCCTGCCGATCTCACAGAGTAAGCGCTGCCTGCGCTACGCGTCGGCACCGATTAGACTTGGCGAGTGGCATCCGCGCGCCAGCCGCAAAGCCCCCAGTCGTTGGTACATTTAGCTCACGTTGGGGACAACCAACTCGAGTTAGGCGGAGAAAAGCGCCAGGGCCGCGCAGTTGGCGTAATCTGCCTCTCAAAGAATGAGTCCTAAAGCCGCACATTCGTCAGAATCACTCGAGCAGCAGTTATCGACAACTGATCGAAACGCTCGCTCTGCCTTCGCTACACTTCGTTCGTTTACCTCAAAGCAACAGGTGTGCCATTTTGCTCATTGTGAATAGGTCTTGCTTGACCAGATACACGCGGCCTAGCAATACTAGGGAGAGGCCGGACAATCGTGTCGGCTCTTCGCCATCGGTCTGGCGTGCATCGATCGCACGAGGAGGACGAAGATCATGCGGTCCGCTGTCCAATCCCCCCGTTTGGCATTCGCTCGAGTATGAGGCGTTTCATTAGAGCTCCTAGCGCGCGTCGGCTTGGTGGGTGGTTCCGCGAGGGCCCTGCATGACCAGTATAAATCCCCGCAGATTGAACGTCTTCGTGCGCGCAGGCGTGGAGGTCTGGCACGATAGCTTCACATACGGTTGGTGCAGCAGCTGATCAGGCGAAGAGCCTAGTCTTACGTACTGCTTTGCCTCCATCGCTGCCGAGATTGTCCACTGGATGTCGCCGGGACGCAGCGTGGGATGTTCGTTATCTGAATGAGTAAACCGCGAAACTCGCGTGGCCGACGGTGCTGACTCGGGTTGGGCAAATCGCGATGACGAGACCGATCTTGTTTTGTTGGACGCATCGGGAGAGGCGGCAGGGTTGGCCAGCAGAGTCTATGTCTTCAGCCTCGGCTTGAGGCTCACTGGCAGCCGTCGCGTCCTTGTCCAAGGATTTGGGTCGGGTAACCTACATTTTGTACCGCAGTCGCGGTGCATGGGAGTGGACGGCATTGCTCTTATCGCTCTAATGATGGGCTTTTATGCTGCACGGAGAGCAAATATTGGCGGCCCTTGCCCAAGAGCGCAAGTCCGCGCGGACGGCCCGGGGATATCTGCGCGGGTTAGGCTTGGGAGTGCCGTCGGCGCTTTGCTTTGAGGCGATCCGCGTTTCGTGGGCGCGGTCAACCGACCGAAACCCGTCTTGTGGATCACCGCTCGCGTCCATCCCTGAGGCGACATGGGCAGTTCGATCTAGGTGTTTGGTCCCAAGCTTTGATGCTGCATTCTTATCGCACGATTCGAAGGATGCGCTATGGGACAAGTTTTACACGGCTGCGCCGCCACGACGGAGGCAATCCGTCGAGCAATACAAAATAGTCAAGAGAGCCTGAGAGCGCTCGCCATGCGCTATGGGATCAATCGTAAGACCGTCGCGAAGTGGAAGGAGCGCGAGACCGTCGCTGATCTCCCACAGGCCCGAAGGAAGCCAAATCGACCGTGCTTTCCATCGAGGAGGAGGCGATCATCGTCGCTTTCCGGCGGCATACGCTATTGGCGTTGGACGATTGCCTCTATGCGCTCCAGCCAACCATCCCGCATCTGAGGCGATCATCCCTGCATCGCTGTCTGCAGCGCCACGGCATCAGCCGATTGCCGGAGGTCAAAGGGAGTAAGCCTCCGAAAAGAAAATTCAAGGCTTATCCCATCGGCTATTTCCACATCGACATTGCTGAGCTCCAGACCGCTGAAGGCAAGCTCTACCTCTACGTCGCCATCGATCGCACCAGCAAGTTCGCCTTCGTGCAACTGGTCAAGAATGTCATTCGGCTTGCAATATTTGGACGCCGGTTGACAGCCTAAGTGCTTGTCACGAAGTGAGGTTCGAGAATCCGCCGGTTCATGCGCATCATATCAGCGGCATCAGGGCACGGAGTTGGCAGATGATGGGCCGGCTCACAAGCAGATCGGATGGAGGCCATCGCTGTCACCAAGGCCGGATTTTCCGCGACCTGCAGTGCTAGTGCTCCGCACTATCTGCAAGTTCGCCGAGTGGGGATCAGTTCAGTTTAACCCAGCGACGGCCTAGACGACCGATTCCATGAAACCTGCGATGCCGGAGCAGGCTGAATTGGTGGAACGGACGGGTTGTTGGCGGATTCCTCGTTTGCGGTTGGGGAAACGAGGAGCTGTATCATGGCAGGATGGCGGCGCGCTGTTGAATTGGCGATGAGTGATGAAGAGATAGCGACCTTGGGGGCTCTTTCTCGGTCGAGAACTGAGCTGGCGAGCCGGGTATCGCGAGCACAGATGCTGCTAGCGTATCGGGACAATCCTTCGTTCTGCGCGGTGGGCCAAAGACTTGGGGTTCATCATCAGACGGTGCAGCGCTGTGTCGAGCGGGCATTGGCCGATGGCCCGCTGGCGGCCCTCGTTGATCGTCCGCGACCGGGCAAGGAGCCAACGATCACGCCTGAGGCCAAAGCCAGGCGGGTGTCGTTGGCATGCGACAAGGCCAAGGAGCACGGCTATCCGCATGAGTTGTGGACGACGCGGTTGCTGGCGCGCCATGCACGCGAGCACGGGCCGGCGGCAGGGCATGCGTGTTTGGCGAATTTGCTCCAGGGAACGGTGTGCAGATCCTCGGCCAAGAGGAAGTCAAGCCGCACAAGGTGCGCTATTATCTCGAAAATCGCGACGCCGAGTTCGAACAGAAGATGGCGGAGATCCTGTGCGTCTATCATGAAGTCGAAGTCCTGAAGAAAGCCTCTGCCAAGGGAAAGCGGCGAGGAAAGCCGGTCACGATCGTCTCCTGCGACGAGAAGCCGGGGATCCAGGCCATCGCAACAACGGCGCCGGATTTGCCGCCCAAGCCTGGCGTCCACGCCACCTTTGCGCGCGACCATGAATACAAACGCCATGGCACGCTCAGCCTGTTGGGTGGGATTGATCTGCTCACCGGCAAGGTCCACGCCCTTGTCAAAGATCGCCACCGCAGTCGAGAGCTCATCGAGCTCCTCAAGCTTATCGATGCCGCCTATCCGCCGAACACTGCGATCAAGTTGATCCTCGACAATCATTCCGCGCACATCTCGCGAGAAACCAGAGCCTGGCTCGCCACTCGACCGAGCGGGCGCTTCGAGCTCACCTTCACCTCCAAGCACGGCTCGTGGCTCAATCTCATCGAGGGGTTCTTCTCTAAGTTCGCCCGTTCAGTCCCGCGCCATATTCGGGTGGCCTCAAAACACGAACTCAAGGAGTGCATCATGGCTGGTATCGACGACGTCAATCGCCATCCGGTCATCCACGTGGTCCTACAAGCTCGCCGAGGTCGCCTGATATGATTCGAACCAAGAAAACGCTGACCTAGTCTGCTCCAGTGGACGATAGGGCCTGCTGGTCAGCGGCGCCGTTGCGCTGAATTGCGGCTGGTCAGTTGATTTATTGGCCGGGGTCCAAATCGGCCACTCCTGAAATACTCCACTAGGCAGACGAACGATCCGTCAGTATAAATTGATGTGATCGGTCGCTGCCGGCACGGATTGAAGCATTGCCGTCCGTCGCTTAACGGAAACCGTTCAGGTTCCTCGGGGCCGCCGCCCTCTATGCCTTCTCACCCGAAGACATTGTTCTTTCGCTGTTATTACCAACCCAGCGGTCGAAATCGGTCGACGACCGCCTCTTGGATGCTGGATTTAGGCGTGAGCGAGCAAGTGATCGCACTATATGGTATCGAGACATCGTTATTGTCCTCAGGAGTTCGCGTTCTCGCACTGATGAGGGGACAAATGGCTGGAGCATTGGTGAAAACGCGGCGGGCGGCCCAGAGCCACTTGCAAGACGATCGTCCGC
Organism: Bradyrhizobium sp. LB14.3; assembly: GCF_040547985.1. NCBI lineage: Bacteria > Pseudomonadati > Pseudomonadota > Alphaproteobacteria > Hyphomicrobiales > Nitrobacteraceae > Bradyrhizobium > Bradyrhizobium sp. LB14.3. The sequence continues at coordinate 5,381 of NZ_JBEPQT010000072.1, forward strand.
GTACGCGCCATGGAAAGATTGCGATGAACCAATCGATCTGGTTTCAGCCGCCTC
>NZ_JBEPQT010000073.1:0-5201 GCF_040547985.1 Bradyrhizobium sp. LB14.3
ATCCTCGACGGCACCGTCATCGGCCGCAACATGCAGCGCCATCGCCACCAGGAGTTCATTCGCTTCCTCAACACGATCGAGGAGCAGGTCCCGGCCGGGAAAGTAATCCACGCCATCGTCGACAACTATGCGACCCACAATCATCCAAGGGTAGGCCAATGGCTGGCCCGGCATCCCCGCTGGACGATCCACTTCACTCCGACCTCTGCATCCTGGCTCAATGCGGTCGAAGGCTTCTTCGCTAGCTCACCCGCCGTCGTCTCAAACGGGGCGTGTTCCGATCCGTCATTGACTTGCAAGTCGCGATCAACCGCTTCGTTGCCGAGATAAACGCCGATCCTAAACCCTTCGTTTGGACCGCCGATCCAAAGCGCGTCCTCGCCGCTGTCAAACGCGGGAAGCAGCGTTAGAGTCGCTCCACTACCATGCCGCAGAGATCTGGCCGAACTCGGTGGCTTGCCTCTCCAATAGCAGCCGATAGAGTCCGCCCGGCCGCTTGGTCAGGGTAGCATCCGTGCCCTGCTCGGCGATGACGCCGTCATCAAACACCAGAATCCGGTCAAGTCGGCGCACCGTCGACAGGCGATGCGCGACCACAATGCAGGTGCGGCCCTTCATAAGCCGCTCCATCGCCTGTTGGATGAGGACTTCCGATTCCGAGTCGAGGCTTGAGGTTGCCTCGTCCAGGATCAGTACCGGCGCATCCACCAAAAAGGCGCGCGCCAGCGCAATGCGCTGCCGCTCACCGCCCGATAGGTTGACTCCGCGCTCGCCGACCAACGTGCTGTAGCCCCTGCGCAGTCGCAGGATGAAGTCGTGGGCATTGGCGAGTCGCGCCGCTTGCTCGATCGCCTCCAAGCCGGATCCGGGCCGGCCATAGGCGATGTTCTCGGCGAGTGAGCGGTGGAACAGGATCGGATCCTGCTGCACGATCGCGATCTGGCTGCGCAGCGATTGCTGCGTTGCTTTCGCGATGTCCTGCCCATCGATAAGAACGCGACCGCCGGTGACGTCGTAGAGCCGCTGGACCAGTTTGACTAAAGTCGTCTTGCCGGAGCCGGAGCGGCCGACGAGGCCGACCCGCTCTCCGGCGCGGATCGTCACCGACAGACCGTCGTACAGCGGCGCGCGCTGGCCGCCATAATGGAACGTGACGTCGTCGAACACGATCTCGCCGCCCGCAATCGCGATCGGCCGCGCGTCGGCGGCATCCGCGATCCCGATCGGTTCGTCGTGGATCGCCACCAGCTCCTCCATGTCGTTGACGGACCGCTGGAGGTTGTTGATGTGCATGCCGACGTCGCGCAGATAAGCGTGGATGACGTAATAGCTCGTCAGTACGTAGGTAACATCGCCCGGCGAGGCATGCCCGGACATCCACAGCAACACCGAGCCGCCGATGACCGACCCTCGCAGGCATAGCAGCAGCGAGAGCTGCGCCAGGGCAGTGTAGTTGTACCAGAGCCAGGTCCGCCGCACACGCACCCGCCAGCGGTTGATGACGCGGGCAAGCCGCGCATCCTCCCGCGCCTCGGCGCCGAAGGATTTCACCACCGCGTTGCAGGTCAGCGCGTCCGCCAGCGTGCCGCCGATCCTGGTGTCAGACGCGTTTGAGACACGTGCGGCAGGCGCGATATAGCGGATCGATAAGGTCATTGTCACTGCAACATAGATTGCCGCACCAATCGCGATCACAGCACCCAGCACAGGCCAATGCAGCCCAAGCAGGGTCATTGAGCCGACCAGTACCGTCAGGGATGGCAACAGGGACATCAGTATGGTGGTGTTGAGCAAGTCGAGGGCCCACATCCCGCGCGTAATCTTCCGCACGCTCGAACCAGCGAAAGAGTTGGCGTGCCAATCGGTTGAGAACCGCTGGACGCTCATGAACGCGTCCTGCGTCAAATCCGACATCGTCTTAAGCGTGAACGGAACGACTGCCTGCAAACCTATGAAGCGCAGGATCATCGAAACTAGACCGAGCACAACGATGCCGCCGAAGGCCGCCAGCGCCGCACGTCGCGCCGCCTCATTGTAAGGGCCTGACGTTAATGCGTCGACGAGATGACCGGCGTAAACCGGCATGAACAGGTCGGCCGCCGTCGCGCCGAGAAAGCCAGTCAGCACAAGCGCGGCGCGGTAGGGCTGGAGCAGCCAATGGCGCAAAACGAACGAAAGCACCGCGCGGATTGCGATAACACGTTTGACTGCTAGACCGCTCATGCCGCAATCCGGCCACGCTCAGGATGCAAATCGGCTATATCTGAATTGAGCCCCGGATCGCGACGGAGCGATCGAGCACCGGCATTCTGTTGACTTTCCTCGCTCAAGTGAAACACTCGATGCCAGCACTTTAGGCTGCTTGGGCCTCGATCCGTAGCGTTCCGCCCACGCCTGCCGGTCTCATGCAAGGGGAAACGCCTCACCTCACCCACCACCAGAAGCCGTTTAGGATTTCGCTCATAACAGCATCCTGCTCCAGGAAGTCCTCTCCTTGGAAAGATGACAGTCGCGCAGAGCAGGCCTCGCAAGGAATTTGCCCAGTTTGCTACGTGAGACTTCCGTGCATATGACCGACCGGCGGGGACAAAGATGGTCCATCTTGTTGTTCCAGCAAAGAATAATGAGCGTGTTTCATGACTACACCGCGATAAGTTAGCGGCGCCCAGCAGGTGCAGCGCGCCAGATTAATATTGGCTTTCTCGAAGACACGAGGGCGATCATGCAGTGCCAGCGTCTGTCATCTCAATCAATTGCTAAGGTTAGTAGTTGACTGGGCGCATGTTCTTGCTGGGCTGTTGCGTGGATGGCCGGTTCGGCAAAGGCAGCCGACTGCTCCCGGTAATGATCCGCGACCTCAAATCCAAACCGAACCAGCAGAACCTCTATGCCACGCACAGAAGTCGGTGGACCGGTTCGAGGATCAGATCAGGGTCTTGACCAGGAGGCGAATCCCTCTGCGTCTGGGCGAAGTGATCAAGACGATCAACGAGGATGGGGAGACTACTACTGTCGCTCCCATGTCAGGAAAGCGCTTCCATCAGCTGGATGGTTGGATCATCCGAAGGTTTTGGTCGCGCCGCAGCAAGCGGTGGCAGAACGCAGCCTGAAAGGAGTATCCGATCAGATGGAGCGGCGCACAGAGTTCAAGCTGGTAGGGCTGGTCTCAGTACCTTCGCTTCAGGCGCGAGAGCCCGTTCGTGGAAGCTTGATCCGGGAAAGCTGCACGTCCACTTTGTGTGGCGGACGGAGGCCAGTGCAAGAGCAATGGAGCGCGGCTCCTCCGGCCCGACGCCTGTGAAGTCGTCGAAGAAAACCAAGATATGGAGCGAAGGCGCCAGCCGGGCTCGGCACAATATGAAAGCTTCCAAATGACCAACCGATCCGGAACGCTGCTGCTCCATGGGGGCCGCAGCACCCTAGATCGACTAGACTCGGTTGACCTTCTCCGGTCGCGAAGATGGCTTCCGGGATCGGCGCACAAAGATCCTTGATGACTAGCAGGCGGCCAACTCGTCGCATTGGGCCGGCGACCTCATCTACTGCGTGCCAGTCAATCTCGCGACGCTCAGGAACATTCTGCCGCCGCCGAGTTCTGCTGAGCGCGGCTTGCTTAAATATCGATTCGCAGAGTGTTCACTAGAGTAGGTAGGTTTCGATCCAATGTTCATGCCGTACCATCAGTGAGTAGGTCGCCGTACGGCGTAGAGCGCAACTCACCCCGATAGAACAAGGTCGAGCAATGACAAAGACCGTTGATCCGCTGAATAGTAGAGTACAAGCGATGAAGTTCATCGAAGGGACGCGCGTCCTGACCGCCGGAGAATTGCAAGTCAATAACATAACGCGCTATCGAGTCACAAGATACTACCGCGACCAGATTACCAATAGTGGTTACTACGATCAGCTTAAGTACATAGTGGAGCCCTCAGTCAAAGAGTTCGAGAGTGCTGGTAGCTTGGATACGAGCGGCGAGCACGACAACACGGTCGTGGTTGGCCTCCAGCACAAGTACGCCCAGACCGGGTTGTTATTAGTAACGGACCATTGCGCTTCATATTGCCGTTATTGCTTTCGCAAACGGATGGTCGGTAAGAAATCCGATGAAGTTGCGCCTGATTTGGCTCGGGTTGCGCAATACATCGGTGGCCATCCTGAGATGACGAACGTGCTGCTATCTGGAGGCGACCCGTTCGTGCTCAGCACTTCCAACCTCAATGAGGTTCTTAATCATTTGCTGCCCATCACACATTTGAATTCGATTCGATTCGGCACAAAGATGTTCGCCTTTGAGCCCAGCCGTTTTGAGGATTCCGCTTTACCGGCTTTGTTCCAACGAATCCATGAAGCGGGTAAGACCGCAGTAATCGTTACGCATTTCGATCACGTTGGTGAGATTTCGGTCGATGCGGAGCGCAACATTCGCTCCTTACGCGCACAAGACGTGCAGTTCCTCAACCAATCCGTGCTTCTCGCAAAAGTCAACGATGATCCCGAGATCCTGGCGGCGACCTTCGCCAAGTGCCACCAGATAGGAGTGCGTCCTTACTATCTTTTTCAGAGCAGACCGGTGAAGGGCGCATCGCATTTTCAGGTTTCGCTGCGTCGTGGACTAGAGATTACGCGCGGCATCAACCAACGTCTGAGCGGGATCCAAAAAACGTTCAAATACATCATGTCCCATTACACAGGAAAGATCGAGATCCTCGATTTGGGAGACGACGGCCGCTTGTACATGCGGTATCACCAAAACAAGATCCCAAACAAGATCGGAAAGATCTTTTCCCGACCGCACGTCGAGGCTGCCCGCTGGTTGGACGATTTGCCCGAGGAATGAGGTGGATGGGCGCGGCAATGATATTTGCCGCTCACAGCGCGTAAAGCACATAGCGCGGCGGCTTCCTCCCTGGGGTCACGCCACGGGTCGGGGCAGCTTTCCGCCTCGCCACGGAATCCGCCTCGAATTCGTCTCTACCGCTTTCCTGCGACCTGATCTACGCCTCCGATCATTCCTCCTTTGCGCTGCCAGAGATCCGCGCAGGAACGCTGGCGGATGCAGCATCGATCAGGCTCCCCAAGCGCATGCCCTATCACATCGCAATGGAACTCCTCTTCACTGGCCGCTGGATGGATGTTGCAGAGGCACATCGCTGGGGTCTGGTGAATGAGGTGCTGCCCAAGGAAAAGCTCGAGGAACGGGT
>NZ_JBEPQT010000074.1:0-5189 GCF_040547985.1 Bradyrhizobium sp. LB14.3
TGCCCGGTCACCGGCATGCCGTCACGGAATTTGCCCATCAGCGTCTCGCCGGCATGCGCCAGCGCTTCCAGGCGCGGCAATCCGAGGAAGCCGCACGTGCCCTTGATGGTGTGGACCAGGCGGAAGATATTATCCAGGATCTTGGCGTTGTTCGGCTCCTGCTCGAACTTCACAAGCTGATTGTCCACCGTGTCCAGGCTCTCGCCGGTTTCCGTCAAAAACTCCCGCAACAGATCATCCATGAAAACAGGCCTTCATACAGGGAGGGCGCGCACGTGACGTGATGCGCCATTTCGGAATGAGGCCAGCTTCACCGCAAAGCGTTTAATAATGGTTGAGTATGTGCAAAAGAACGGAACCAACAAAGAGATAAGGCGCTCCGGACAAGCCGAAGCGCCTCGTAAAGATTCGATTAACGTTTGAGAGCGGCTTCGTGCCTACGAAGCGATTATGGTGATGGCCTCGCCTTCGTGCGCAAGCCTCACGGTGAGCCCGCAAGCCTCTGCCAGCAGCCGCGTGTAATAAGGCTGGATCGCATGCGCATCCGCGGCCGGGCCGCGCTCGCCGCTCAGGAGCTCGGAGATGTTCTGCGGCAGGCGCGCATTATGTCCGGTCGCGGTGATGCGGAAGCTCATCGTCTCGCCCTCGCCGATCGGGTCGATCGTCAGCGTGCCGCCGCGCGGGATCGTGTGCTGCGAAACGACCAGCATGTTGAGTAGCAGCTTGACGCGATTCTTCGGCATCAGGATCCGCGGCAGATTCCAGGTGATCGAGCACTTGCCGTCCTCGATGTGGCCGCGCGCCATGGTCTGGGCATCGCCGAGATCGATCTGCGCGCCGGACGAGCCGGCCGCCCCGAAGGCGAGTCGGCAGAACTGGAGGCGCGCGGAGGCGGTTTTCGCGCTCTTGCGAATCAGGTCGAGCGCGAACTCGCGGTCGTCGGGCTTAGGGTTGTCGTCGAGCACTTCGAGCCCATTGACGATGGCGCCGACAGGGCTGATGAGATCGTGGCAAACCCGCGAGCACAGCAGCGCAGCGAGTTCGAGCGCATCTGGAGCGGTAGCGGTGGCGGGTGACGAAGCGTCAGACATAAAGGGTTCCTGGAATTGCACGGCGCGGACGCGGCGAATCACGCATGCTTGACGAATGCCGCGGGTTCTAACATTCGCAAGCCCGTGGCAGCTAGCTTGCGATCGGCTCGAAGCGGCCATAAAGCCGCGGCGAATCACTCGAGTAGGGATGGAATCGCCGATGAATGAGGCATGCAGGTGAAGCGGATCATCGACGGCGCGGCCGCCTCCCACCTGATGGAGCCGCTCACCGCCCTGGTGGTGAAGGCCGGCGAGGCCATCCTCGCGGTCAACCGCGCGGCGATGCGGGTCGACGGCAAGCAGGACGGCTCACCCGTGACCGAGGCCGATCTTGCCGCCGACCGCATCATCGCGGACGGCCTGGCGCAGCTTGCGGGCGATATCCCGACGCTCTCGGAAGAGCGGACCCAGCTCGCCTCGCCGCCGTTCCACGACAGTTTCTTCCTGATCGACCCGCTCGACGGCACCAAGGAGTTCGTCGCCGGACGCGACGAGTTTACCGTCAACCTTGCCCTCGTGACATCAGGCGTGCCGCTGCTGGGCATCGTCAGCGCCCCGGCGCTGGGGCTGCTCTGGCGCGGCATCGTTGGCCGTGGCGCCGAGCGGGTGAGTTTTGGCGGCGCGACCATCGGCGCGACCGAACCGATCCATACCCGCAAGCTGCCGACGCCGGGCGAGCCCTGGATCGCGGCGGTGAGCCGCTCGCACGGCGATCCCAAAAGCGAGGCATTCATCGATGGCCGGCCCAATGCGGTGCGAAAGACGGTCGGCTCGGCCGTGAAATTCGGCCGGATCGCGGAGGGCAGCGCCGACATCTATCCCCGCTTCGGGCCAACTTGTGAGTGGGACGTCGGGGCCGGCTGCGCGGTCGTGACCGCGGCCGGCGGCAGGGTGACCGACGGCAGGGGTGGCGAACTCCGCTTCGGCGAGCGCCACGATGGCGGCTTCATCATCCCGGCGTTCATCGCCTGGGGCGACCCGCAGGCGGTGGTTGCTACTGACTGAGCTTGTCCTGGAGGGCCGGCCAGCGCTTGCCCACCTCATGGAGGAAGCGCTCGGGATTGGCGGCGAAGGCGTCGCGATTGGATTCCCGGCTGAACAGATAAAGCCGCTGCGCCGCGATCACGAACAAGCGCGGATTGCCGGCGACGGTCACGCCGCGGGCGATATCGACCGGATCATAGCCGCCGAACTGCGGTCCGTAGATCTCGGGATGGGCCAGGAAAGAGGCCCGGTTGCCCTCGTTCCGGAACCGCCAGACAGCGTCCCAGAGGTTCGCTTCGAACTCCGCCGTGCCCTGCACGGCCGAGCCATCGACGAAATAGGCCACGGGGTCGAAGCCCTCGATCGCTACGCCGTTGAAACGATTGACGACGATCCGCTCGGTGGTGGCCGCCCGCGCCGGCAACCCCGGACAGATGATCCAGATGCCCGACAGCAAGCAGACCAGAAGGCCGATCAAGGCAATTCCGGGGCGCAAAGGGCTGGCTTCCTGCCGTTGTGCCGTCATAGTTGCTGCGGATAACATCCGAGTCGAGGGGACATTCGGCGCAACCTAGAGCCGCGCCTGTTGGCGTCAGGTTAAGGAAGCGACCGGTTTCGCTACCAGGGGTTCTTTTATGACTTTCGCATCACGCCTTGCTGCGTTCGCGCTTGCCGCGATGGTTGGCTTGATCGTGCCGGCCGCCGCCCAGCAGGCGGCGCCACCCAATTTGCCGCCGCCGCAGCGGACCCAGACGCCCAGCACCTATGGGCCGGACGAACTCGTGAACGCCGGCCATCGCTTCTTCGGCAACGTCTCGCGCGGTCTTGCCTCGATCATCGAGAAGGCGGTCAGCCAATGGGGCCTGCCCAACGGCTATATCCTCGGTGAGGAAGGCTCCGGCGCCTTCGTCGCCGGCCTGCGCTACGGCGAAGGCACGCTCTACACCAAGAACGCCGGCGATTTGCGCGTCTACTGGCAGGGCCCCTCGCTCGGCTTCGACTGGGGCGGCGACGGCGCACGCACCATGACGCTGGTCTATAATCTGCCCGCCACCAATGCGATCTATCAGCGCTTCGCCGGCCTCGACGGCTCAGCCTACATCATCGGCGGCTTCGGCATGACGGCGCTCACCGCCAACAACATCGTGCTGGTGCCGATCCGCTCGGGCCTCGGCCTGCGGCTGGGAGCCAATATCGGTTATTTGAAATTCACCCCGCGCGCGACCTGGAACCCGTTCTAGCGTTCCGCTTTCCCCTCCGGCGACGGATCAAGGTTAACGACATGTCGGGGCTGGCTTTTTGCCGGCCCCGCATGCAATGTCGTTGGTAAATTTTTCCTTAGCTTTCGGAGTTCTGGCCCATGGTCGAACCGATCATGTACCTGGCGATCGGTTTCCTGCTCTCGATGCTGTGCGGGCTTGCGATCGTGCCGCTGGTGCATAACCGCGCCGTGCGCCTGACCACGCGCCGGCTCGAGGCGGCCACGCCCTTGTCGATGGCCGAGATCCAGGCTGACAAGGACCAGCTCCGCGCCGAATTCGCCATGTCGGCGCGACGGCTCGAGATGAGCGTCGACCAGCTCAAGAACAAGACCACGAGCCAGCTCGCCGAACTCGGCAAGAAGAGCGACGCCATCAACCGCATGAAGATCGAGCTCGGCGAGAAGAACGCCACGATTTTCGCGCTCGAGGCGCGCGAGAAGGCGGTGAAGGAGCAGCTCCGCGCCACCGAAGAGGAATTCAACACCAAGACCGAGGCCCTGCGCGCCGCCGAGAATGCGCTGACCGACAAGCGGGGCGAGCTGGCAAAAATCAATTCCGAGCTGTCCGACCGCTCGATGATGGCCGAGAGCCGCCAGGTCGAGCTGGTCGCGGTCCGTGCGCAGATCGAAGAGCTGAAAAACCGCGTCGGCGACGCCGAGAAGGAATTTGCCGCAACGCAGATGCGGCTGACGCAGGAACGCACCGAATCCGAGACCGCCTCGCGCGAGCTTGGCGACGCCCGCGGCCGCGTCGAAAATCTGAGCCAGCGCGTCAACGAGCTCGATCGGCAGCTCATCGTGCAGGTCAAGGAAGCCGAGATGCTGGCGGGCCGCGTCACCGACCTCGAAGGCCGCCTCGCCACGCAGGGCAAGCTGCTTGCCGAGCGCGACTACGAGAATAACCAGCTCCGCCAGGCCAATGAGGGCAACGAGCGCACCGTCAAGGAGCTGCGCGTCGAGATCGCAGCGTTGAGCGGCGGCAAATCGTCGGCCGCAATGGAATCGCTCCGCGCGGAAAAGACCGCGCTGGAGGAGCAACTCCGCACCGCCCGCGACGAGCGCGCCAAGCTCCAGCGCGACATCAACGCGATCCAGCAGCAGGCTGAGAGCTCCTGGGCGACCGAGCGGATGGAGAACGCGCTGCTGCGCGAGCGCATCAACGACATCGCAGCCGAGGTCGCAAAGCTCGCGATGCAGCTCGAAGGCCCGAACTCGCCGATCGAGGCCCTGCTTGCGGCCGAGGCCGGCCAGCCGCCGAGGCCGACGCCGCGCCCGGCCAATGACGCCGCGACCAATGGCACGGCCGCAGGCACCCTGCCCGAAGGCGGCGGAACACTCGCCGAACGCATCCGCGCGCTCCAGGCCCACGCCTCCCGCGCCCGCCAGCAGGGCGCGTAGGCGGCCCCAAAACGGTCTCACTGCCGGATTGCGCCGTCTCTGGAAGGTTTTCGGGCCTTGAGGCGCCCTCAAAACTTGACACCTTCGGCCCGCACTTCTAAATCGCGGGCTCCAATGCGCCGGCCGGCCGAAAGTCCGGCCTGCATGATGGTCCCGGGTGCATAGCTCAGCGGGAGAGCGTTCCCTTCACACGGGAGAGGTCCAAGGTTCGATCCCTTGTGCGCCCACCATTTTTAGCATGAAATCAATGACTTATCCGCTTATTTCCCTCGCTGCGTGCCCCAAAAAAAACCGGGCACAATAGGGGCACATCGGAGACGAACTCGCTCTCCGGAAATCGCATTGCAAATTCGCGCGACCGCCTAGGGTCTGTTGGGATTCAGGATTCTCATCGGGGCTTGGTTGTGATTCAAGCTTGGGATGGACCGATTCGTTTTGACTGACGCCCAATGGGC
>NZ_JBEPQT010000075.1:0-5137 GCF_040547985.1 Bradyrhizobium sp. LB14.3
GAAGGCGCTGGGCTGGTGGGGGCGGTCGTGGGTGCCATCATCGTGCTTCTTGTCTACGGTTTTGTGGCCGGGCGCAGCCGCCGGGCGATCTAACCACTGTGACCGAACCTTCTTCACGCTAGCGCGATGATTTCGTTCGATAGGCAAGCCGCTTGCGAGAATTTAACATAGGTTATATTCCGTGATCACCGCACCGTCTCAGCGGCTTTCCACCCCGTGACTGCGAGTTCTTGCGCTCCCGCCGGTCTAGGAGCCTCTTAATGTCGACGTCAGCCCAGCCTTGCCCGACCTGCAGGGGTTCAATGACGCTGGAACTGCACCGGCGCCAAAACGCCTCGGACGTTTCAGTGCCTCAACTGTGAACGGCCCGATCCGATGGGGTCGCCTCAGGTGGGCGCGATCATGCGCGCTTTAAGGCCAATGAAGCCTGATGGTCAGTAAGGCCTCTATGCTGGGCGGCAACGACCCAGACCGCAGGGAGATCGCAGTGCCGCGTCAAAGCTCAAAACCCCATACATTCGAACAGAGGATCGACAGCGAAAGCTCGGTTTCTGGAGGAGGCCTCGAAACTTCCTCCGGGGCCAGAACGCGATGAGCTGGAAATGAAGCTGGGTCAGCTGACGACTGCTGCTCAGTGGAGCGCAACCCTTTCGGTGCCTCCGCCCAAGCCCCTCAAATAGGCTTCGAGGTCAACTCTAGAGCCGAGCGGCGTTATGACGGACACCGGTCCATTTCAAACTTTGGCTTCGACTGGGCGTCCATAGGCACGTTCGATCCCCTAATTGGGAATGCCTTCCAGCCAAATCGTCGGCTGCAACCGAAAGCGTAGGGGTGCTACGACTTGTTTGCCAGACTTGGGGAAAAGCTATGGACGTAATCGAACGAAACAACGTCCATGTTCGCGGAACGGGCGACCGGAGCATGATTTTTGCCCATGGTTTCGGCTGTGACCAGAACATGTGGCGGTTCGTGGAGTCTGCCTTCGCAAGCGAGTTCAAGACGGTGCTCTTCGACCATGTCGGCGCGGGCGGTTCTGACCTGAAAGCTTATGACCAGCGAAAATATTCGAGTTTGGCAGGCTATGCCGATGACGTCGTCGAGATCGGACACGAGCTTGGTTTGGCGGATGCGGTGTTCGTGGGCCATTCGGTCAGCAGCATGATCGGCGCGCTGGCGGCGCAGAAGGCGCCGGGCATGTTCGGGAAGCTTGTGATGGTGGGGCCTTCGCCCCGGTACATCGACGACGGCGACTATTTTGGTGGCTTCAGCGAAAAGCAAATTGAAGAACTTCTCCATTTTCTGGAGTCCAATCACATGGGGTGGTCGGCACAGATGGCACCGGCGATCATGGGAAATCCCGATCGGCCCGAACTTGGCCAGGAGCTCACCAACAGTTTTTGCCGAACTGATCCAGAAATTGCCAAGGCATTCGCGCGGGTGACATTCAAGTCCGACAACCGCGCCGACCTGGGTAAAATAGAGATTCCAACGCTGATCCTTCAGTGCAGCGACGACATTATCGCCTCGAAGCCCGTTGGCGAATTTGTTCATCGCGCAATCCCGAACAGCGAGATCGTCTTCCTTGAGGCTACCGGCCATTGCCCCAATCTCAGCGCGCCCGATGAAGTTGTCGCGGCCATGCGAACGTTTGTCTGAGGCCTTCGGTGGATGATCCGCGGATCGACGATTTCGAGGACATGTTCGAGAACGCTCCGTGCGCGTACATCACTCTGCTGCCTAACGGACGCATCGAGCGGGTGAACAAGACGCTTCTCGCCTGGATCGGCCACACCGCCGAGCACATGGCAGGCAAACGGTTCAGCGACTTCCTGAACATGGCAGGTCGCATCTATTTCGAAACCCACATAGCACCGCTTCTACGAATGCAAGGCTTTTTCAACGAATTTGCGATCGACATGGTGACGGCGGCAGGCGAGCCGCTCCAGATGATTGTGAACGCTCTCGAAGGGCGGGACGCCGCCGGCAGGGCACTGTTCACCCGGCTGGCATTGCTCAAGGCCACGGATCGGCGACGCTACGAGCATGATCTTCTGGAAGCTCGCGACGTTGCAAAGACCAGTTTGGAAAGTGAACGCGAGACTTCGGAATTGCGAGAGCAATTCATCGCCGTGCTCGGTCATGACCTTCGAAATCCTCTGGCTTCGATAAGTGCCGGGGCCCGCATCCTCGGTCGCGAAGCAAAGAGCGATAAGGAGCATCAGGTCATCGCAATGCTGGAGACGACCGTTCTGCGGATGGCGGGACTGATCGACAACGTGCTCGATTTCGCGCGCGGCCGTCTCGGTGGAGGTATCACCCTTGATCGCGATACCCGCAGACCGCTTGAACCTGTGCTGCACCAGGTGATCGATGAACTGCGGCTGTCTTCGCCCGGTCGGCGGATCGAAGCTGAATATGCGATCGACGTTCCCGTTGATTGTGACAGGAACAGAATAGGGCAGCTGGTGTCCAACCTCGCCGGAAACGCGCTCAGCCATGGCGCGTCCAACCAGCCGGTTCGCGTGCGCGCCGTGACGGAAAATGGGCTGTTCAGATTGTCAGTCGCGAACGGCGGCGAACCCATACCTGAGGCCGCCATGGCCAAGCTGTTCGAGCCGTTCTTCCGGGGCGAGGTACGAGCCAGTCGGCAAGGTCTTGGTCTCGGTCTGCACATTGCCGCGCAGATAGCAAAGGCACATGAGGGTACGCTGACCGTAAGCTCAACACGCGAGGAAACCTGCTTCACCTTTTTGATGCCACTTCGATAACGAATAGATAGGCGGGTTCCGTAGTGGCCCTTAGCGACAGGCAGATCCAGGTTGTTTTCGGGTCCGATGACCGCCTTAACGGAAGTCAGCAAAGCGCGGTCTTGCCTGTTTGCGACCCTCACGGTCATAAGCCTCTTGCCATCGAGACTACCAACTGGTGCCGGGCGCTGGGAACCAAACAGTGTCTTTGGAGTTGTATGTTTCGGCTTCGCGCGCCATTGGAGTTCGTCTCATTCCCAGGTCCAGATTCGACGAACTCGACGATACTCGCCGCCTCCAGCTGCTTATAGACGCAATCGTCGATTACGCGATCTACATGATCGACGTGGACGGCACGGTACGCAGCTGGAACTCCGGTGCGAAGCGCTTGAAGGGCTACTCGCCTGAGGAAATCATCGGCAAATCGTTTGCATCGTTCTACACGCCCGAGGATACAGCCAAAGGACTGCCAGAACAGGCCTTGAACGTCGCTGGGCAGACCGGTCGGTTCAGCGCGGAGGGATGGCGCGTCCGCAAAGACGGAAGTCGGTTTTGGGCATCGGTCGTCATCGATGCGGTCCGGGACGAAAGCGGTCGCTTGGTCGGCTTTGCCAAGGTTACGCGAGATATCACCGAGCGACAGCAGGCTCACGAAGAGCTCCTTGCTAGTGAAGGGCGTTACCGCCAATTGATCGAGGCGGTGGTCGATTACGCCATCTTTCAACTGGACCCGCTCGGTCTCGTAACGACCTGGAATCCCGGCGCGCAGCGGATCAAAGGCTATACTCCGCCAGAGATCATCGGACGACATTTCAGCGCATTCTACACGCCCGAGGATGTGGAGCTTGGCGTTCCGAAAAGTGCGCTTTCGGAGGCGAAGGAGCATGGACGCTTCGAAGCCGAAGGGTGGCGCATGCGGAAAGACGGGAGCCGCTTTTGGGCGTCGGTCGTCATCGATCGCATCAACGACGACGCTGGCAACCTTGTGGGATTTGCCAAGGTCACCCGTGACGTCACGGACCGGAAGAGAGCTCAGGACGAGCTCAAGCAGGTTCAGCAGCAACTGGCCGCATCTCAGAAGCTAGAAGCCGTGGGGCAACTCAGCGGCGGAATCGCGCATGACTTCAACAATTTGCTCATGATCGTCATCGGCAATCTGGAGACAGCTGAGCGGCACGCCCCCAAGGCAGCCCCAAATTTGGCTCGTGCATTGGCGAATGCGAAGCGCGGGGCTCAAAGAGCCGCGGCGCTCACCAGCCGCTTGCTCGCGTTCTCTCGACGACAGGCCCTCGACCCGAAACCTATCGACCTGAACAATTATATCAACGGACTGCAGGAGTTCCTCCAGCGCACGCTTGGGGAACGCATCGAAGTTCAGACCGTCGGAAGTGCCGGGTTATGGCATATCGAAGCCGATCCGAACCATCTCGAGTCGGCAATCGTCAATCTTGCAATCAATGCACGTGACGCGATGCCCAATGGCGGAAAGCTTACCCTGGAGGCCGCCAACATCTCCGCAGACGAGGAGTATTGCCGGCTCAATCCTGAACTGATCCCAGGCCAATATGTCGCAATTTGCGTCACGGACACCGGCAGCGGGATGGCGTCAGACGTTCTAAGTCACGTTTTTGAGCCGTTCTTTACCACGAAGGAGCCGGGGCAAGGCACCGGCCTTGGTCTGAGCCAAGTCTATGGATTCGTCAAACAGTCAGGAGGGCACGCAAAGATCTACAGCGAAGTGGGCCAGGGCACCAGCATCAAGATGTACTTCCCACGCTTCGCCGGGAATGCGCAATTGTTGGAGAGCACAGCGGAAGACCTTTCTCCTGAGGGTGATAAGTTCGAAACCGTTCTCGTCGTTGAGGACGATGCAGACCTTCGCACCTATATTTCCGACGTTCTGCGAGATCTCAACTATCGCGTCCTCTCTGCCCGCAGCGCTCAAGCGGCTTTGACCATTTTGCTGCAAGAGGATTCGAAGGTCGACCTTCTGCTGACGGATGTTGTCATGCCAGGCATCAATGGGCGCGAGTTAGGCAAGCGTGCGCAGCAAATGAGACCTGAGTTGAAGATCCTGTACATGACCGGTTATTCGCGCAACGCCGTGGTTCACCAGGGAAGGCTCGACGAGGGCGTCAATTTGCTGGAAAAACCGATATCTCAGGCAAAACTCGCGTTACGCGTGCGAGAAATTCTCGACCAGAACAGTGGAATTTAGCCTGTGGCAACCTGACGGAGTCCAGCATTTTGCTGGCTCATCGCAGACGAACCTTCACTGAGAGAAATCGAGGTGCTGACATCAGCAGCGGCTGGTGATGACCGCAATGACCCGTTGAGGTCGCAGGTCTGATCAATAGTTGACGCGCTCAGCAAAATTGGGCCAGCAGCCG
>NZ_JBEPQT010000076.1:0-5118 GCF_040547985.1 Bradyrhizobium sp. LB14.3
TGTCGCTCCTTCGGTGGAGAAGTGGAGGCGTCAAGCACCCCCACGATATGCCGCCTTTCCGATTCCCGCCGTCACCAACTTTGGGCGATAGCTCGCTGCCGACCGACGCGAAGAATCTTGCATGGAGGACGTGTTTCGCCTGCGTAGCACCCACATCCAGCATCGCACCGCCATCCTTGCGTGTCTCAGAGCCAAGCAGGCGAGCTTGAGCCACCAGGAGAATTCTACTTTTACGCGCCTACAGGTCGAACATCCCGTGACTGAGATGATCACCGGCATCGATCTTGTCGCCGAACAGGTCTATGCCACAGCGGGCCGAGAACTTGGTTTCGCGTCCGATCGTCTGATTTGATCTCGAGCAAAGAACACTTGCTCCTCTGCAGGTGAACGCCATGGATAGCTTGATTCTTACGCAGCGTCAGGTTGTAAGATTGCAGAGCGGACTGACGTTCAAGCTGACACCGCGCATGCCTCGACGACGCATACGCGGTCCGAGCCGGACCGGTTGCCGAGCTGCATGACGCTACCAATGCCCGTTTCGAATGACGCCTCGCTGTTGAACGCAGAAAACGAAAAAGGGTGAGAATGATTTCATGGGCTCGCAAGTATCGATAACGAGTGACTTAGGATCAGTGCAAACATCCACTAAGCAGACGCTGGCGGTAACGAGCGCCGATGATGCCGGCCGAGACGCGCAAGTTGCGCAGCGCGCTCGAAGGTCAATTATCTCAAAGAGGAGGAGCACCATTTTTGATCGAGACGGCGCGACATAATGCCATATCCGGAGCAACATGTAGTGTAATTGGTCAGGATCTCGAGCTATGCGCCAGCGCCAGCTGGGAGCATCAACGACGAGTAGTCGTGTGTGGCATGGACGTCATCCTGCAACGGTCGAGTTCGGCTCGATCCCACAAAACCGCAACGTTTGTCCGATTATATATCAGCAAAGAACAGCGTGGGTATCCACAACATGGAAGATGGGCTCATCTAGCGGATTGAGGTCGCGCTCGCACGCGGGACTGGCCAATTGGAACGACTAAGCACGTGGAGAGCAATGAACGCCCTCAAATCGATCATTAGCAAAGTTGCTACAGGTGCCACGCTGACCCGCGAGGAGACCGCAACAGCCTTTGAAATCATGATGTCGGCCAGGCGACATCCTCCCAGATCGGAGGATTGTTAATGGGGATGCGGGTACGTGGCGAAACCGTGGAAGAAGTCACCGGCGCAGCCTCGGCCATGCGGAGCAAAATGCTCCGGGTCAGTGCGCCCCCCGATCCCGTCGACATCGTTGGTACGGGCGGTGACGCTTCGGGCTCAATGAACGTGTCCACATGCGCCTCATTCATCGTGGCCGGGGCCGGCGTTCCGGTGGCCAAACATGGCAACCGCGCCGTGTCCTCACTACCAGGCGCTGCTGACGTCTTGGCCCGCCTCGGCGTGAAGGTCGACCTCCCGCCTGTATGCGTTGCTCGTTGTGTGTACGAAGCTGGCATCGGCTTCATGCTTGCGCCGATCCGTCATCGGGCTATGCACCACGTTGCCCGGATCCGAGCGGCACTTGGGACCCGCACGATCTTCAATCTAGTCGGCCCACTCGCAAATCCGGCCGGAGTCAAGCGGCAGATCGTCGGAGTGTTTTCGCGTCGATGGGTGCAGCCCTTGGCGCAAGTGTTAAAGAACCTCGGTGCTGAGTCGGTGTGGGTGGTGCATGGCTCAGATGGACTCGATGAGATCACCCTCACCGGGCCGTCATTTGTTGCCGCGTTAGAGCATGCGATCCGTACCTTCGAAGTCACCCCGGAAGACGCGGGCCTCGCCCGCTGCCACAACGAGGCGCTGAGGGGCGGCAACGCCGATGCCAATGCAATCGCGCTGCAAAGCGTGCTTGACGGCATGCCACGTCCGTACCGCGATGTTGCTCTTCTCAACGCCGCCGCAGCAATGATCGTGGCCGGCCACGTAAGCAGCTTGAGGGACGGCGTCGCCCTTGGGCAAGAATCTCTTAACAGCGGTGCGGCAGCTGCGCGATTGAACCACCTGATCGCGATCTCCAATGCTTGACACGGCCGACTTGGGACATTTTGAACACCAGCATCGAAGCCTACGAGCGCAAAGAGATTGCAGGCGCAAAGCGCGATGTGCCTCTGCCACACGTCGAGGCGCTTACCGCGGTTGCCGGGTCACAGACGCAGCAGCCCCGCTTTCGAACCGACGGGAGCGGGATCCGAAGGCCTCAGATCGCGAAGACCAGTGCGAAGCAGCCTCCCGAGACAATCAGCATAGGCCGCGGCCGAAGCTTAGGTTCTCAATTTTGTGTGCACGCAAGGCGTCAATGGATAAGCAATGACGTCCCCGCGAACGGTAGAAGCGCTCGCATTTATGGCAAAGATAGAACACATTATTCGGAAATTTCGGGCGGTCATCGAAACAGGCAGCTCCATCCCCCAAATCTGCGGAGTACGCTGCACACAACACTCGATAAGCATCTTCTCGCTGCAAAAAAGCAGATCGTCGACGATTCCGGAATCCACTAGGTGCTCTCATGCCGCTAGTGTTAACCTCGGACATTGCTGTTGAGGAGCATGCGCCGAGCCAGATGGAATTGCAGGAACGCGGCCTCATCTGAATCGGACCGCATCGACCCGGGCCCAGAGTGCGAGATGGTCGTTACCGCTCTCACAGCGCGGAAAGCGATTACCAAGATGAGGGCGTTAAGGGTCACGGCGAGGGTCACCAGCATGCCAACGATCCCATTGGTAAAATGAAACCGGCTTTGACTCGGTCCAGAACAACTACAGTCTCGAGGCGCTTTATATCTGGATTTTCATTTATCAAGCGGCGGGTGAAATGCTCGTACTCTTCCATATTATTTGCAGTCACCAACAGGATGAAATCAGCTTGGCCCGTGACGTAAAATCCGCTCATCACCTCCGTCATAGTGCGGATCCCCCGCTTAAAACGATCGATGATGTCAGCGCGATCGCGCTCAAAGAAAATGAGGACCAGCATAGTCTCGTTTCGGCCGATCGCCCTTGGCGAAATGATTGAGACGTCTGATTCTATCACGCCCTCTTTTCGTAGGCGCTTTAGTCGGCGCTGAACTCCTGATGCAGATAGGGCAACTTTTGCGCCGAGTTCTTCACTGCTTAGGCGATTGTTGCGTTGAACGAGATCAAGAATACGAGCATCGATTTTGTCGATTTCCATGGCTGCACTGCGGACTCTCGAGCGCGACCGCCTCCTCCAAGCATGCGAAGTAGTCCCATTGAGCGTCCCGGTCATCTCTAACCTCCTCCCTAGCACCTCTACGAATGTACGTCTTCAGCCGACAATGCGCGCACTGACGACTTGAAGGCTCAAACCTTGTTGGGGACAGCCAACCACCGGTTCCGGTCTTGTGCGCGCCCGGTCGGCTTGCGTCGCCTCCCCTCATTCCAATAAGCCGCTAAGGCTCTTTTTCACGGCGCAATTTGTGAAGGTGAGTTTGTCGCTACCGCACCTCTCTTGACGCCTGGCAGCTGATTGAACGTAGTTCTTTCGGGAGCGGACATGTGGGCGGGTTAGCGTCACCAATGGAGCGCCATTGGATTGACCTCGCGGGCGAGCTAGTGGGGGTGAATTTCCTTCAGGTATATCAGCCGCGCCCGTGGCGGCGCGCAGGCCACACTGCGCAGTTCTCGAAATCAATTAACCACAGGCAGGGCGGCTTCCCGCCTGTGTCCCCTAGTGTGATGATCGATCACTGGAAGCAATAGATCAGGAAGCAGCGCGCCCGGTATCGTCCCGCTCGCACCAGCATCGAGATGTGGCATCATTGTAATGGCTTCCTCTCCGTCGTAGGGGCCGAGGATTGCCTCTCCTCCGGCGCCAGTCAACGTCCGCGGCTTCGCCGCGGCAAACGGCACCTCGATATTGAAATAACTAAAGCGCGGCATCTCCCCGGCAAGGCGCACCAGAAACGACATTGTTAACGTCACGCTACTGAGCAGCGCATTCAGGACCGGGACCCAAATCTTGGCCGCATCTGCGATACGGCCGAAACGATCAGGCCTCGACGGCGCGTCCGCGTTGAGGCTCACGCCGTGGTAGGGCGGCATCAGCATCAGAAGGCTCGCGCCACGCGCGGCCGCATAGCGGGCGCGCTCGATTGCAAATTGCGTCCTGAAATTTTTGCATGCGATCATGACCGCCTTGCGACTACCCACATAAGCCAGGCAGAAATCAACCAACATATCGCACTCCTGCTCCGATAACAGGAACTGCTCGGAACGATGAGCCAGCATGCAGATCGATCGATGCGCTCGTCGATCGTGCATCGCGGCGTTGCCCCTCAAGGGCAAGAACTCCGGTTTCCGTGAAAGCCGATACGACTTGGAAGAGGCGGCTACAGGCGTATTTCCTTGCATTTGGCATGAGCAGGTTTCCAACAAGCAGATGTTCTTGACGCGCAGATGTCTTTGGGCTCGCTCAGGTCATCAAGAACATTCGATGCCTCGAACAGACAATAGGATCCCAGAATGGTCGCAGTGTTCGCCGTCTGCAACCCAAGGCCGAACCGATCATTGGACGTCCAGCCATCTGCTGCGAAGACTTCGTAGTTATTCTTCCAGAGGGTCCACCACAAACTGCAGGCTGCGTCGGTGTAGCTCATGCCATAACCCGCTTCACTTTTCTCTTCCGATGCAGGGCATGAGCAATCCCACGAGATCATTCCGGCCCTGCGGCAGCTTTTGCCGATGAGGTCGGAGCGATAGAACTCTATCCTAGCGGTCATCCGTGGATACCCGGTGTTTTTCGCTCAGCATTTTGGAGATGCCTCGAACTGTCCTGCTTCGACCTTATGAGGCGCGGCCCTGACCCGATCGTGATTATTCCAGATGAGGTCGCATTGGTCGCTGGCCCTGAACTCAGCATCTGGGTAATTTTGGGAAAGTATCCCTTGTAAGACGCAACCGTCTAATTCAACTGCCAACTCAGACCCGTCGGTTCTCGCGTATCCCGACGTGAACGGGATGATTCACCTAGTGGAGCGACTCTAACGCTTGTTTGCCGCGTTTGACAGCGGCGAGGACGCGCTTTGGATCGGCGGTCCATACGAAGGGTTTGGGATCGGCG
>NZ_JBEPQT010000077.1:0-4661 GCF_040547985.1 Bradyrhizobium sp. LB14.3
GGGTTCATGCCGGCGGCAACCGACTTGGCGCCTTCACGAACGATCGCAGCCGCGAGCACGGTTGCGGTGGTGGTGCCGTCGCCGGCCGCGTCAGCGGACTTCGAAGCGACTTCGCGCACCATCTGCGCGCCCATGTTCTCGAACTTGTCCTCGAGCTCGATCTCCTTGGCGACGGTGACGCCGTCCTTGGTGATGCGGGGAGCGCCGAACGACTTGTCAAGCACGACGTTGCGGCCCTTGGGGCCGAGGGTGACCTTTACCGCGTTGTTGAGAATTTCGACGCCGCGCAACATGCGGTCGCGGGCATCGACGCCGAACTTGACTTCTTTAGCTGACATGTGAGTTTTCCTGAATGTTTTACTTAGTCTCACCCTTGGCGACGCCCAGCAGGCGCTCCTCAGGATGAGCGGTGCGAGCGATGGTTTAGGCGGCCTTCTTCTTGGCGGACGCGTCGGTGAGAACGCCCAGGATGTCGCTCTCTTTCATGATCAGCAGGTCGACGTTGTCGATCTTGACCTCGGTGCCGGACCACTTGCCGAACAGGACGCGGTCGCCGACCAGGACGTCGATCGGGATCAGCTTGCCGCTCTCGTCGCGGCCGCCGGGGCCGACGGCGATGACTTCACCTTGCGAAGGCTTTTCCTTGGCAGTGTCGGGAATGATGATGCCGCCAGCGGTCTTTTCTTCTGCGTCAATGCGCTTGACCACGACGCGGTCGTGAAGTGGACGGAATTCCATGCAGATCTCCTAAGCATCTTACTTCAGTTGAAGATTTCCCGATTGCTAGCAATCGTGGCCCGCGAGTGCCAATGCAGGCGCAGCTGAAATAGGACCGATTTTTTGGGGAACAAGTGTTTGTAGCAGGAAAAATCCCGTGGGCGCGCGGACCTCTGTGGGGTTGCCCCAGATCACTTTTCTCCGCTTGCCGCCGAGCACCCGACCTTCTTCTGAGTGAGTGGTACGGCTCTGTCTCTCAACCTAATGTCGCCTAGCAGTTCAATTCCTCTGCCCTAATTCGAGCTGGTAAAGGCCCGCCGATCTGGTGCCGGTTCAAGTGCGAATGGTCGGCTGACTTCGTTCTAAGATTGGGATGCTTTTAGAACCTGACGCAGAGGTCGCGAATTGGGGGTATCGCTCCGCTTGATCGATGATCCGATTGTCAATCGGCTTGCAAATATTGCAGGCCGAATGACAGGCTCAAGAGCCTCTATGAGCTCCAGCGCGCACGATCCAGGCCTCGCCGCGCGTGTTCTGCGACGAGACGCCGATGCCGGTGCTCGATCCCGGACGACATCGCCCCCGCATCTGCCAGTTCTGGGCGCATGCCATGGATGACCGCCCGTGGGGCGGCCCCGCGCCGCCGGCGGTCGCCTACGTGTTCGCCGGCGGCCGCGGCACCGAGGAGATCGCCGGACAATTGACCGGCTTTTCCGGCATTCTCCAGGTGGATGGTTATGCCGCCTACAAGGCGCTCGCCCGCGGTCATGGCAGCGCGATCCAGCTCGCTTTCTGCCTCGCCCATACCCGGCGCAAATTTGTCGAGGTCTACAAGACGACCCAGTTGCCATTCGCGCGCGAGGTGATCGAACGGTTGCAGGCGGTCTATGCCATCGAGGCCGAGATCCGCGGCAGCAGTGCCGAGCAGCGGCTTGCCGCCCGCCGCACCAGGACCACTCCGTTGATGGCGGCGCTCAAGGCGCGGCTGACGGCAACGGTCGGCCAGCTCTTCTCCCAGTCGAAGCTGGCCGAGGCCATCAACTACGCGCTCAATCACTGGGACGGACTGACGCTGTTTCTCCGCGACGGCCGCGTCGAGGTCGATTCCAACACGGTCGAGCGTTCCATGCGCCCGATTGCCATGGGAAGACGCAACTCATTGTTCAGCGGCAGCGAAGGCGGCGCCGAGAGCTGGGCGATCCTGTCGTCGATCGTGAACACAGCAAAGCTTCATGAGCTCGATCCGCAGGCCTACTTGTCCGACGTGCTGGAGCGCATCGTGTCTGGGCGAACCAAGAGCCATCAGCTGCACGAGCTGCTCGCCTGGAACTGCAAGGCGGCCCGCGAGCACATCGCACAAGCCGCCGCATGAGCCCGCGTCGCCATTCAGCATCGTCGTCGATGGCCGCAGCCGCGATGCCACTTGCGGAGCTCGAGCGGTGGCTCCAGGTTCGTGTCGATCGGCACCCTGCCGCCACCAGTCTCCCCATGCTCGATGGCTACGTCGCCGCGATCGTGGCCGGACCGGTGTCGATCAGCCCGCTCGACTGGATCTGCCCGCTGCTCGCCATCGATGCCGATGCTTTCAACCACGGCGGCACTCCGGAGTTCGCAGCGATCTCCGCCGTCGCGCTGCGCCACAACGAGATCAGCCAGATCCTTTCGACCACGCCCAGCCAGTTCGAGCCGATGCACCGGCGCAAAGCCAATGGCAAAGTCTGCCACCATCGTCGAAGCGCTCTCTGATCTGGGGGAGAAGGAACGTAAGCGCTTATAAAGAGAAACGACGCAATCGGAGCACGGCAGTGAGCGACAACTTGATGAGACAGATCGGAACGATGATGCGGCGATCTTCTACCGGCCAGAAAGACGACGCCGATATGCTACAGGCCGATTTGACCCAGGATCTCGCGGCGAGGCGTACGCGTCGGCGGTCTGCGTGTTCCAGCCGATCGTGATCACGGATTCCAGGCCGTCGTGATCACCTATTCCAGAGCATCGTGATCACCGTTTCCAGCGGATCGTGATCGCTATTTCCAGCGATCGCGATCGGGGCAATTAGGAGGCGCGCACCGCTGACAGTCTGCAACCCGGATAGCCTGGTCTTTTGCCTAACCGCAGAGGATCGAGATGCCGACCGAGAGACTATCCATGCGCCACATCCGTGAAGTTCTACGCCTACACGACAGCGTCGGCATGTCGCAACGCGCCGTTGCCTGCAGCCTCGGCTTGGCCCAGGGCACGGTCAGCAAGTATCTCAACCGCGCCCGCCGCGCCGGTCTGACCTGGCCGCTGCCGCCGGAGCTGGATGACGACGTCCAGCTCGAGAACCACCTGTTTCCGCCGCCTTCTGATCGGCCCAGCGACGAGCGTCCGCATCCAGACCGGGCGCTCGTGCATCGCGAGCTGCGGCGCCCGAACGTCACGCTGATGCTGTTGTGGGAGGAGTATTGCGACGCAAACTCCGACAGCTTCAGCCACGCGTGGTTCTGCGAACGCTACAAGGAGTGGACCGGCCGCCTCAAGCCGACCCTGCGCCAGGTCCATGTCGCCGGCGAGAAGCTGTTCGTCGACTATTCCGGCCATACCATGGAGGTGGTTGACGGGCTCAGCGGCGGGTGCGCAGCATGCAGATCTTCGTCGCCGTGCTCGGCGCCTCGAACTACACCTATGCCGAAGCCAGCCTCAGCCAGAGCCTGCCGGACTGGATCGCCTGCATGTCCGAGCATTTGCCTATTTCGGTGGCGTGGCCCGGCAGACGGTGAGCGATAATCTGAAGGCTGGCATCACCCGGGCCTGTTTTCACGAACCGATGGTCAACCGGACCTATGCCGATCTCGCCCGCCATTACCGCACCGCCATCGTCCCGGCGCGACCGTATCGTCCACGCGACAAAGCCAAGGTCGAAGTCGGGGTCCAAATCGTCGGACGATGGATCCTGGCACGCTTGCGCAACCGCCGCTTCTTTTCGTTTCGCTCGCCGCCCTCAACGAGGCGATCCACGCGCTCCTGGTCGAGCTGAAGGACCGACCTCCGAAGCTCGGTTCGAAGTCGGCGCGACCTGTTCGAAGAGCTCGATCGTCCGGCGCTCACTCCCTTGCCGGATGAACCGTACCAGTATGCCGAGTGGAAGCGCTGCCGGGTCAACCTCGATTATCACATCGAGATCGCCAAGCATTACTACAGCGTCCCTCACAACCTCGTGCGTCAAGAGGTTGAGACCCGCGTCAACCCAAAGACCGTCGAGAGTTTCCTGCGCGGCAAGCGGGTGGCGTCGCATCTACCCAGCACCTTGCAGCATCGCCCGACGACGATTGCCGAGCATATGCCGAGCTCGCATCGTCGTTATCGCGACTGGACCCATGAGCGTATTCGTTCCGAAGCAGCCAAGGTCGGTCCCGACGTCGACACCCTGATCGACGTCATCCTGCGGTCGCGACCGCATCCGGAACACGGCTTCCGCTCCGCCATCGGCATTCTCGGGCTTGTCAAGCGCTATAGCCAGGAGCGCGTCGACGCCGCCTGCGCCCGTCTGGCGCGCCTGATCGCAGTCCTCGAGCGCGTCAATCTCCTCATCCTTGACGACTGGGGACCCGAACCGCTCACCGCCGACCAGCGCCGTGATCTGCTCGAGATCGTCGACGATCGCTACGACAAGGGATCGCTGTTGATCACGAGTCAGGTGCCCGTGTCGCAATGGCAGGGCCGAGCCGATGACTTCATGATGCCTCCTTCTTCGAATGCTTGGTGCGTCGTACTCGATTGCGCAGCTGACTGATTTGTTCGTCTGAGAGCTCGATCTGCCATGGCTGACCTTTGGCTAACTGACGACCTGCCAGCAATCCGCGCGCGACCCGGCAGCGCTTCCAGCGTGCAAAGACATAAGGCTGGTCCGGCAGCGCCCCCAGCTTCGGACGGTCGATCTCGGCGAATAGTTCGGCCCG
>NZ_JBEPQT010000078.1:0-4564 GCF_040547985.1 Bradyrhizobium sp. LB14.3
ACGACCAGAAGACCGGCGTCGAGATCGTGCGCAAGGCGCTCTCCGCGCCCGCTCGCCAGATCGCGATCAACGCCGGTGAAGACGGCTCCGTGATCGTCGGCAAGGTCCTGGAGAAGGAGCAATACGCCTACGGCTTCGACTCGCAGACGGGCGAGTATGGCAACCTGGTCAGCAAGGGCATCATCGACCCGACCAAGGTAGTCCGCACCGCGATTCAGAACGCTGCCTCGGTTGCAGCTCTCTTGATCACCACGGAAGCCATGGTCGCCGAGCTGCCCAAGAAGGGCGGCGCCGGTCCGGCGATGCCCCCGGGCGGCGGCATGGGCGGCATGGACTTCTGATCCAACTCTCTCAAAAATGCGATCCCCGGCAGAAAAATGCCGGGGTCATTTTTTGCTCGCGACCTTTTCAGTTCGTTGTCCTGATCTCGCGCTATGCGCTGCGGAAATGACGATTAGCAGTTGCTAAACGTTCCGTTTTGGATTTCCAGTCTGCTGGTAGGCATGTCACCGGTTGACAAGCGGATGATCGCCGTTTTGCACAGTCTTTCCCTGCGGCTTCAACATCGGCGGCTTGGCAAGGCGAACACCTGAGAACGGGCCGTCGCGGTACACCATTAGCGCTCTGACTAAATGGCATCGTTCCCGCGCTTTTCCATCGCTGTAAACGGATGCGCGAGCCAGGTGGTGGTCTCCCGGAAGGCGCGATCCTCATCTCGCCTAATTTGGGCCGATCTGTTGCGCCGTCCACAACCAGAGACATCGCCAACTCAATCCAGACGGAAGATCTTTCGCCCAAGCGCTACAATTTCCCGGTCGGTCGGAGGATTACTTGTCTCGACGTGCAGGGTGAGATCCGGCCTGTTCACTCTCAGGAAGTTCATCAGCTCGGTCTTCTCGGTGCCCGGTCCGATGATCAGCAGATCGGTGCAGCTACTCAGGGCCCGACCTACCCTGACGACAAACGTCGGATCGTCCTTCACGTCGGCAGAGCCAGTATGCGCTTTGCAATCACGACCCTGGGGCGCCAAATGCGCGCGTACGGCCATCGCGCTGACGCCCGTTGAGCCTATGGAGAATACCTTGGCAATGAGCTGGTCGATCCACACGACCGCATGCGAATGAATCTGAGTTGTCTTTTTGCTCATGAATGGGTTCCATTGCCTTTCGTCATTTACCTCTCCCTGGGGCGCAAGGCCGCACGCAAATTCCGTGCGACTGGCGGGTGCAATCATGGCTCGAATGATGAGGCGTAAACCGTCTCGCTACGTTGATGTAGCCGGAACAGATCGCGTTGACCGCCTGCCGCAACGCGAGTGCTGCGACTTCATCGAGCGTCACGAGCAGGCGGCCACTGACGATGCCGCTGATGTTCGCTTTGTTTGGCAGCTTTAGCTTGATCGGTCCGTTGGGCCCCAAGAGCAAATACTCGCGTTCGATGGAGCTTATGGAGCGCATGGCGCCGGTCGCATGAACTTTGCGTTCATTATCCCTCAGCACGAAGTGTACAGCCACGGCATCGGTCGGCTCCCCACGGAAGATCTCGCGCGCTTGAACGAGCGGCTGAGCGCGCTCGAGCTCCTTCACGACGATAGGGTAGCCCGCCTGCGTCAGGGTCCCTTCTCCCCAATCTCCTGCGATGAGAACCGTGTGGCCGTCGACCCAGCTGACGGCCTGCTTTCCCGCCGGAAGACCGAAACGGGTGTGACTACGACCTTAGTGTCCCGGTCGAACTCTCGGACGAGCAGCGTCCTTACCGCCATCAGAAAGCGGGACGAGGCACAGGCGCTCTTCGGGCGGCGAGGAGCACCTGATACGCCATGGTTCGCAACGCGCAGCAGTTGTGAGGCAAGGGCCTTTGAAAACCAATTTCTTATCGGCGACCGCCAGCGCCTCAATATCGAGGATGGTCAACCAGTTTGGGTCCTGGCTGCGATAGCTGTCAGGCCTGGTACGCTGCCAGATGCCGCGCACGTGGTTTTCATCTCGGCAGAAACTGCTGAGACCCCGCCGTTCCAACGAAACATACGAAATCCGGTCTTTGGCCTGAAGGATGCTGAGCGCCTCCTCATAGAAGCGCCGATTGCGGGGATCTGATTGGAGCATGCCGAGCGTCTTGTCATTCTCGGCGCGGGCCCAATCCAGTGCGCGCGGCTCTTCGATTTGCTCGAGGCAAAGGAAGGGATCGTCCACCCGGGCCGCAGCGGCCGACTTCTGGGGCACCGCCGTGAAGGACAAACACGTCAGCGAGAGCAACACGGCGGCGAGGAGCGAGTGTTTCATGGGAGTGATCCTGGACTGGGTGGGCCGTCCGGCTCGCGCGACTTGCGAGCTGGCCGGAAGCGGACAGAAGACGGACATTCGGTCTCGACAGCGGACATGGGCGGGACCGTGCCCGCCGGCCCGAACGAAGCAAGCAGCGTGCCGCCTGAAAATTGAAGGTTCTCCAGTCGCTCAGTCGCGCCCGTTGGCTCAAACCTGACAATGCGGTGTTAGCTTCGAACGTATTGTGATGAGTTTACGCTTCTCACCGATGGAGCAGAGGTGCCCTGCCTTGGCATTTCACAGACCCGCCCGTCACCGCGCTAGAAGCATTTATGGCGCGCTTAGCCTGCAAACGGCACGTGTCAAGAACGGCCCTCGCGCGGAGGATTTGCCGTGGTTGACGAACCCGCCGAGACGGCAGTCGTTCTCGCAATTCGCAGGCATTTCACGAAGTGACCTCGCACTCCGCGGGGTCGATCAGAATTATTTGGCGCAAGGCAGCCTTAGGACTCCACATAGCCAATCACCTGCGCAGGTTCCCCCGAGTGAGAACGAGAACTGTCTCCACGGAATCAGGCACAGGCTCTCGGCTTTCGTCAAAAACGTCAGGGCAACGTCTCTTGGTGGTTCACTGCGAGCGCCGCCACCAGCGGCAGTTCGCTACTCACTGACCTCCGAGATCGGCGGCATGCCAGGGGTAGGTTGGTCTTACCGGTCGGCAGCAGCCGTCGTGATCTCCCGACTCTGCGGTGTCCGATCGCTGACAGGGGGCCAAGGTCGCAAGCGTCAATCCTGTTCGAGGGGCTGGATTGGAGGTTGGTCCGCCCGGAAGAAGCGCGGCGTCCCCAGGCGGCTGGATAACTGCGGCAGAATGACTCGGAAGCTATTTTGAATGTGACGCACGCGGCGGTGGTGTGCTCGAATTAGCACATGAGCATCGCGGCGCTGCGCGACGAAAATGAACGACTGAAGGCGCTTTTGGCGCGGTACACCTTGCTTAATATGCGGAGCCTGCCGGGTCGTTGAGCTTGTGGCACTCGGTTCCGTTGAGGGGCGGGTTAAAGATACTAACGAGGATCAGATCCCTGTCTCGACCCCCGCGCAGAAGATGCTTGTCATGCTTGTCTAGCACATACATGTCGCCCTTGCGAATGGGGAAGATATTGCCGTCCATGTCCTCCACCTCGCCCTCTCCGGCGATGCAGTAGCAGGCTTCGAGATGATTACGGTATTGCAGAAGCGAGATGGTCTTAGCGCGCACTACGGTGTGGCAGATGCTAAAGCCCATGCCGTCCTTAGCCGTCAGGAGGCGGTGGCTAGTACCATTGCCCCAATCGACGAAGTGATCGGTCGCTTCAACATCGTGCAGGCTCCGCACAATCATATTGTTTGATTCCAGGAATACAGGTGCAAGTCACCATTGTAAAAGCGCGGAGGCCATTGTTCTGACCTAGAAGCGCGGCTTCCGCGCGCTCCCGAAGCGGAAAGCCAAGGTATGGCTATTTGGACCGGGCAGGCCGGCAAGAATGGGCCAACCATGTCCTCCACTGCCATTCGCCCCATTCCTGAAACGGCGCCGTCCTGGCCTCGCCGGGAAGCCGTAGCCCAATCATGAGAGGAGAGACCTCGCCACGATGGCGCGCGCGGCGGCCGCGGTAGTATCAGGATCGATTGAGCAAGTTTCATCTGAACTCTTAGAAGTGAGCTGCTAGATTGTTATGGTCGCAACGGATGCCCCCTCTCAAGCAACCGATGTGCCAACGACGTTCTGAAAACACTCCTGAAAAAACAATGCGCCTCTCGCCGCGCTAGCTGGCGTCCTGCCGTCACGCTTGCGACATCGACGTCTTGAACGAGACACAGCTCAACACAGGACCGCGGAGGGTCAATGGTGACGATTGCGCCAGGTTCCGGCGCGGATGGCAGGTGAAGGAGAACTCGGACGGGGTGTTCCATCCGAGGCGCGAGGTCGAACACGTCGGGCTTGGCCTCGTTGCATGACCGATACACCTTGCGCGCTGTTCGCTCGGTCTTTCAAGGACGAGAAGAGCTCTCCATTGCAGCGTTGTCCCAGACCTTGCCTGACCGGCTCATTGAGCAGACCACGCCGTGATCGGCCATCAACCGCTGGAACTGCTTATTGGTGTAATGGGCGGATTCAAACGGTCGTCGCAACACCCTGAAGTTGGAGGTTGCGATGAAAGTTGCGCATTTCGCTGATGGTGAGCGGCGATTTCACGCGATGGTGAGCAGGTATTTCGCGCGATCGTGAGCGGCCGCCTTGACCGACATGGTGATTG
>NZ_JBEPQT010000079.1:0-2449 GCF_040547985.1 Bradyrhizobium sp. LB14.3
TGTCATTCGGCCTGCAATATTGACCCCCTAAGCCGGGGGATCGGCGTCCAAAATTGACCCCCTACAGGTTGGTCTGTTGCGCTGCCTGCTTCGTCATGAAGCAGGTGGTCGGGGATGCTGATCGTGGAGACAATCGCCCGGATACGGCGCGAGCACTTCATCAAGGGCAAGACGATCAAGGAGATCGCCCGTGACCTGAAGGTGTCGCGGAACACAGTCCGGAAGGTGCTGAGATCGGGAGAGACCTCATTCGAGTACGAGCGTGTTGTCCAGCCGCGGCCGAAGCTGGGACGATGGGCAGCAGAACTCGACGGGTTGTTGTCAGGGAACGCGGGCAAGTCCGCTCGCGAGCAACTGACATTGATCCGGATCTTCGAGGAGCTGCGTGAGCGCGGCTATGACGGCGGTTACGACGCCGTGCGGCGCTACGCCAGGCGATGGAGCAAGGAGCGCGGACAATCCACGGCCGCTGCCTACGTCCCGCTTAGCTTTGCGCCCGGAGAAGCTTACCAGTTTGACTGGAGCCACGAGGTGGTCCTGCTCAATGGCGTGACGGTGATGGTGAAGGCCGCCCATGTCCGGCTCTGCCATAGCCGGATGCTGTTCGTGCGTTGCTATCCGCGCGAGACACAGGAGATGGTGTTCGACGCCCACGACCGGGCGTTCGCCCTGTTCAAGGGCACCTGCGTGCGCGGCATCTACGACAACATGAAGACGGCGGTGGAGACGATCTTCGTCGGCAAAGGGCGTCTCTACAATCGCCGCTTCATGCAGATGTGCAGCCACTACCTGGTCGATCCGGTTGCCTGCACGCCAGCGTCGGGCTGGGAGAAGGGCCAGGTCGAGAACCAGGTTGGGCTTGTCCGGGAGCGCTTCTTCACGCCGCGGCTGCGGTTCAAAACCCTCGACGAGTTGAACGCGTGGCTGCTGGACAAGTGCATCGCCTACGCCAAGGCGCACCGGCATCCAGAACTGGCCGAACAGACGGTCTGGGAGGTGTTCGAAGCCGAGCGACCGAAGCTCGTTCCCTATGCCGGCCGGTTCGACGGATTCCACGCGGTGCCGGCATCGGTCTCGACGACCTGTCTGGTGCGGTTCGACAACAATAAATACTCGGTCACGGCCAGCGCTGTCGGGCGGCCTGTCGAGGTTCACGCCTACGCCGACCGCATTGTGATCCGTCAGGACGGACGCATCGTTGCCGAGCATGCTCGCTCGTTCGGCCGCGGCGAGACGACCTATGATCCCTGGCATTACGTGCCGGTACTGGCTCGCAAACCCGGTGCCTTGCGCAACGGCGCTCCCTTCAAGGACTGGGTGCTTCCGGCTGCGATCGAACGTGTGCGGCGTAAGCTTACCAGTGCCGACGATGGCAACCGGCAGATGGTCGATATCCTCAACGCGGTTCTGACCGACGGCTTGCCGGCCGTCGAAGCAGCCTGCGCCGAGGCGATCGCTCACGGCGTTCATTCCGCCGATGTCGTGCTCAACATCCTGGCCCGCCAGCGTGATCCTGCGCCGCCAGCCAACATTCTCACCCCGGCCGCACTGACATTGCGCCACGCCCCGATCGCCGACTGTGCCCGTTACGACAACCTCAGGAGAACCATCTGATGGAACGTACTCAACTCTTCGACCTCATGGGCGAGCTCAAACTCTACGGCATGAAGGCTGCCTTCGACGAGATCATGGCGACCGCTGTCAAACGCCAGCACGAACCCCAGCGCATTGTCGGCGACCTGCTCAACGCCGAGATCAACGAGAAGCAGGCCCGCTCGATCAAGTACCAGCTCACCATCGCCAAGCTGCCGCTGGCCAAGGATCTCGAGGACTTCCAGTTCGAAGGCACACCCATCAACCAGACGCTGGTCAATGATCTCGCCGGCGGCGGCTTCATCGCCCAGCAACGTAACGCCGTGCTGATCGGCGGTACCGGCACCGGCAAAACACATATGGCCATCGCAATCGCCAGAAGCTGCATCCGATCCGGTGCCCGCGGCCGCTTCTACAACGTGGTCGACCTCGTCAACCGTCTGGAGATCGAGACCCGCAATGGACGGCAAGGTCGGATCGCCGAGCATTTGACCCGGATGGACTTCATCGTCCTCGACGAACTCGGTTATCTACCGTTCGCCCAATCCGGCGGCCAGCTCCTGTTCCACCTCGTCAGCCGGCTCTACGAGCGCACGTCCATCGTCGTCACCACCAATCTCGCGTTCGGTGAATGGCCCAGCGTGTTCGGCGACGCCAAAATGACCACCGCGCTTCTCGATCGCCTGACCCACCATTGCGACATCGTCGAGACCGGCAACGACAGCTGGCGCTTCAAAAGCCGCGACGACGATCACGCAATCGCACCGTCTCCGCAACCCCGACCAGCTCCGACGGTGCGAGCGCTACCACCAAAACCCGCCGCTCGAAGGGGTCAAAATTGGACGCCGATACGGGG
>NZ_JBEPQT010000080.1:0-2238 GCF_040547985.1 Bradyrhizobium sp. LB14.3
TGGGGAGAACGCACGGCTAGTCTTCGTAATAGTGATCTCACTGTTCTTGAGCCGGGCATGGCGTTTCACATGATGCCTGGGCTATGGCTCGGCGACGATGGCGTCACCATTACTCAATCGTTCATTGTGACTGAAAGTGGTCGGGAAGACCTGACCACAATCCCGCGACAACTGGTCATAAAGTAAAGCGAGCAGCGTTCTAGAAATGCTGACCGAAACTACGCAATGCGGGTCGCAGCACTGAGTCGGCGCGCGACTCTCGTTCCAACGGTCCCTTCTACCGGAGGCCCGGTCGGTGTGCCCGAGCATACCAGGGCAGTGCTCCAGCAGTACCGTTCCCCCAGCCTGTAGTGAACCGCCCCGGGTTTGCCGGAGGCTCCAACTCCTGAGAGGATGGAGCCATGACAAGCAAGACGACGAACAAGTTCTCACCCGAGGTCCGGACCCGAGCGGTTCGGATGGTTCTGGATCACGCCAGCGAGCATCCGTCCCGCTGGGCGGCGGTGACATCGATCGCGGCCAAGATCGGCTGCACACCGCAGACGCTGCATGACTGGGTCAAGAAGGCCGAGATCGACAGCGGGCAGCGGACCAGCGTCCCGACTGAGATGGCCGAGAAGCTGAAGGCCCTGGAACGGGAGAACCGTGAGCTTCGACAGGCCAACGAGATCCTGCGCAAGGCGAGCGCCTATTTTGCGATGGCGGAGCTCGACCGCCGGCGCACCACGCGTTCAAAATAGACGTCAAGCACCAATCAGTCGTCCGTTAAGAAGCCGAATTGAGCGGGGCGGTACAGGCGAGCGTTCGCCATAGCTGTCCCAGGAACATGCACAAGAGTTCTCTGAGCCAGGCGAGGATGCGGCGGAAGTTGTAGCCCACGGCTGAGAGCACGACGTTGGCAGCGTCGCCGGCGCGGCCTTTGAGATAGCAGCGGCCGAGGTGACCTTCGGCCTTGAGGTGTCCGATGAGGGGCTCGATGGCGGAGCGGCGGCGCAGCTCGCGTTTGATGACGCCGAAGACGCCGCGCTTCTGGCCGGAGATGAAGACGCGACGGGGATTCTGCGCGTCGTGGCCGCGGTATCCCTTGTCGACATAGGCCCTCTCGATCGCGCAGCCGGTGAGCGTCTCGGTGCGGTCGATGACGTCCCGCAAGGTGTGACCGTCGTACGGGTTATCGGGCAGCGCCCTGGCGTGCAGCACGAACAGGCCACCGGGAGCCCGGCGGTTGTTGGTGACGATGGAGGCCTTGACGCCGAACTCATAAGGCGCGGCGGCCTTGCCTTTGCCGATGCACTCCACCTCCGGGGCGTGAAAGGAATAGAGCTTCCAGCCGCGCTGGCGCTGCTGCTGCGAGCGGATCTGGGAGGCCCGGCCGAGCGGGAGGGCGAAGGTGTTCTCGAGCACCGCCTGACCTTCGATCTTGCGGCGGATATCGCGGATGATCCGGCCCAGCCGGCTGCGCAGGATGCGCAACTGCCGCTGATGCCGCTTGAACTGTTTGGCATGAGCGTAGCGACCCGCCATCATCGCGGCGGCCTTGGCGATGCGAGAATAGGATTGCCGCAGCCTGACGCCATGCCTTCGCGCTAGACGATTGAGCCCCTTGATGGCCGCATGCAGCAGCTTGGCATCGGTCGGGAAGGTGATGGCCTTTGGCTGCACGGTGGTATCGACCGTGACCTGCTTGAGGTCCTGGCTGCGTAACGCACCGGCCTCGTGCGCCACCCGCAGGCTCTCGGCCAGCAGCAGCTCCAGCTTGTCGCCGAGCCGCTTGCGCCAATGGCTCAGGTCCGAGCGCTCGTCCGGGAAGGCGTGCTGGAAGAACTCTTCGCCGGTGAAGAACTGGAAATATGGGTCGTGGACCCAACGCTCGCACACCCCTTCATCGGATAGCCCATAAATATGCTTGAGCAGCAACAGCCCGATCATGAAACGGGTCTCGATCCCCGGTCGGCCGTTCTCGCTGTAGAGCGGTGCGATCTCGCCGTCGATCCAGTGCCAATCGATCCTGTCCGCGAGCAGAACCAGCTCGTGCTTCGTGTTGATGATCTGGTCCAGCCGCGCCCGGAACAGATCGTTTGATCCCATCGTCCTGTGCTTCTTTGGCCGCATCGTCCTGACCTGCCCCTGCCGATTTCCTCCAGTTGAAGTTAGAGTCCGGCCTTCTGAAGGACGGACAGATGAAGCGAGCCAGGTTTACGGAAGAACAGATTATCGGTGTGCTGCGCGAACATGAGG
>NZ_JBEPQT010000081.1:0-2225 GCF_040547985.1 Bradyrhizobium sp. LB14.3
ACGCTGTCTTCAGACCCCACCTCACGATGACGCCCTTGCGCTTCGCTAATCCTTCGCCGCCATCAGGCTGGATAGAGGACTTCCACCTCCAAGCTCTCGTCCATACTCGGCACACAACAGAAACGGCCGCCCACGAGGCGGCCGTTTTAGTTTCGAGCGCGATGCGTCTACATCACCACGACCCGGGTGCCGACATTGACGCGGCCGTAGAGGTCGATGACGTCCTCGTTGCGCATGCGGATGCAGCCGGAAGAGACGTTGGTGCCGATGGTCCAGGGCTCGTTGGAGCCGTGGATACGGTAGAGCGTGGAGCCGAGATACATCGCGCGGGCGCCGAGTGGATTTTCCGGGCCGCCTTCCATGTGCCTGGGCAGGTCGGGGCGACGAGCGATCATTTCCGCCGGCGGCGTCCAGGCCGGCCATTCGCGCTTGGCCGTGATCGACTTCACACCGGACCAGGTGAAGCCGGGACGTCCGACGCCAATGCCGTAGCGCATGGCCTTGCCGTTGCCCTCGACGAGATAGAGGAACTTGTTCGGCGTATCGACCACCAGGGTGCCGACACTTTCGTTGCCGCTATAGTCAACAAGTTGCTTCTCGAATCTCGGATCGAACTGACGCTGCCGCGGATCGACCGCCTCCGGCTGCACGCCAGCGCCTTGCATCTGCGGCTCGCCCATCGGCGGCAGGCGGCGCTGGTCGTAATAGCCCGGCTGCTGCTGATACATCGGCTGCTGCGGAGCATAGGCCGGACCGCGGCCGGGCCCCTCACCGAACATGAACTCGATGAAGCCGCCGCCCATGTTCGCGTTGGAGGCGACGCGCACCGGCGCCGGCGGCACCTGCGGCTGGTAAAGTACCGCAGGCGGATCGTTCGGCACGCTATTGTCGAAGGCGCTGGCGCTGTTGGCGCCGGCCATGAAGGTGCAAGCGCTGCCGAGCAGCGCGACAGACATTTTTTTGAACATCGACGTACTCTGTACTGTTTCGTCTAGTTACATTCGCCGTCGAACGCATCTGGCTGATCCGCGCCCTCGACGTGGTCAATAAAGAGCAAAAGCCGTTTCGTTTGGTAAACGGAGCCGGCGTTTCGATTCACCACGTCGCGAGCGGCGGGGCAATTTGGCGATCAGCGTTTATTTTCGGTGAACGGCGCGCACGGATGGTTAATTGCAGGTTTTCACGCCGTCGCACGCGACCGCACGACAGTTCCGGCTGTGAACTTCGTGTTAAATCGCTTCTGCCTAAAACGACGCGTGAGTGAGGTGGGGGGAGTTCTTGATGGCTATTCACCGCAAACGTTTTCGTGTCGAAGAGGCTGTTGTCGGCGAGATGCCAAGCCCCGAAATGATTGAGGAGGCTCCGCCGATGCATAGCGAGATCATGTCCGAGTTGCGTGCGATCCGTGCACAGATGGCGAAGGGCACTCCGCCCTTGTCCGGCAGCGCGGCCATGGCGGCGATCGACGCCTCCACCGCTCACGAGCTCTCCGAAGCTCGTACCATGCTCGATACTTACCGGGCGCAGATCGAGCAGTGCGAGAAGCTGAAGGTCGAGCTCGACCTCATCCACGACGCCATCGACCGTACCAAGCGCGAGATCGCGACGCTGCACGGCAAGAGCTTCGACGGCGGCGAAATGGCCAAGGTCAATGGCGAGCTCGGCGCGGTCGTCGGCGGCACCGAACAGGCGACCCAGCAGATCCTCGAAGCCGCCGAGTCGATCGACCAAGCGGCCAGCGCGATGTCCAAGGTGCAATCGGCCGATCAGCAGAAACGGCTCGCCGACGACATCCAGGAACGCGTCATCTCGATCTTCGAAGCCTGTAACTTCCAGGACCTGACCGGCCAGCGCATCAGCAAGGTCATGAGCACGATGAAGTTCATCGAGCAGCACATCAACTCCATGATGGAGATCTGGGGCGGCGTCGACGCGATCAAGTCCCACGTGCCCGCGCCGGCCGCCGACACCCGCAGCGAGGACGAAAAACTCCTCAACGGCCCGAAGCTCGCCGGCGACGTCGGCCACGCCTCGCAGGACGACATCGACGCGCTGTTCGACTAAGCAGACGCGACACTCTGAAAAACAAAACGCCGGCGCAAGCCGGCGTTTTTTTCGTCATTGCGAGCGAAGCGAAGATTCCATGGGGAGTGGATAGCGACCAGGTCTGAGGCCAGACTGAGGTTGCTGAATCACTCAACCTGGAGACAATGATGTTGCTCAAT
>NZ_JBEPQT010000082.1:0-2174 GCF_040547985.1 Bradyrhizobium sp. LB14.3
TGTCGATTGTGTCGGTATCCGCTCCCTGGCATTGCCGTCTGCCGTGACATGGGTCTCTCCCCGATTCTGGTCGTGAGAGGCTCTGGATGCGCTAGAAAGCAGGGCAGCTGATGGCGTTCGATCCATCAACACCAGATCGAGAAGCGCAGAAAGGGCTGCA
Organism: Bradyrhizobium sp. LB14.3; assembly: GCF_040547985.1. Lineage (NCBI taxonomy): Bacteria > Pseudomonadati > Pseudomonadota > Alphaproteobacteria > Hyphomicrobiales > Nitrobacteraceae > Bradyrhizobium > Bradyrhizobium sp. LB14.3. The sequence continues at coordinate 161 of NZ_JBEPQT010000082.1, forward strand.
AGTGCGGTTATGCTGACAAATGGCCGAGCTGCCAAACGCTCCGCCTCAGGGCATGCCGTCCGGTCGAACATCCATGCTGGAACCTCCAGCCAACGATCTGCTTGCGATCCATCCAGCGTGCAGCGGAAGGCGACATCGCCAGCCTTGTCGACGGCCCCATGAACGCAAACACGGCAACCAAACCAAGGATGATATCGATAAAGAACCACGCGAAGAGCGGTCCTGTGGGCGTTCTCAAACCTCGTTGTACAATGGTCACCGACCGCACCAAAGCCTTGACGACGCCACACCGGATCAAGCCTACTTCAACCAGCCGCCAGGCCGCTTGGCGGCCTAACCCAGGCAGACGCTCCACTTATCGACGCGGAGATTCTGTTCAGACAAACGGGACCGGCTCTCTTGGCCAAACCCACCTGGAAACGCAGACTAAGGGGACACGGGCGACCTGGCTCATTCGCTCCGTGGCGGTCTTGCTCGACAGAACCAGTTCGCCGGCAAGTTCGGTGAAGCTGACCTTGGCCGTGTTGTAGACCGAGGCGAGCCGCTCGAAATTGCTGCCGTCGGCGAACTGACGTCTGTGAAGATGGCGTCCCACTGCCTGCCAAGCAGACGTAGAATGTCCTTGAGAGCCTTGAGGTCGGCCCGTACTCCCGCACCGCGATCACGTCGAAGCGGCTCATGCACTCCGCAGTGGAGTACATCGCGTCGACCGTTCGCCCGCGATACTTGGTCCCGCCGAACTCGCGTATGTTGCACGTTGCCCGCAGCAGCGTACCGTCGCTCTTGGCAGGCACCTTCTTTAGCCCGGTGCGCAGTTTGCCGAGCCCCGCAACAATCCTCTGCCGCTTCCGACGGCGTTCTAACGAAGTCGATCGTTCGCGGACCGCGGACCCGGTCGAGCATGATCGTGGGCCGGTGCTTGTCCTTATCGAATATCGCATCGCAAGGGACGACCGTCCGAAGTTCTTTGAGTGCCTGAAGCGCCTGTCGCAGGCGCGACGGCGCGACGGAGCCTACGGCTGGGGCATCACGGAAGACGCCGCGGATTCGGAGCGCATCGTGGAATGGTTCATGGTGGAGTCGTGGGCGGAGCATTTGCGCCAGCATCATCGCCTGTCGAATGCCGATGCGGATATTCAGCGGGAGACTACACAGTTTCACATCGGCCCAAATTCACCGGTGGTGCGTCACTTTCTGACGCTGGAGCTTGATGGTATCGGCCGTTGGACAGGAGCGGCCGTATGATTGAGCCGCCCATTTCCGCTTGGTCAATTGAGTGCGCCGAACAAGCTATTGCGTTTCGTCGAGCCAGCCTCGTTTGCCGTTCAGTATCGCGCATCCTAGCGTTCTCTGGCCTTTATGTTCCCGGCGCCATCCGGAAGGCGGCGTCCCGACGAACGCGTGAAAACCCGCGTTAGATGGCTCTGATCGGCAAACCCGCAAATGACGGCGATCTCCGCGGCGGTAATCGACGATTCCAGCAATAGCGTTTTTGCGTGTTGGATCCGGCGTAGCAGCAGCCATTTATGGGGCGTCATGCCCGTTGTTATGCGAAATGAGCGCGTGAAGTGGCCGCGAGAGAACCCGCACGCCTTCGCTACGTCCGCTACGAGGATATCACCAGTCCATCGTCGGTCGGAATTGCCTCGAATTCGCGATGATTGCGAACGGCATTTTCACGTGCCGCGACTATACCGGCGGTTTAGGGCGCGCTGTCTGAGTCGGCTGCAAGCCCAGAGTAACATCACTTCTGATAGAGGGACGATGGCATCCTCATACGAAAACATGCCCGGCAATGACGCGCCGGACGTCAATCTGCTCCTGGGCAGTTGGAAGAGCGAATGAACCAAGCTCGGAGCCATCCGCAAGGCACAGTTTTGTCGACGCCGTCGTCGATGAACGCGGCCCGGTGGATCTAAACTAGGGTCTGTTGGGATTCATCTGGAGTTTATCGCGGCCGCGGCCAGATAGATCATTGAAGTGAAGCTCTGGTCGGTCTTGTCGGCGCGCATTG
>NZ_JBEPQT010000083.1:0-2054 GCF_040547985.1 Bradyrhizobium sp. LB14.3
AGCGCATTGATGTGACGCGCTCGCGGGTCCAGCGATTGCCGTTGCCCGTCTTGAGGCCGTTTCGGTTGAGGAGGCCGGCAATCAGATCGTCGCTGGCGATCAGCACCAGTTGACGCACGGCTTGGATAATATCGGCGGAAGTGCTGTTGCGCTGTCCGCGCCGGCGCTTGGGCAAGCGCAACTCGCTGTGAGCGCCACCCACCCAGTGGACGATGAGAACGATCTCGGACGCCGCGTCGTCTATATCGGCCACGACCTCATGGACGAGGGTGCGTACAATGCGCTTCTTGAGACGAGCATCCGTCGTCGGCGCATCCCAGACCGTTTTGAGGTTCGAGGCCAGCACGCCGAGCGAAGCTGGATCAGCAATGGGTGCGGGCGTCGCCGCATCATGCATGGCGATCTTGCCCTCGACCTCCGCCGCGTGAGCGAGTGCCCTGTTCCAGCGCGCTTCCAGCTCACTCGCCACCAACCGGTTCGCGGGGTCAGCGGCATCGTATTGCCGGAAAGCCCGGTCGGCGGCATAGCGCGCCGCTTCCAGATCGCGACTGAGCGCATCGCGCACCTGATCCCGCTGTTCCCTGGCTCCTTCGGCGGCAGCGGTTGCAGCGGCGATAGCGCCCGGACCGACGATGCCAAGCAGTGCTTCCTCGATTGCGTCATCGACACGCAATCCACCGAAGGCGATGCAGTGAGGACCGCCATTGTCCATCCAGGCGCGGCTGCGGCTGTAGCGTGGGATATGGTGCTTCATGCCGGAGTACCGGAGTGTGAGCTTGCGGCCGCAGCGCTTGCACCGGATCAGACCGGCCAGCAGCGCGTCACCATGCTTGGGTGCGCCGTGATGCCGACCGGTGGGAACGTTGCTGCTGACCATGGTGCGGATCGCCTCGAACCTCTCCCAGCTCACATACCCATCGTGGGTGTTGGGCTTCAGCGCCAGCCATTCGCTCCGCGTCTTGCGGCGGATCTTCACGCTCACGCCTGCGGCGCTGTATCCCGCCGCCACAGCCGTCTTACCATAGGCATAGGCGCCGCCGTAGACCGGGTTCTCAATGATCCGGTGGATGGCGGAGTAACTCGGTCGCCGCCAGGCTGTGTCGCCGTTGGACTGCTTCACTGGTAGATCGAGATTGTACTCGTGGAGCCAGCAGAGCGCCTGTCGCGCGCTGCCAAGTTCCTCGACCTTGTCGAACACCAGCTCGATCGCTTCCTGGACACGCCGATCCGGATCTTTCTCATAACGGTCGCCGGCCTTCACGAAGCCGACGGGCGCCGCCACAACCAACTCGCCCCGGCGCGCCTTCTCATAGCGGGCCGAGAGCGAGCGTTGGCGCAACAAATCCAGTTCGTACTCGTTGAGGCTGCCCTTGAGCCCGAGCAGCAGGCGGTCGTTGCCGTGCCTTGGCGCATAGATAGTCTCCTGATCGACCAGAACGGTATCGACCACGCGGCACATCTCGATGAGTTGCTGCCAATCCCGGCTGTTGCGGGCGAAGCGCGAGACCTCGCGGGCGCAAACCGCACCAACCTTACCGAGGCAAACCTCTGCTACCATTCGCTCGAAACCGGCGCGTTGCACGCCGCCGGCGGCTGAACGACCGAGATCATCATCGATCACTACGATCTCTGACCACCCGAGTGCCGTCAGCCGGTCCCGCATGGCGTATTGCAATGCGTTGCTCTCGCGATTGTGCAACACCTGATGTGCTGAGGATTGGCGCACGTAAAGAATCGCCTTACGCTCCAGATGATGAGGCCTGACCTTGTCAGAGATCATGATCGACCCCCTTCGCGGGCGGCGTCGCTGTCATCGCAGCATGGTCGAGGATCAACTGCGTCATCAGGCTTGTGAGGGCCGCCCGGGCTTCCGCCGGCAACTCCGGCCATGCTGGCGCGCCGATGGCGCCGTTCGGCAGGCCGCTCCCGAACAGATCCATCTGTTGCTGCGGCCGCGGTTGTCGATTGTGTCGGTATCCGCTCCCTGGCATTGCCGTCTGCCGTGACATGGGTCTCTCCCCGATTCTGGTCGTGAGAGGCTCTGGATGCGCTAG
>NZ_JBEPQT010000084.1:0-2007 GCF_040547985.1 Bradyrhizobium sp. LB14.3
CAGTGGTGATCCGGCCGGAACAGGTCAAGTTGTCGGCCGATGGCGCTGCGGGCCAGAGCCAGCAGGCGCGCGTCCTCCATTCTCATTACTTGGGAAGCGCGACCCGGGTTGTGCTTGATATTAATGGAGAGCGACTCACAATGCAGGAACGCCTTCCATTTGGACGTCATCCGAAATCCGGCGACGTCCTTGATGTTACTATTACCACGGACAGCCTCCGCGTAATTCCGATGAATGAGGGACACGCTTCGTAGGCTGCGCCCAATGAACTCGTCCGGCCCTCCCGGCGGCGGAAGGACTTGAGCGATAGACTTGAAAGACCATCGCTCTGAGAAATATGAGCGCGGTGAGCCAATATTCGCTCAATCCGTAGGTTTGGCTGTACCAAGCGAGGCAACGGCATAGGCTGCGACCTCGTTGGTAGAGCGCGATGAGGCACGTGCGAGTAACAAGCTTCGGTGCGGATGTAAGTCCCTCGAAAATGGCTGTAGGAGATCGCCCGGTCATAGCGTTGACTCAGGAGAGCTGAAAAACGATCTACAGGCTGGGGGACGAAACTGCTGGAGGACTGCGCTGGTATGCTCGGGCACACCGACCGGGCCTCCGGTAGAAGGGACCGTTGCAACGAGAGTCGCGCCAACTCAGTGCTGCGACCCGCATTGCGTAGTTTCGGTCAGCATTTCTAAAACGCTGCCCGTTTTACTTTATGACCAGTTGTCGCGGGATTGTGGTCAGGTCTTCCCGACCACTTTCAGTCACAATGAACGATTGAGTAATGGTGACCCCATTCTCGCCGAGCCATAGCCCAGGCATCATGTGAAACGCCATGCCCGGCTCAAGAACAGTGAGATCACTATTACGAAGACTAGCCGTGCGTTCTCCCCAGGTTGGCGAGAACCCAATCCCTATCGAGTAACCAAGTCTAGCTTCCTTGTGAAAGCCGTGCCGGGCAATCGTCGATTGCCAAGTCCGTTCGATATCGGCGCAAGTGACGCCAGGTTTCACCTCCACCAATGCCGTTTCGATACCTTCGACCACGGCGTTTGAAATGCGGAGATAGGCGTCCGGCGGAGAGCCAAGGAATATCGTGCGACTAACGGGAGCATGGTAGCGGCGGCGGCACCCAGAGGTCTCCACATTCACAGGAATGTTTGTGCCGATTAGACGATCCGTCCAGGGCGCATGCGGTTCGCCTGATCGCGAGCCCGTGAGCAAGTAGGTCGGGCTCGAAGGTAGAACACCGCCGTATTCAGGCGTGCCCGCGATCATGCGTTGGTAAATCACTGAAGCCAGATCGCACTCTCGCATGCCAGGCTTTGCTGCCTCGATAGCGTCAGTGATCATCGCGTTCGATATCTTGCCCGCCTCCCGCATGATTGCGAGTTCAGCTGGACTCTTGCGAATGCGAACCCAATTGATGAGGAGTTCGGCGTCAACGAAGCGAACATTTGAGAGACAGCTTAGAAGCTTGGTATGGGCTCTTGCCGTGTAATAGTAGGACCCCGTCTCAGTCCCGATAGCTTCAAGGGTTGGACAAATCTCTCTGAGCTGCGCAACGAGAAAATCGACTGGATCCCGATCGGAGGATTGCACATATTCGTCCGTGTAGGGGCGGATGGCCTTCTCTGAAAGATGTGTCATTCGCCGCACTGACACTGCATCCATGAATCGGCCGATCCAGACGGGTTCATCAAGATCGCGGTGGACAAGCAGCATTTGAAATACGTAATACGAGTAGGCCTCGTATCCTGTGAGATAATAGATATTGGATGGCTCGCTGATGAGCAGCGTATCCATCTCCCGCCGTTCCATTTCCTTCTTCACCAACGCCAAGCGACGGGAAAATTCCTCCTTCTCGAACGGTATTCCGTCTCCGGTCGGGCTCATGACGTAGTTCCTTTCTACTAACACGTCCTAGGGTCTGTTGGGATTCAGGATTCTCATCGGGGCTTGGTTGTGATTCAAGCTTGGGATGGACCGATTCGTTTTGACTGACGCCCAATGGGC
>NZ_JBEPQT010000085.1:0-1856 GCF_040547985.1 Bradyrhizobium sp. LB14.3
ATCGGGATAGGGGGACGCCTCGCGGCGTCGCCCCTCCCACACCACCGTACGTACGGGTCCGTATACGGCGGTTCGGTGGATTATGCGGGTCTCGGAGCCGCGATGGAAGCCAAGCCGAGTGACCTGAAGAAGACAGTTTGCAAGGCAATGTTAAGCGCAGGGCTCGCCGCCAACCGCCAAGGGCCATGTGGGCTGCCGGCAGTTTGAGCCGCCAGATCCCGGCCGACACCACGGCGTCGCAGTTCGGCAAAGCGAGTGCGACCACGCTTCCACTGCTTCCAGGCGATGGCGCGCAACCGCCGCCTGATCCACTGATCGAGTGCGCTCAACACCGACGGGGTTTGGCAGAAGCCGAAGTATCCGCGCCAGCCGACAAGGTAAGTGGACAGCTCCTTGGCGATCTGTTCGAGGCTTCGTCCGCACGTGCGTCGCGTCAGCTCCCGGACTCTCGCTTTGAAGCGGGTAATCGCCTGCGGTGCGATACGCCGCCGCGGCTCCTTCCCGCCTGTGAAGCTGAAGCCCAGGAACTTGCGGACGCTCGGCTTGGCAACCGCGCTCTTGGCCTTGTTGACCTTCAGCTTGAGGCGCTTTTCGAGGAACTTCTCGATGCCGGCCATCACCCGCTCGCCGGCCTTTCGACTGCGCACATAGATGTTGCAGTCATCGGCGTAGCGCACGAAGCGGTGGCCGCGCTTCTCCAGCTCCTTGTCCAGCACATCCAGCATCAGGTTCGACAACAGCGGCGAGAGCGGGCCGCCTTGCGGCGTACCTTCCTCCGTCGCGCTGACCAGTCCCCCTTCCAGCACGCCCGCGGTCAGAAAGCCGCGGATCAGCTTCAGGAGGCGCTTGTCAGCAACCCGCTTGGCAACCAGCCCCATCAGGATGTCGTGGTTGACCCGGTCGAAGAACTTCTCCAGGTCGATGTCCACGACAAAGCCGTGCCCGGACGCGATGTACGCCTGCGCCTGTTCCACAGCCTGATGCGCCGAGTGCTTCGGCCGGAAGCCGAAGCTCGTTCCGGAGAACGTTCCGTCCCAATCCGCCTGCAGCACCTGCAGTACCGCCTGTTGGATGAAGCGATCGAGCACCGTGGGGATGCCGAGCGGCCGAGTGCCGCCCGATGCCTTCGGTATCTCGACGCGTCGTACCGGTTGCGGCTTGTAGGTGCCCTCCAGCAACTGGGCTCGGATCGTGGGCCAGTGCTCCTTCAGGTAGGTCGGCAGCTCATCAACGGACATGCCGTCGATGCCTGCCGCACCTTTATTGCGCTTCACTCGCGCCAACGCTTCCTTCAGATTCTCACGCTCGACCACTGCTTCCATCAACGGCCCTGCGACCGCCGGGCGTTCGAGACTGGCTTTCGCCGCACGTGCTTCGGCCTCTTGGGCGGCGGCCTTCGGGGCTTCACCCCTCGCTCCGGTGCCCAAGTTCAGTTCGATCTGTTTCTTCTGCCGCATGGCTCGCACGAGATTACCGCTCTACTGGCCTCTTCCACCGTTCAGGCCTTCGGCAGCGCGCCGCCGCCTACTATGCCCTCGGCTGACTTCTGCACTGCGGTCAGGCCGCCTTGCGACGGCCTCAGTCCCGTTGCCGGGACACAGCACAGACCTCCCGAGGTAAGACCGACCGCCTTCACCGCACCCCCGCCGGATTTACCACCCCGGTCCTTGATGACTGTGGACTTCGCGATCAGTTGCTCGCTCGTCCGGCCGGGTAGGCCTCGTTATCCGGTGCTTGTCCATCGGGCCGCGGCTTTGCTCCACGCTGTCTTCAGACCCCACCTCACGATGACGCCCTTGCGCTTCGCTAATCCTTCGCCGCCATCAGGCTGGATAGAGGACTTCCACCTCCAAGCT
>NZ_JBEPQT010000086.1:0-1718 GCF_040547985.1 Bradyrhizobium sp. LB14.3
CGAAGATTCCATGGGGAGTGGATAGCGACCAAGTCTGAGGCCAGACTGAGGTTGCAATACCACCCAACCTGGAGACGACGATGTTGCTCGATCATCCTTCCGACGGACCGACCGCTATCCGCACGCAGTTTGGCGCAATTTTTGTGTCTTTGGAACTGAGCCGTTCGACATGGCTGGTGACCTCGCTGTCGCCGGGCCATAGCGAGAAGATGTCCAAACACAGCGTGAAGGCCGGCGATCTTCCGGAACTTTTGAAGCTGTTTTCCGAGCTGAAGCAGAAGGCCCTGGCGCGAACGGGGGAAAGCTATCGGATCGTGAGCATCCAGGAGGCGGGGCTGGACGGGTTCTGGCTTCACCGCGCTCTGCAACAGGAAGACATTGAGAGCCACGTGGTCGATCCGGCCTCGATCGCGACCCCGCGCCGGCGCCGGCGCGCCAAGACGGACCGGCTGGATGGTGAGACGTTGTTGCGGTCGCTTCTGGCCTACAAGCGCGGCGAGCCGCGGGTCTGTGCGATGGTCGCTGCTCCCTCCCCGGAAGAGGAGGACCGTCGCAGGCTTTGCCGCGAGCGGCGGACATTGATCGCGGAGCGGATCGTGCATGTGAACCGGATCAAGGGTCTTCTGTTCGCACAAGGCATATTCGACTACGTGCCGATGCGGCGCAACCGCCGGGCAGCGCTCGATGTCCTGCGCACGGGGGACGGACGGGTGCTGCCGGCGCATTTGAAGGTCCAGATCGGCCGCGAACTCGACCGGCTCGAACTGCTGCTCGAGCAGATCGCGGCGGTGGAGCGCGAGCAGGATGCGTTGCTGGCCGCGAGCAGGCCGGCCGGAGGGACGGAGGGATCGAACCCGGTCGCGATGCTGCTCGACCTGAAGAGCATGGGTCCGAACTTCGCTGCCGTTCTCTGGACGGAGGCCTTCTGGCGACAGTTCGCCAACCGCCGCCAGGTTGCGTCCTATGCCGGTCTTGCGGCCACGCCCTGGCGCAGCGGCGGGATCGCGCGCGAGCAAGGCGTGTCGAAAGCCGGCAATCCGCGCCTGAGAACCACGATGATCCAGCTCGCCTGGTTATGGATCCGCCACCAGCCGCAATCGGCGCTGACCCGATGGTTCAACGCCAACAGCCCGCGCGGCCGCAAGCGCACGATCGTGGCGCTGGCGCGCAAGCTGCTCGTGGCCTTGTGGAAGTACGTGACCGCCGGCGTCGTGATTGAGGGAGCCGTGATGAAGTCCGCCGCCTGAGGCAACCCCTCTCACAGTCTTCAAACCAATCAGCCGAGGAACGATCAGCCTCGGCCGATCCGGGTGGACGAACCGATGGATTGCATGGCTTCAAATGCCGCAACGAAGAATGGTCCCGTCCTCTCGAGCCTGCCCCGCCGCAAGCGGAATGTTGGTGCAGTCGCGACCGCGCGACGACCGGATGTGAGTTTGATCTGGCACGCGAAACCAGATTGCGAAAACCGGCTCGAACCTGAGATCGCCTGACGAGAAGGAGCTATCCGCCCCGCATCCGCCCGACCACCAAAGCCTGATGGCGTGCTCGCTCGCGTCAAGGTCAAGCCGCTTCGCGGCGGCCCTCCGGGCCGACCTTGACACGATCTGCGCGCGCCATCCGAAAGACCCAGCGGTCGGGACGAAAAGCTGGCAGCAATCAAACAAAAAGCGGAACATCCGCCTTGACACACCAAATCCCCATGTGAGCAATCCAGA
>NZ_JBEPQT010000087.1:0-1695 GCF_040547985.1 Bradyrhizobium sp. LB14.3
ATCTATTCTGTTCATCGCGTCCTGCAGCAGAAGGCCGGCCTGGCGATGGCAATGGCGCTCGTCCTGACCGCCCCGAACGTCGACTTACAACTTTCATCGCAACCTCCAACTTCAGGGTGTTGCGACGACCGTTTGAATCCGCCCAATACGTCTCGATCAAATACACCGAACGCCTGGCTGAAGCAGGCGTGGAGCCCTCTGTCGGCAGTGTCGGAGATTCCTATGACAATGCTCTCGCCGAAACCATCAACGGTCTTTACAAGGCCGAGGTGATCCATCGGCGCGGGCCATGGCGAAGCTTCGAGGCCGTCGAGTTCGCGACCCTGGAATGGGTGGATTGGTTCAACAACCGACGGCTCCTCGAGCCCATCGGCAACATCCCGCCTGCCGAAGCCGAGCAACGCTACTACGCAATGCTGGAACAACCCGCCATGGCGGCATAACTTAAACCAAATGGCCTCCGGCAAACCCGGGGCGGTTCAAGGCTCGGCTTGTGGCGGCTTCAAACACACCGCAATACGTCCGTCGAGTTGCCATAGCTCGATGTCGTTGGCATCAACTAGCTGCTGAGCACGTTCCCGTGCTTTTTGCTCGTCGGCACACTGCAAATTGGCCACGCTTGTAACGTGGCGGTCGTGATCCAAAAGGTAAGCTCGGTAGTGCGCCATCATCGGACCATCACCTTAACCTTCAATGTTCGCCGTCAGAAGCGAACCGCCAAACCTTGCCAAGTAGTTTGGCAACTCGCAATCCGAACGCGCGTTCATATTCCCCGACAAACGAGGCGACCGAGTTCTTAAGATCAGCTCGGTCGAGATGATCGAAAGCTTGCTGCTTCCACCGCTCGACATATTTGTCGCGCGTCATCCCAATTAATAGGGACCGTTCCATCTCGCCTCCCCACCGATGACTGCTTCCAAAAGTGAAATTGGAGCAGAGTGGATTTGGCCCGTCTGTTCGAAAGGCGACAAACGGATGCGCTTTTGGGTCGCAAATGTGGGAATTAGGACAGAGACACACATCGCGATCGCACTGTAGGCGCCGGGCGGAGTCCAACCCAGATACCCGGTCCGACGGCGCGGGTGTTCTGACGCGTGAGAGCTATCAATCGGTGCGCCTCCTGCTTTGACCATTCGCGTGGCCTTCGATATAGCCGGGGCTCGATCGCCATGTCACCTCAGTAAGGAAGAAGGCACGCGAACTCGGCTTGGTACTCCAGAAGCAGGCCGACTCCTCGCAACTCCCTGTGAAGTGAAATCATTCAATGTGGAGCATCGCGCGCCACCGCCACCTGCGACGATATCCGTTAGGTAGAGTGGCGTAGGCCGCCTGGATCGGGTCAAAGGGGGCGGTCAAACGCGTTGGGAGACCAAGTCCGGTTTACCCGTCTTAGCTGACGGTCCCAGCTTGGCTCATGCTCCTTCACATCCGAGCGAAGCTCCCGCGGCCCGCCACCAAATCGGCCAGAATTCCTTCAGTCGGCTCTCTGCTTTGACGCAAGCCGGGAAGCCGCCGCGACCCCCAGTTCGCCTGCCGCGCAACAAAGGGAGCGGTTTGCAAAGAAAGCGATGGGATACCGCAGCCTATACTACACGCGAACTGACGTGCCCCCGCCAAATTAGGCCGGTTTGAACTGGAATTTTCCACTTATGATCCCCTGATGGGGAGAGGAGAATTCCATGAAGGCATCGAAGT
>NZ_JBEPQT010000088.1:0-1692 GCF_040547985.1 Bradyrhizobium sp. LB14.3
GGCACGGTTAACGACGTGCTGAAGGCGATCGACCTTGCCACCGGCGTGCAGACCGCGACGATCAACGCCAGCGGCGTTGCTGCGCTTACGACTGCAACCGGCCAGACCAACTCGTCGATCAACGCATCTGGTCAGCTCAAGATCTCGACCGGCGTCAATGCCGACCTCTCGATCACGGGCACCGGCAATGCGCTGAACGGGCTCGGCTTTGCCGGCAACACCGGCACCGCGAGCGCCTTCACCGCGGCGCGGACCTCGGGCGTCGGCGGCATCAGCGGCAAGTCTTTGACCTTCTCCGCCTTCAACGGCGGCACGGCGGTCAATGTCACCTTCGGCGACGGCACCAACGGCACCGTCAAGACGCTCGATCAGCTCAACACGAAGCTTCAGGCCAACAACCTGACCGCGACGATCGACGCCAACGGCCTGCTGACGGTCTCGACCACCAACGACTACGCGTCCTCGACCATCGGATCGAGCGCCGCAGGTGGTTCGATCGGCGGCACGCTCACTTCGGCGCTGACCTTCTCGACGGCTTCCAGCCCCATCCAGGACACGGTTGCCCAGACGTCGCGTTCGAACCTGGTGTCTCAGTACAACAACATCCTGAACCAGATCGACACGACCTCGCAGGACTCCTCGTTCAACGGCGTCAATTTGTTGAACGGCGACCAGCTCAAGCTGGTGTTCGACGAGACCGGCAAGTCGAACCTCAGCATCACCGGCGTGACCTACAACTCCAAGGGTCTCGGCCTCGCTGCGTTGACCAGCGGTGTCGACTTCATCGACAACTCCGCGACCAACAAGGTGCTGTCGAACCTGAACGCCGCGTCGAGCACACTGCGCTCGGAAGCGTCGAGCCTCGGTTCGAACCTCTCGGTGGTGCAGGTTCGTCAGGACTTCAACAAGAGCCTGATCAACGTGCTGCAGACCGGTTCGTCCAACCTGACCCTGGCCGACACCAACACCGAAGCCGCCAACAGCCAGGCGCTGTCGACCCGCCAGTCGATCGCGGTCTCCGCGCTGTCGCTGGCCAACCAGTCGCAGCAGAGCGTGCTCCAGCTGCTCCGCTAACAAGCGGAAGACATCGCAAGCAAGATCCGGCGGCGGGGCTTCGGCTCCGCCGCTTTCTTTTTGCGACGGCATCAGAGTGCCGCTCGGCGAAGCGGAGACGATGCATTCGGATGCAGCCGATCGCTCACTCTGAGTTATGGTTGACAAGTCGCAAACGCCGGGTCGCTGCATGAAAAAGCGTCATCCTATCATGGCGATATGGGAGAGCCCGATCCGGCTCCGATCGCGCATATGGTGAATCCGCGCAGGGATTGGAGCGACACGCTTCATGCTTTGTTAGCCGTCTATGTTCACCGTCCCGGCATCGATTAATCCTAATCGAAGTTTGTTGCGTTGCGTACCAGAAGGGTAACACTCAATGTCCGGTATCGTTCTCTCCTCGTCAGTTCGTCAGAACCTGCTCTCCCTCCAGTCCACCGCTGATCTTCTCGCCACCACGCAGAGCCGTCTGTCGACCGGCAAGAGCGTCAACTCGGCCCTGGACAATCCCACCAACTTTTTCACCGCGCAGTCGCTCGACAATCGCGCCAGCGACATCAACAATCTGCTCGACGGCATCGCCAACGGCGTGCAGGTGCTGCAGGCTGCCAACACCGGCATCACCTCGCTGCAGAAGCT
>NZ_JBEPQT010000089.1:0-1631 GCF_040547985.1 Bradyrhizobium sp. LB14.3
ATGAACGCAAACACGGCAACCAAACCAAGGATGATATCGATAAAGAACCACGCGAAGAGCGGTCCTGTGGGCGTTCTCAAACCTCGTTGTACAATCGCCGCCGTCCCCACTCGAGCCTTGACGGCAGCACACCTGATCAAGCCTACTTCACCCCACTGCCAATCCGCTTGGCAGCCTAACCCCGGCAGAGGCTCCACTTATCAACGCGGAGATTCTGTTCAGACAACCGGGACCAGCTCAAGCCTCACACCCTGCGAATACGTCTTCAATGCTGGATTTCCCAGCCAGCACGATTCAAACTCAATCCGCTCCAGCAAACGCCAGGACGAAACACCTAACTGGTCTAAAGCAGTGTATAAGATTGGCCATACGGCCGGAGGCGTAAGAATGGGTAAAGTCATCTGCAAGCTTGCTACACACTTAACGGCTGCGCCTAATGGCGCGCCCTTGGAAATCTACGCGCCGTCCCTGCGAAGTCTTCCAGCAGGCTCCATGCTCGTGATGGCGACGTTGCCTGTCATTGACTGGAATGACTGCCTTTTGCGCGATTTGCGCAGCCTCGGCAAGCAAACGTTCATTCATGCCTACGCAGCAATGGTAATGATCGATCCCTTTGCCTGTTGGGAGGATTTTGCCGATTTATTAAAAGAGGCGAGAATTTCCGGTGTCGTAAATTTTCCACCTGCATCTATCATCGAGCAGCCTTCGGCTACCATGCCGGTTAACACCGGACTGGAGCTTGAACTTCGGCGTATGGAATGGTTTGCTAGCTTGGGATTCAATAACTTGTTTGCTGCTGTTAGTGATTCTGAGGTCACAGTGGCAGAGAGACGACTTGGTTCGCATCTCAAAGGTATTGTGCATTTGCCCGAAGGGGCTCTTGAGTTGAGGATTCGCGACGAGATGGAATTGGTCCGGCTTGACCAACAGGGGTCGTCCTCACCAAAATTCTCGCTTTTGCATGCGACGGCTTCAAAACAATCTATTCGCAAGAAATGATCGTAGGCTATTCCAAGTATCCACAGTTTCTTTATTTTGTTGTGCAACGTCTTTCTTGAAAGTCCTGGAGAACGTGGAGTCTTTGCACGATGTTTCGTTTCAGGCCTCCCATGATCCACTCGCGCTCGGAGAATGCCCCTGTGGGCCTGGTGGGCGACGCCGAGTTCAAAAGCCGCTTGAGGACGTCGGCGACTATATGCGTGTCTTTCAACATTACGAGTTGATCCACTATCTGGCGCAACTCTGTCCAATTTCCGACCCGATGATGGCCGGCTAGCGCTAAGAACGCAGGCTTTTCTATTGCCAGGGTTTGCGCGTTCGAATCCCCTTTGGCTTCGACTGTAAATTGCTGAATGAGCTGCGGAAGGTGCTCCAGCCGGATCTGGTCTCCAGTCATCAAGGTTGCGCTGCGTACCGTGCCCAGGCGGGAAAGTGCAGTCTCGATCATATGCGGCTCCGGCTTACCAACCATCAAAGGCTCCACTTTCGTGGCGACAGCCACGGCCGCGATCGTAGCTCCTCCCCCGGCAGCTCGAACTGAGCTGGTCCCGTTTGTCTGAACAGAATCTCCGCCTCGATAAGTGGAGCTTCTGCCGGGGTTAGACCGCCAAGCGGAATGGCGGCTGGTTGAA
>NZ_JBEPQT010000090.1:0-1479 GCF_040547985.1 Bradyrhizobium sp. LB14.3
CGCATTGCCTCACCCAGAATGTTACTGGACAACTTCTCGCCGATGAATGCAGCGGCGCCACCAAATTGGTTCGCTGGCCTCCATGGCGGGAAAGATCAGCATGGGCGCGAGGCGCGAGGTGGTGTCGGCGGTGATGGAACGTTACCGATCGGCCAAACGAGCGGAGAAGGGGCGGATCCTTGACGAGCTGTGCGCGACGACGGGCTGGCATCGCAAGCATGCGGTGCGCGCACTCCGGCGACGCGCAACGGTTGGGCCCGGCGCAGTTGAGGCACCGCGAGAGCGCAAGCGTAGATATGGTGCGACGATCAAGGACGCGATGACGGCGCTGTGGGAGGCGTCGGATCGGGTGTGCGGCAAGCGGCTCAAGGTGATGATCCCGACCTTGCTGCCTGCCCTCGAGCAACATGGCCGATTGCGACTTGGCCAGGCGGATCGTGACTGTGTTCTCTCGATCAGCCCCGCAACCATCGACCGCCTGCTCGTGGACGTGAAGGTCGCGGCGAGCGGTGGCAGGCGACGCCGTGCCGGATTTTATTCGGCAATCCGGCGCGAGGTCCCGATCCGCACGTTCAATGACTGGAACAGCCCGCCGCCTGGCTTCTGCGAGGTCGACATGGTCGCCCATGGCGGAACGTCGGTGGCTGGCTCGTTCATCCAGACTTTGACGATGGTCGATGTCGCCACGGGCTGGACGGAGTGTCTGCCGTTGGTGACGCGGGAAGGTTCGCTGGTCGTCGAGGCGATCAACCGCGCACAGAGCCTGTTCCCCTGGCTGTTGCGCGGCGTCGACTTCGACAACGACAGCGCCTTCATGAACGATGTCGTAGTGCCATGGTGTCGCGAACAGAAGCTCGAAGTCACACGCTCGCGCGCCTACAAGAAGAACGATCAGGCGTTCGTCGAGCAGAAGAATGGTGCCGTCGTCCGCCGCCTCATGGGTTATGGCCGCTTCGATGGCGTCGAGACGGCGCGCGTGATGGGTCGCCTCTATGCGGCGGCAAGGCTCTACGTCAACTTCTTCCAGCCGTCATTCAAGCTGAAGGAGAAGCGCCGCGAAGGGGCTAAAGTGATCAAGCGCTATCATCTCCCATCAACACCCTATGAGCGTGCATTGGCGCATCCCAAGGTCACCGCAGCCGTAAAGAAGCGGCTGCGCGATCAGTATCGCTCGCTCGATCCGGTCGGGCTGTTGGCCGAGATTCGCGCGACCCAGGACGAACTCGGCAATCGCGTCGATCGTCGTGCCGGACAAGTGCGCGGCCTGCAAGCCGCCAGCACGAGCACCGCGCCAGCCACCACAGCCACCTTTGCGAAGACGCTCGGCAAGACGACGACCTCCGGCGAGCCACGTGCCACACACCGGCGCACCCGTCGGCCCTATAAAACCAGGGTTCGCATGCCGTCCAAGCTCGATCCGCATATTGCTGTGATCGAGGGTTGGCTCGCCGAGCAGCCGCAGCTAACTGCGCTCGCCAT
>NZ_JBEPQT010000091.1:0-1437 GCF_040547985.1 Bradyrhizobium sp. LB14.3
TCCTTGCGGCCCAGGCCCGGCAGCACGACGTCGAAATTGCCCGAGGCAAGCTCGCGCATCGCCTTGCACATCGCGATCATCGGACGCGAAATGCCATTGCCCAGCATCCAGGCCAACACGGCACCAATGGCGAGGCCGCCGAGCGCCATCATCAGCATCGTCCGCTCGGTGTCGCCGATGGTGGCGTTGGCGCTCTCCTCGATGCGCTGCTGATCGGCTGAGAGGTCCGACCGCAGCTCGCCCGAGAGTTTCAGGATGGCCGCCGCCGTCCTGGTCATCTCCCCGTTCGACTTGACGATGACCTTCACATTCTCGGTCAGCTTTCCGAACGAGGTGCGGTACTGCTTCAGGAGATTGCCGATCTCGGTGACGCGGTCGGTGATCTTCTGCTCGTTGGCATAGATCGAGACCAACAGGGTCTCCAGGAACTTGATGCGGGCGGTCACGCCGTCGGCGGTCTTCGGCTCCGGCTTGGCGACGAAGGCACCAACCGAGGTCGAGACCGCAAGGTATTGCGATGTGATGTCCTTGGCCGTGGTCTGAACGGATGCAAGCCCCGCCAGCGCGGCGGTGTCGGCGAGATCGTCGAACTTGAAGCGGATCTTGTTGCCGACGCTGTTGAGCTCATCGGCCGCGATCTTGTTGTTCTCGCGTGTCAACGTGATGATCTCGCTGAACACCTTCGTAAAACGCTGGAACTCGGCTTCGAGCCTGCCGACCTGCTCACGGCGCGCCGCGCCCGTGGTCGCGGCCGTCGACTTGGCGATCGCCGCCTTCAGATTTTGTTCGGCGGCCTTGGCCGCGGTCTCGTCATCCGCCGCGCCGGTCAGCGCATAGGCCCGCGCCAGCCCCTGGTAGCTGATCAGCTCGCGATCGACCGTCCGTGCAAGGTCCGCTTCCGCCACGCTGGCGCGGTAGGAGGCCACGGCGGCCTGGATCCGCTCGAAGCCGAAATAGGCGAAAGCCATGCTGATGGCGAGGATGGCGAGCACCGCCACGAAGCCAAGGATGATTTTTGCGCGAAAGCGCAGGGTGAGCAGCTTCGATGTGTTCGGCTTCGACTTGACGGGCATTCCCCCACCCCATTCCATTCGCGGAAAACCAGGCGCAGCCCGGAAGCAGCCCGCTTCCTGACTCTTCTGCACGTTACGGGGCAAAGGATAAGCGGCGGTAAATTTGTGGCGCCGCAACTAGCGGTTAGGTGACGCGGGGGTGTCTTCATATGATCACTCCCCTCGTCGGAGCGGTTTGACGAAGACGCGGGGTTACCGGCCACGCGCCGCAACTCTTCGCTGAATAATGGGTCTGGCTTCGCCAGGACGACATTGGAAAAGCGACTGCCTACGCCGCCCGGATATTCCCCATGAAGCGGTCGAGCTCGGCGCGCAACCGGGTGCTTTCGGATGACAGCGTCTTGGCCGAGTGCAGCACCTCTTC
>NZ_JBEPQT010000092.1:0-1422 GCF_040547985.1 Bradyrhizobium sp. LB14.3
GAAAGTTGTAAGTCGACGTTCGGGGCGGTCAGGACGAGCGCCATTGCCATCGCCAGGCCGGCCTTCTGCTGCAGGACGCGATGAACAGAATAGATTTTGGAAGGCGATTGCCACAGGGCAGAGCAGCGAAGATGCTGCGTTTGAGGCCGGATTATCGCAACCTGTCGGAAGCAGATTGTTCCGAAAGGCAGGCGGCATGCCACCATCGATGTTCAGATCTTCGGCCAAGCCTCTCTCCGGGCGCTACCTTTCATTGGCTGAACGCGAGGAAATCGCCCTTCTAAAGGTGCAGGGCCATTCCATACGGGAGATTGGGCGCCGCTTGGGGCGGGCTGCTTCGACGGTCTCCCGTGAACTGCGGCGGAACGCGGCCACCCGCGGCGGCGGGTTGGATTATCGGGCAACAACTGCCCAATGGCATGCAGACCGATCTGCCCGCCGGCCCAAGCCGACCAAGCTTGCGCCCAACGCAGCCTTGCGGACTTATGTGGAGGAGAGACTTGCCGGCAGGGTCGTAGCCCCGAGCGCAGCTTGTATTGCTGGCCCCACCGTTCGGTGGAACGGCCGCCGGCATGGCCGGCGAAAGGATCGACGATGGGCCAAAGCATGGAGCCCTGAGCAGATTGCCCGACGCTTGCCGATCGACTTCCCGGACGACAAGACGATGCGCATCAGCCACGAAGCCATCTATCAGGCTCTCTTCGTTCAGGGCCGCGGTATACTACGCAGCGAACTGACCGCCTGCTTGCGAACCGGCCGCGTGTTGCGCGTGCCCAGGGGGCGCGTACGCAGGCGGGGCAAGGGCTTTGTCTCGCCGGAGATCATGATCAGTGAGCGCCCCGCTGAAGCGGCCGATCGAGCCGTGCCCGGGACATTGGGAGGGAGACCTCATCCTCGGTCTTGGCAGCTCGGCGATCGGCACGTTGGTCGAACGCACGACGCGCTTCACAATGCTATTGCACCTTCCCCGGTTGGCGGGTCATGGCGAAGCTCCGCGCAAGAAGAACGGACCTGCGCTTGCGGGACACGGGGCGGAAGCCGTGCGTGACGCGATCTCGCGCACCATCATCACTTTGCCCGAAGAACTACGTCGCACGCTGACTTGGGATCAAGGAGCCGAAATGGCTCAGCACGACCGCCTCAAGATCGATGCGGGTCTCCAGGTCTACTTCTGCGACCCGCAAAGCCCTTGGCAGCGCGGCACTAACGAGAACACCAACGGGTTGCTGCGGCAGTACTTTCCGAAAGGCACAGACCTGAGCATCCACAGCGCCGACGAGATATCCGCTGTAGCAGCGGCCCTCAATGCCCGACCGAGAAAGACACTGGGCTGGAAAACGCCGGCAGAAGCGCTTGACGAATTACTGTCATGAGTGAAAACAATTGGTGTTGCGACGACCGTTTGAATCCGCCATGGCTGCC
>NZ_JBEPQT010000093.1:0-1370 GCF_040547985.1 Bradyrhizobium sp. LB14.3
ATGGGATCGAGGTCATCGCCAAGCCGACCGACCGTCAGCCCATAACCGCCGCCGCCTGACCGGCTCCGGCCGTCACCAAAATTTGGCGATAGCTCGTCGGCAGCTGATGTCGCGCAACCCGCCGACTCGAGCACAGAGATGCCGTTGCACAATAAGAACTACTGCACAGCAGTTGGCTTTGGGACGCAAAAACCAATGCGTTCGTTGTGTGCGCGTCACGATATCCTTTTTAGGCCGGTACCTTGCGGTATTGGTGTCCCTGCGCAAATGCGCAATATGGCCTGTCTACAGGAAAAACAGGCCGGAACCGTCCAAGTCGTTGATGGCTGCGGAAGCGTTGCTTTGTATGCTAGAACCGAAGGCTGCGATTTGTTGACGATTGACAATCAGCATGCCGATGTCGTCTAACGCGTGTTGTCTTGCCGGACTCGCCTCGCAACTTGCTCGATCAGCTCGTCCGGAAACCAGGCAAACTTGCGCGTCGACAAGGCGCTAACGTCTTCCCGACGGCAAAGAAGGCCCGGCCTCATTTTGGAAGCCGGGCGAAGGCAGTCTGGGAGGAGCGACGCTGCTACACATCGCCCCGACCGTCGGCAAGGGAGAGTTGCCGCCGGCTCATTTACGGCGAGCGTTCGCCGCAAATTCGAAATACGACAAGATCGTATGCCATCGCCCCACACCCTAGGAGTAGCTTACGTTCGTTTGTCAGAGGTCGCGATCTCATTTCAAGATCGTACAATGTGACGTTACGTGCGATTCAAGGCCTTTCAACGAAATGATCGCACAAATTTGTCCAAGATCCTGGCTTCCCGAAAGTAGCCAGGTCCGTACGTAACGCACTATCCATTCTGTCTACGGGTGGCCACCTCGGCCGCTGCTACTTCAAGGCCGCGCCGACGATGCGGCCAACGTCATCCTCTCAGCCCTCGGCCACAACTTCCGCCGCATCCTCGCCTAGCTCAGAGAACTCTCGTGCCTGTTCCTGATCCAGCTCTGGCGCACGCGCGCCCTGTCGGGCCCCGCTGAATTCGGCTTCTTAACGGACGACCACCTAGCTCGCGCATCCGTTTACAGCGATGGATAGGCGCCGGAACCGATGCTATTTAAGTCAGTAGCGCCAACGGGTGGCTACCGCGACCGGTCGTTCTCAGGTGTTCGCCTTGACCGGCCGCCGACGTTGAGGCCGTAGGGAAAGACTGTGCAGAACGGCGATCACCCGCTCGTCCTGCCGGTGACATGCCTACCAGCAGACTCGCAAAACCCCAAGCGGAACGTCTAGTGGAGCGACTCTAACGCTTGTTTGCCGCGTTTGACAGCGGCGAGGACGCGCTTTGGATCGGCGGTCCATACGAAGGGTTTGGGATCGGCGT
>NZ_JBEPQT010000094.1:0-1360 GCF_040547985.1 Bradyrhizobium sp. LB14.3
TATCGCTGTTGAATGGCTCATCGGCGCCCCCGCCGGCATGAGCTAAACCCCGGAAAATTCCAGCATCAGCTGGCCTAGTTTTGGGGAGCACTTCAACATCCGCTGAGGCTCTAATCGCCACTGGATGAAACTTCGGAGGCAGGTCACGATCAAGCCATCCGAACTGTCACGGGTGATCGTCACACCACGGTTCAGCCCAAGAACGTGACGTTTCCCACCGATGCGAAGCTTTTGAACCGGGCGCGCGAGAAGCTGGTAGGGTTGGCGCAGCGCCACGCGGTGGATTTGTGCCAGTCCTATGCGCGCGTGGGCAAGCTCGCCCTGGTCCAGCATCAGCGCTATGCCCACGCCAAGCAGTTCAAGCGCGCCAATCGGTTACTGAGGAAGTTGCGCACCTATCTCGGCCGCGTGATCCGTGACATCGGCCGCAAGATCGACGGTGACAGCGGGCTCGAAGCAGCGTTCGCAAAGCTGTTGCCGCTGGCGCGGCGCGTCCACGAGCAGCAACAGCGTCAACGCGGGCCGAAGATCTATTCCCTGCACGCGCCGGAGGTCGAGTGCATCGGCAAGGGCAAGGCGCACCGGCCTTACGAGTTCGGCGTCAAAGTCTCCGTTGCCACTACGATCAGCCGCGCGAAGGGCGGCCAGTTCGTCACCCATGTAAAGGCGCTGCCCGGCAACCCCTATGACGGTCACACGCTGGCCACCGTGATCCCGGACATGGAAGCGATGGTCGGCAACACCATCGCGCGCATCCTCGCCGACAAGGGATACCGCGGTCACAACGCGCCGCCCGATCACAAGTTCAGGGTCTTCATCTCCGGCCAGAAGCGAGGGGTGACGCCCAAGATCAAGCGCGAACTGCGCCGCAGGGCCGCCGTCGAACCCGTCATCGGCCATCTCAAGGCCGAGCACCGCATGGGCCGCAACTATCTCTGGTTCCGGCAGGGAGACGCCACCAACGCCGTCCTCGCCGCCGCCGGCTACAACTTCCGCCGCCTCATCCGTTGGCTCAGCCTCCTGCTGGGCCAAATCCTATCCGCTCTCAATGCCACGCTTCAGGCTCTCCAGCCTGAAACCAGAGTTCTTCACGGACGACGACTTAGGGTTGGCTTTATGTGGCCGCCGTCGTCGATCTGTTCTCGCGTCGGGTGGTCGGCTGGTCAATGAGTACGGCGATGACGGCACAGCTCGTCACCGATGCCCTGGTGATGGCGATCTGGCGACGCGGCAAACCGGATGCGCTGCTGCATCATTCCGACCGTGGCAGCCATGGCGGATTCAAACGGTCGTCGCAACACCAATTGTTTTCACTCATGACAGTAATTCGTCAAGCGCTTCTGCCGGCGTTTTCCAGCCC
>NZ_JBEPQT010000095.1:0-1340 GCF_040547985.1 Bradyrhizobium sp. LB14.3
TGTAACCGGTCTTGCGGCTAATCTCGTAGCGTTCGCAAAGCTCCGTCATCGTCCACATTCCGCTTCGCTGATCCGCGATGAAGCTAACCCGTTGGTCCATTGCGCAGCTCTCTCGCCAAGGCATCGGCTGATCCTCCCAGCCGACAGAGAACTGTCACCCATCCATCCGGTCTACTTTGTTACCTATCTATCCGGTCTGGACAAGAAAGCCCCGCTCCCCCAAGCGGGGTTTTCACTTTTTTTGGCGCTGCATCAACGCTCCGAAATTTTCAAGCCTCCTTTTGGCTTGACCACTTTTTCCGATACAGCAGCCTAGATGTGGGCAGGGTTTTGAGGAGGCACACTTGCCGAAAGCCCTAGTGGAATTCAGAGCGCAGAACCTTCGTTTACTTGAACAGCTTTGTCCGGACGACCCGCGCTACGTCCAATCCTGGATACGCAAGTTTGACGAGCAGAACGGTATCGAGCCAGAAGCACGTCCAAAGTCACGCCTGAAGCCAAATGCCGCTTCGCAGAGCAAGGCTCGGTCCCGCGCCCGGAGCAATTGAGTTAGTGCTTTCGCTCCGGCGTAGCAGGACAGAAGCTGAAGCCAAAAAGCGCATTGCGTCCCTAAGCTGCTCGGCGCTTTTTCCGAGGCGCGGTGGCCTTTGTCGTCAACTTGCCCGACCCGGCATTCGAACCCGAGCGACACCTCCGAGTGCAGATGCAAGAACCTCGCGCTGAGCGTCTAGCCGCACCGCGAACTCTCAAACCTGATCCGAAGGTACAGGTTCAGCTTCTATACAATTACGGCCCGCACTTCGGAGGGCCTGCGACATTCGTTCGCGACTGCCCGTGCTCCGAACGTTCAGACCTCACGTTTTCGGACTTGGCTGCGGCTTGAGGAGGCTGAGAAGGTGTCGAATTGCTCGGCTGCTGAGGGCCTATGGTGTCGCCGCTTGCATGAGGAACGCACGTGCCGATGTTGCTGAGCAGGCGTTTGGCCTGGAGGTCGCGCACCTTTGAGTATTCGCGTCTTCGCTCGAAATTGGCCGCGGCCCATCGGTCCCAGACCTCGAAGGCGTCGGTGTAGTGTTTTCGCATCTGCTCCTCGGCGGCAAGGCAATCGGCGAACTTGTCGAACACCAGGTCGGTGTTGACCGGTGTCATGCCTCCTACCAGGACAACGCGCATCCATTTCATCTTGCTTATCGCCATTCGCACCGCGTGAATTCTTCGCTCACGCGAAGAATTCCGGTCATGGTGGGTTAGATCGCCCGGCGGCTGCGCCCGGCCACAAAACCGTAGACAAGAAGCACGATGATGGCACCCACGACCGCCCCCACCAGCCCAGCGCCTTC
>NZ_JBEPQT010000096.1:0-1285 GCF_040547985.1 Bradyrhizobium sp. LB14.3
GCCGTGTGCTGCGCAACCACCAGCCTCTGCTCAGGAGACAGGGTCAGGCGCGCATGACGTTCCATGCTCTCGAGCCAGAACACGCTAAAGCCGTCTCGCTCCGACCGAATCTGCATGCCGACTTTGCTGTAGTGCAACGCTACTGCCAAGCTGGCGCCGAATATCAAAGGCACGGCAACACCCATGACTGATGAAGGCAAAGGCAACGCGGTGACTAGCTTGCAAATTCGGTCGCGATACGCTCGGGCAAAAAGCGCGGCGCTCATCGTCAGGCTGAACAGCACAAAGACCAGCACCTCATTCTGCGCCCTCTCCACAAGACGGTTCCCCGTCGCATATTGGTGTACAAAATATCCGAAATATGCGCCGCCTAGACCAATGAGCGCGACTCCTGCGGCTAAAACCTTTCTGTTTCTCGAACTCACGTAATTCGGTTGTGGCAATACGGTTGTGACCAACACAACGAACAGAAGCCACGTCCCCGTCGCAGGCTCTCTGAACAGGCGCCCCAAGCCAATCAAGCCGAAAAGAAGGGCCTCCTTCAACGAGTTCAAAAAATCACCCGCCATCGGAAACTGACTCATGCGCACAGAATTTCCGGGCGCCGACAACACGACGGCGAGACCGGCGACGGTCGCGAGACCAACCCACAAATGTGCATCCACCTGAAGGCGTTGGTCAAACACCCAGCGAGCCAACAGCGAGCAGGAGACGATACCTATTAGCCAAACCGCCGTGAACTCATTGCACATAGCCGCGGCTAAACCACCGAATGCCATCAGCGCAGTCGATGCGCGCGAGAGAGGCACTCCATTTTCCGCCGCGTTTACGAGTTCAGCAAGCACAAGGACGACGATCGCCGCAGGAACGATGTAACAGGCGACACCTGGTAACCAATAGAACATTTGGTGCAGGCTCGGAGCCTCGCTTGCGAGCACAGCCGCGAAGGCCAGCCCGAGCGCAATCTGCTGCAAGAGAGTTGTGTCCGGATGGATCCGTCGCGCAAGAAATATCATCGCCGCAACAAACGCGATCATGAAAGCAACCATGATCAGGACGTAGCCGACGAAAAGATCTATGCCTGTCGAGGTGCGTAGGACGGCAGGAATCTGCATAAGCAGCAACGGCGTGATGCGCCCTATGACCGAGTTGTAGAACACCGATACCGATCCGACGATGCCATGATAATTGTTCGCGTGAAAGAAACAAAAATCATCGGATTCGGGGATCGCATATAGCGCCAGTCCTAGGAGCTTCAGGATGAACACGGCTGGGACGACAACGA
>NZ_JBEPQT010000097.1:0-1278 GCF_040547985.1 Bradyrhizobium sp. LB14.3
TGAGCTGGTCCCGTTTGTCTGAACAGAATCTCCGCCTCGATAAGTGGAGCTTCTGCCGGGGTTAGACCGCCAAGCGGAATGGCGGCTGGTTGAAGTAGGCTTGATCCGGTGTGACGTCGTCAAGGCTCTGGTGCGGCCGGCGGCCGTTGTAGAAATCGAGGTATCGGCCGATCGAGGCACGAGCCTCGCTGACGTTGTTGTAGGCCCTCAGGTATACCTCCTCGTATTTGACGCTGCGCCACAATCGCTCAACGAACACGTTGTCACGCCAGGCGCCTTTGCCATCCATGCTGATGGCAATGCCGTTGCTGGCGAGTAGGCCGGTAAAGTCCGTGTCGGTGAACTGCGAGCCTTGATCGGTGTTGAATATCTCCGGCTTGCCGTGACGTGCCAGAGCATCCTCGAGCGTCTCGACGCAGAAGGCCGCCTCCATCGTGATCGACAGTCGCCACGACAGAACCCGGCGGGTCGCCCAGTCCAACACCACAGCGAGATAGACGAAGCCACGCGCCATCGGGATGTACGTGATGTCCATGGCCCAGACGTGGTTTGGTCGCGTAATTTCCAGGTCGCGCAGCAGATACGGATAGATCTTGTGGCCGGGTTCGGGCTTCGTGGTGCGCGGCCGGCGATAGAGCGCCTCTATCCCCATCCGCCGCATCAGCGTCTTGACATGCCGGCGGCCGATCTTACACCCCTCGGCAGCCAGCAGGCCTCTCAACATCCGCGAACCGGCGAAGGGAAACTCCAGATGCAGCCGGTCGAGACGCCGCATCATCGCCAGATCGCCGTCCGGCACCGGCCGCGGCAGGTAATAAACGCTGCCGCGGCTGATCTGCAAAACTTCCGCTTGCCTGGTGATCGACAGATCGTGCTCGCGGTCTATCATCGCTTTGCGCTCAGCAATCCCGCCTTGGTGAGCGCGCTTTCTAAAAAATCGTTCTCCAGCGTCAGCTCTCCGATTTTGGCGTGGAGCGACTTCACATCGATCGCCGGGATCTCCGGCGCTCGGCCTCCCGGTCCGAAAACCTCCGAAGCGCTCCCCTCGAGCTGTGACTTCCAGGCCGTGATCTGATTGGGGTGGACGTCGAAATGCTCGGCCAGTTGGGCTATCGTCCGATCACCCTTGAGGGTCGCCAGTGCCACCTTCGCCTTGAAGGCCGGTGTGTGGTTCCGGCGTGCTCGTCTGCTCATAGTCTCTCCTGTTCACGGCGATTATCGCCGCCTTCAGGCAGAAACTCCACTTAGCGACCTGTTCAAATTTGCGAAGCCGGCTCT
>NZ_JBEPQT010000098.1:0-1179 GCF_040547985.1 Bradyrhizobium sp. LB14.3
TCTTCTGTTCGCGCAGGGAATATCCGACTACGTACCGCTGCGGCGCAATCGGCGGGCGCGGCTCGAGGCCTTGCGCACGGGCGACGGGCGGGAGCTGCCTTCGCATTTGAAGGCGCAGATCGGCCGCGAGCTCGATCGGATCGAACTGCTTCTGGAACAGATCAAGGCGGTCGAGGCCGCGCGGGATGCTCTGCTGGCCGCAGCCCGAAAGCCTGCAGACAAGGCCGCGCCGGATCCGGTGGCGATGCTGCTGGCCTTGAAAGGGCTCGGCGCCAACTTCGCGGCCGTGCTTTGGTCGGAGGCGTTCTACCGGCAGTTCTCCAACCGCCGCCAGCTCGCCGCCTATGGGGGCCTTGCGGCGACGCCCTGGCAAAGCGGAGGCATTCGGCACGAGCAGGGCGTGTCGAAGGCCGGCAATCCCAGGCTGCGGACCACGATGATCCAGCTCGCCTGGCTCTGGATACGTCACCAGCCGCAATCGGCCCTGACGCACTGGTTCAAGGAGCGAAGCCCGCAAGGCCGCAAGCGCGCGATCGTGGCGCTGGCACGCAAGCTGCTCGTGGCCCTGTGGAAGTACGTCACCCAGGGCGTCGTCATCGAGGGGGCCGTGATGAAGCCCGCCGCCTGATCCCGGACCGCACCGAAGGGCGTGTCCCGGACCGCACCGAAGGGGCGTGTCCCGGACCGCACCGAGCGGCGTGCTTCGCCCGCGCGCAACGAAACAACCATAACCCATCTGCCGAGGCCCGATCAGCCTCGGAAGATCCGGGTGGACGAACCGATGGATTGCATGGCTTCAAACGCCGCAACGAAGAATGGCCTCGTCCTCTCGAGCCTGCCCGCCGCAAGCGGAATCTTGGTGCAGTCGCCTCGCGCGACGACCGAATGTGAGTTTGATCTGGCACGCAACCCAGATCGTCGAACCGGCTCGACCCTTGGATCGCAAATGCGAGGATGGCAGATGCCCTGACAGAACCGCCAACATCAGGAGCCTCTATCGGTCCCAACCGACCAAGCATGATGGCGTGCTCGCTCAACTCAAGGCCAAGCCGCTGCGCGGCGGCCCTAAAGGGCCGGCCTTGACTTGATCTGCGCGCGCCATCCTGCACAGCCCGCGGTCGGGACGAAGAGGTGGCCGCAGTCGAACAAAAAGGTGACTGCTCTCCTTGACACACACAT
>NZ_JBEPQT010000099.1:0-1097 GCF_040547985.1 Bradyrhizobium sp. LB14.3
GCGCTCACCAAGGCGGGATTGCTGAGCGCAAAGCGATGATCGACCGTGAGCACGATCTGTCGATCACCAAGCAGGCTGAGGTTCTGCGGATCAGCCGGGGCAGCGTCCATTACCTGCCGCGCCCAGTGCCGGACGCCGATCTCGCGATCATGCGGCGTCTCGACTGGCTACATCTGGAGTATCCCTTCGCCGGTTCGCGTATGCTGCGTGGCCTGCTGGCTTTGCAAGGGTGCAAGGTCGGCCGCCGGCATGTGAAGACGCTCATGCTCATGCGGCGGATGGGGATAGAAGCGCTCTATCGCCGCCCCCGAACCACGAAGCCGGAGCCCGGCCACAAGATTTATCCCTATCTGCTGCGCGGCATGGAGATCACGCGTCCGAACCAGGTCTGGGCGATGGACATCACTTACATCCCGATGGCGCGCGGCTTCGTGTATCTCGCTGTCGTGCTCGATTGGGCTACCCGACGAGTATTGTCATGGCGGTTATCGATCACGATGGAAGCGGCCTTCTGCGTCGAGACCCTGGAGGATGCCTTGGCGCTGCACGGCCGGCCTGACGTCTTCAACACCGACCAGGGTTCACAGTTCACCGGTGCGGACTTCACCGCCGTGCTCGCCGGCAACGGCATCGCCATCAGCATGGACGGCAAAGGGGCTTGGCGGGACAACGTGTTCGTCGAGCGGTTGTGGCGCAGCGTCAAGTACGAGGAGGTGTATCTGCGGGCCTACGAGACCGTCAGCGAGGCCCGCGCCTCGATCGGCAGATATCTCGACTTCTACAACCGCGCATCAGAACACCCATCTGTCTATGTTGTTGAAGAGAAGAGACTTTGCTGATTGGGATGCGATCCCGTGGGGTATCTTGGGTTCTGTCGCGCTCGTTCGGCGATAGTTTGAGCGGCAGTTGTTATCAGCGAGGCGCGGGCGAAGATCCACGGGCCGTCCGATAGCGGATGGAAGGTTTCGATTTCGCCGGCTTCAGCGGCCAGCCGGAGCGTCTTGGGCGCGATCTTCAGGAGCTTTGCGGCGTTGCTAAGGTTGAGCCAGGGTTCGATCCCGTCATCGGCGGGCTTGAACACCGGGAGGTGGTAGCTC
>NZ_JBEPQT010000100.1:0-1017 GCF_040547985.1 Bradyrhizobium sp. LB14.3
TGATAAAACGCCTCCGCAGCGGCGAGCGCCTCTGTGCTGGTGTGTGTTGCACCGGCGACCTCAACCAGGGGAATGAGATAAGGAGGATTGAACGGATGTCCGATAATAACGCGCGGCGACCGCAAACCCTCCGCCTGAAGGTCGGCAATGGTGAACCCGGACGTGGAGGTGGCGATGACGGCATCAGCAGGCACCAGGGGTTCAATTTCAGCGTAGAGTTTCCGCTTCAGTTCGAGCCGCTCGGGAGCACTCTCTTGCACGAAATCGGCGGCAGCCACCGCCTCCGACGCGGTCTTCGCCCAGGTCAGACTCCCCCGATGCTCGGCACGCGCGCCGAGGCGCTCCTGGGTCGGCCAAGCCGTCTTGAGGAGTTCATCGAGGCGATCTTTGGCGTCTGGCGCCGGATCCCACACGACCACGTTGAGCCCACGCGCCAGAAAGTGCGCGACAAACCCTCCGCCAATGATTCCCGTACCAATGCATGCAACTCGCCGGATCCGATCTGGGCCACGAAAAGCGCTCATAGCTTGGCCTCGCCTCGGTTGAGCTTGCGGTGATAAATGCACATCGATTGATCCTTCTCTCGCGTTAGCAGTTTAGACCCTGTGTACCGTGCGTCGGCCGGGCCACGCGCCGGGTAAAACCTATTGGACCGTCCGCTCAGTACTCTGGTTTCAAGCCGTTGCGGTGATCGTCGTCCCACTATCTACCCTTCCAAACAGGGGCGCGCTTTTCCGCAAAGGCCCGGGCTCCTTCAAGGCTGTCCTCCGACCCATAGAGTACGTCGGCGCTCGCAAGTTGACGGCGTGCCAACCGGTTCATGGCGTCCTGAAATGAGAGCGCTTCAGATACGCGGGCCGTTTCTTTGATAGCCGCAAAGACCAAGGGCGGGCCGTGAGAGAGCAGGCGCGCGACTTCCCAGACCCGTTCCTCGAGCTTTTCCTTGGGCAGCACCTCATTCACCAGACCCCAGCGATGTGCCTCTGCAACATCCATCCAGCGGCCAGTGAAGAGGAG